>NZ_JAFCWN010000005.1:0-272743 GCF_049897585.1 Agrococcus sp. TSP3-2-1
ACTCCTCGATCGGATACCTCACACCGATCCAAGCCGAGAACGCGTACTACCGTGAGATCAACTCCCAGCCTCAGCCGATGCTGGGAGAACTCGCCCTCCACTGAACCCGGGGCGATTCACTCCGCTCGTCTGGTTCATCACGATCGCGGTCACGATCGCATTCTTCGTCTACGAGTTCTTCGCGCACGTGCGCAAGCCGCACGAGCCGAGCATCGCCGAATCGGCTCGCTGGTCGGCGTTCTACATCGGCCTCGCGCTGGTGTTCGGCGTCGGCGTCGGGATGGTGTCGGGCTGGGTGTACGGCGGCGAGTACTTCGCCGGCTACCTCACCGAGAAGGCGCTGTCGATCGACAACCTGTTCGTCTTCCTCATCGTGATGACGAGCTTCGCCGTGCCGAGGATCTACCAGCAGAAGGTGCTGATGATCGGCATCGTGATCGCGCTCATCATGCGCGGCATCTTCATCGCGGTCGGAGCTGCGCTCATCGAGAACTTCTCCTGGGTGTTCTACGCGTTCGGCGCGCTGCTGCTCTTCCTCGCCTACCGCCAGGCGTTCGCGCACGGCGACTCCAACCCCGCGGACGGCAGGTTCATGCGAGCCGTGCGCCGTGTGCTGCCGGTGAGTGACGACTACCACGGCGACAGGCTGTCCGTCGTGAAGGATGGGCGGCGCTTCGTCACGCCGATGCTGCTCGTGATCGTCGCGATCGGGTTCGTCGACCTCATCTTCGCGGTCGACTCGATCCCGGCGATCTACGGCCTCACGAGCGAGGCGTACATCGTCTTCACCGCGAACGCCTTCGCCCTGATGGGTCTGCGCCAGCTGTTCTTCCTCATCGGAGGGCTGCTCGAGCGCCTCGTCTACCTCGCGCAGGGACTCGCGGTCATCCTCGCCTTCATCGGCGTGAAGCTGCTCATCCACGCGCTGCACAAGAACGAGCTGCCGTTCATCAACGGCGGCGACCCGATCACGGTGATCCCGGAGATCCCGATCTGGCTGTCGCTGCTGTTCATCGCGGGCACGATCGCGGCGGCCACCGTCGCGAGCCTGCTCAAGACCCGCGGCGACCGCCGGCGAGAGCCCGACGAGCTCGGCGTCGAGGTCGCCCGCTCGCACGACCCCCGCTAACGGGACACCGTCAGCGCACGACTACCGTGGTCGCGGCGAGTCGTACGAGGACCTGCTCGCTGACGGAGCCGAGGAGGAAGCGGGCGACCCGACCACGGCCGTGCGAACCGATGACGGTGAGCCGCGCCCCCGCGGCGAGCCGGTTGATCACCGTGCCCGGTCTCTGCGCGCGCTCCACCACGCGCCGCACGTGCAGGTCGGAGTACAGCTGCGACAGGCCGGCGACGGATATCCCGAGAGCCTCCTCGGTCAGCTGCTGCAGGTTCCGCAAGTAGTCCTCCGGATAGGCCCGCATGTGACGCGGGAGCACGATGGGAGCCCAGGTGCTGACCGCCGTGAGCGGCTCGCCGAGCCGATCCGCTTCGGCGGCGGCGAATGCGATCGCGCGCTCGGAGGGCTCTGAGCCGTCGACACCGACGATCACCCCGCTCCGGCCGGTGAGGTCGAAGTCGGGAACGACGGCGACCGGGCAGTGCGCGCCGGCGATGATGCGGATCCCATGCGTGCCCCAGGCCGGTCCCGACCCCGGGCCGCGGTAGTCGCTGCCGATCACCAGCAGCACGGCGCTGCCGGAGGCTTCGCTGAGCCGCTCGACCGGCTTGCCACGGCCGACCCGTGCCTCGACGGGGACGCCGAGCGCGCGCACGCGTTCGGCTTCGCGATCCAGCATGCCCTGCGTCGTCTCCACCGCGTGGTCGCCGACGTCACCCTCGCCGAGGTCACCGCCGACGATCGCGAGCAGCTCGAGCCCGTCGCCGCGACCGGCCGCCCTGTCGGCAGCCCAGTCCACAGCTCGCCGCGACGCAGCCGCATCCGTCACGCCGACGATCACCTTCTCGTGCATCTCGTGCTCCCGTCGGGGTCGTCCGGCACAGCGCGGGGCGGTCGTGGCGATCTCCTGCATGCCCTGCACCATCCCGCGGCGGGCGCGGCTGCGGCAGGGCCGGAGGTCCCGCGGCGGGACCATCGCACCCACCGTCACGCTCTCGCTCGCCTTCGCCTACGCCTACGAGCCGATCCTCTCAGGCACACCGGGGACCGCGTCGTCTGGATCCTCCCCTTCGAGGCGATCGAGGCGATCGCGCGGCACGTGCCTAGTCGACGAGGAGCGCTGGCTCCTCGAGGATCGACGCCACGTCGGCCACGAAGCGGCTGATGACGTCGCCGTCGACCGCGCGGTGGTCGAACGAGCCGCCGACGGTCGTGACCCAACGCGGCCGCACCTCGCCGTCGACGACCCACGGCTTCTGCCGGATCGCGCCGAGCGCGATGATGCCCGACTCGCCCGGGTTGAGGATCGGCGTGCCGGTGTCCATGCCGAAGACGCCGATGTTCGTGATCGTGAAGGTGCCGTGCTGCATGTCGGCCGGGGCCGTGCGACCCTCGCGCGCCGTGAGCGTGAGCCGCTCGAGCGCGCGCGCGAGGTCGACGAGCGAGAGCTCCTGCGCGTCCTTGATGTTGGGCACGAGCAGCCCGCGCGGCGTCGCGGCGGCGATGCCGAGGTTCACGTAGCGGTGCACGACGAGCTCCTCGGGCGTGAACGTCGAGTTCACCTGCGGCGAGCGCTCGATCGCCCACAGGATCGCCTTCGCCATGATGAGCAGCGGGGAGACCTTGACGCCCGCGAAGCCTTCGGAAGCCTTGAGCCGCTTCACGAGCTCCATCGTGCGCGTCGCGTCGACCTCCGTGAACACCGACACGTGCGGCGCCGTGAACGCGGACTGCGCCATCGCCTGCGCGGTCGCCCGCCGCACGCCCTTGACGGGGATGCGCTCCTCGCGGCCGCCCGTCCACGCGGCGCGGGGGGCCGGCGCGGCAGCCGGCGTCGCCGCCTGGGCCGCGCGCTGCACGTCGTCGCGCGTCACGTCCCCGATCAGGCCGGTCGCCGTCACCTGACGCAAGTCGACGCCGAGGTCCTTCGCGAGCTTCCGCACGGGCGGCTTGGCGAGCACGGGAGCGGATGCGTCGCGGGGCGCCGCGGGTCCGTCCGGCACCGCGGCGGCGGGCGCTGGCACCGCCGCGGGACCGGCAGCCGGGGTCGCCGCCGCGGGCGCCGCGTGCGCCGGCGGATCCTGCACCGTGCGCGGCTTCCGGCGGCGAGTCTCGGCACCGCCCCGCACCCCGTAGCCGACGAGCACCGCGCCACCGGACGCATCCGGCTCGACCGACTGCTCGGTCGGCTTGCCCGAGTCGACCGCGTCGGGATCGCCGCCCGCGACGCGGATGATGGGGGTGCCGACCTCGACGGTCTGGCCCTCCTCGACGAGCAGCGCCTCGACCGTGCCCTCGAAGGGGCTCGGGAGCTCGACGAGCGACTTCGCCGTCTCGACCTCGAGCAGCACGTCGTTGACGGCGACGGTGTCGCCGGGGCGCACGCGCCACCGGACGATCTCGGCCTCGGTGAGACCCTCGCCCGGGTCGGGGAGCCTGAACTCCTGCATGGGAGGTCCTTCCGTCAGTGGGCCAGCGCGCGGTCGACGGCCGCGAGCACCCGGTCGGCGTCGGGCAGGTAGACGTCCTCGAGCTGCGCGGGCGGGAACGGGGTGTCGAAGCCCGACACCCGCTGCACGGGCGCCTCGAGCGAGTAGAACGCGCGCTCGGCGATCGTCGCGGCGATCTCGGAGCCGACCGACGCGTGGCCGGGCGCCTCCTGCGCGACGACGACGCGACCGGTGCGCTCCGCTGAGGCGACGAGCGGCGCCCAGTCGATCGGCGAGAGCGAGCGGACGTCGACGACCTCGCAGCTCGTGCCCTCGCCGGCGGCGATCTCGGCGGCCTGCAGCAGCACGTGCACCATCGCGCCGTGGCCGATGAGCGTCACGTCGGTGCCCTCTCGCGCGACGACCGCGTCGTGGAGCGCCGCGGTCGGCGCGTCGATCACCTCGCCCTTCGTCCAGTACTTCGCCTTCGGTTCGAGGAAGATCACCGGGTCGTCGCTCTCGATCGCCTGCCGCAGCATCCAGTGCGCGTCGTTCGCGGTCGAGGGGCTCACGACCCGCAGGCCCGCGGTGTGCGCGAAGTACGCCTCCGGGCTCTCCTGGTGGTGCTCGACGGCGCCGATGTGGCCGCCGTAGGGGATGCGGATGACGACCGGCATCGAGACGGCGCCGCGGTGGCGGGCGCGCATCTTCGCGAGCTGCGAGACGATCTGGTCGAAGCCGGGGTAGACGAAGCCGTCGAACTGGATCTCGATCACGGGGCGGTAGCCGCGCATCGCGAGCCCGATCGCGGTGCCGATGATGCCCGACTCGGCGAGCGGGGTGTCGAGCACGCGGCGGTCGCCGAACTCGGCGTGCAGCCCCTCGGTGACGCGGAAGACGCCGCCGAGGGGGCCGATGTCCTCCCCCATGAGCAGCACCTTGTCGTCGGCGCGCATCGCCTCGCGGAGCGCCGAGTTCAGCGCCTTCGCGATCGGCATCGTCTCACCGGCGCTCACGCGTCGCTCCCGAACGATGCCTCGAACGCCGCGAGCGCCGCCTTCTGCTCCGCGACGAGCGGATGCGGCTCGGCGTAGACGTGGTCGAAGATGTCGTCGCTCGCGGCGGCGGGCGCCTCGAGCGTGCGGCGGCGCAAGTCGGCCGCCTCGTCGGCGGCCCGCTCGTCCTGCTCGACGAGTGCCACATCGTCGACGCCGAGCGAGCGGAGATGGGCGGCGAGCCGCGCGATCGGATCGCGCCGCGCCCACGCCTCCTCCTCGTCGCGCGATCGGTAGCGGGTGGGGTCGTCGCTCGTCGTGTGGGCGCCCATGCGGTACGTGTCGGCCTCGACGTAGCCGGGGCGTCCCTGCCTGGCCTCGTCGAGCATCCGCCTCGACACCGCGAACGACGCGAGCGGATCGTTGCCGTCGACCCACGCGGACTCGAGGCCGAAGCCGCGGGCGCGCTCGTGGAGCGGGAAGCGGCTCTGCCGGGTCGAGGGCACCGAGATCGCCCACTTGTTGTTCTGCACGAAGAAGACGATCGGCGCGTCGTAGCTGGCGGCGAACACGAGCCCCTCGCTCGCATCGCCCTGGCTCGCGGCGCCGTCGCCGTAGAACGCCATCACCGCCTCGTCGGTGGCCGGGTCGCCCGTGCCGCTCGCGCCGTCGAGGCCGATGCCCATCGCGAAGCCGGTCGCGTGCAGCGCGTGCGTCGCGATCACGAGCGAGTAGATGCGCATGCCGGGCAGCTCCGTCGGGTTCCAGCCGCCGTGCGCGGCGCCGCGGAAGATGTCGATGATCTGCAGCATGTCGACGCCCCGGTGGAGCGCGATGAGGTGCTCGCGGTAGCTCGGGAAGAGCGTGTCCTGCGGCCTCGCGGCCCACGCGGCGCCGACCTGCGCGCCCTCCTGCCCGAGCGACGGCACCCAGAGGCCGAGCTTGCCCTGCCGCTGCAGGTGGCCGGCCTCGATGTCGAAGCGACGCGTGCGCAGCATCTCGCCGTGCATCGCGAGCCGGTCGTCGGTCGAGAGCTCGTCGGCGATCGCCCGCCACTGCTCGTTCTCGTCGCTGACGACCGCGTCGCCCGCCTCGTCGAGCAGGCGGATGGGCTGGATGCCGGTCACTGGAGCGCCTGGATCGCCTTCGCCGCCGCGACGACGTGCTCGTCGGCCTCGGGCTCGCCGATCGAGATGCGGGTGCCCTCGGGGAAGACCTTCGCGACGAGGAGGTGGTCGAAGAGGATGTCGTGGATGGCGTCCTCCTGGCCGGGCCGCGACGGCACCCAGAGGAAGTTGCCGTGCGGTCGCGGCACCGGCACGCCCTCGTCGACGAGGCGCTGCCACAGCGCGTCGCGATGCTCGACGACCTGCTGGATGCGGCCGAACGTCTCGTCGCGGTGCTCGAGCGCCGCGAGCGCCGCCGCGGCGCCGAGCGCCGTCTGCGAGAGCGGCACGCCCGTGAGGTCGGCGCCGCGCAGCACGGCGGGGTCGCCGACGGCGTAGCCGACGCGGAGGCCCGCGAGGCCGTACGCCTTGGAGAAGGTGCGCAGCACGACGAGGTTCTCGTGCTCGCGCTGGAGCGCGAGGCCGTCGGGGACCTGCTCGCGCACGAACTCGATGTAGGCCTCGTCGAGCATGACGAGCACGTCCTCGGGCACGCGCTCGAGCAGCGCCTCGAGCTCCGCGGGGCTCACGATCGTGCCGGTCGGGTTGTTCGGGCTGCAGACGATGACGGCGCGCGTGCGCTCGGTGATGGCATCGGCCATCGCGGCGATGTCGTGGCGGTGGTCGGCGTCGACCGGCACCTCGACGGGCGTCGCGCCGCCCGTGCGGACGAACAGCGGGTAGGCGTCGAACGAGCGCCACGCGTAGACGACCTCGTCGCCGGGGCCCGCGACCGCGTGGATGAGCTGCTGCAGGAGCGAGGCGGAGCCGTCGCCGATGAGGATGCGCTCGGCGTCGACGCCGAGCTCCTCGGCGAGCTGCTGCTGGAGCTGCGGCGAGCCGGGGCGCGGGTAGCGGTTGACCCGCTCCGCCTCGCGCTGCACCGCCTCGACGACCGCCGGCAGCGGCGGGAAGGGGTTCTCGTTGCTGGAGAGCTTGAACCCGCCCTCGGGGGCCGGTCGCCCCTGCTGGTACGGCGGGACGGCAGCAATCTCGGGTCGAAGTCGCACGGTCACCGCCTCAGGCTATTGCGAGCGTCGACGCCCCGCTGGGATATGGGTGGAAGAATCGGCCGCATGCGATTCCTGCTGCGCGTCGTCTTCACCGCGATCGCGATCTGGCTCGTCACGCTCTTCGTGCCGGGCATCGAGATCGTGCCCTTTGGCGACGAGTGGTGGCATGTGGCGCTCACGACGCTCGGCGTCGCCCTCGTCTTCGCGGTCATCAACGCGACGATCGGCAACCTCATCCGGATCGTCGCGTTCCCGCTCTACATCCTCACGCTCGGGATCGTCGCGCTGTTCGTGAACGCCTTCCTGCTCATGATCGTCCACTGGATCTCGGAGGCCGTCGGCTTCGGCATCCGGGTCGAGTCGTTCTGGTGGGGGATGCTCGCGGCGGTGTGCATCGCGTTCCTCACGTGGCTCATCACGATCGTCATGCGGCCCGTGGTGGGCAAGGAGCGTCCGCGGGAGAGGTAGGGGCGCCTACCGCGGGACGCCGAGCGCCTCGCGGAACGGCCGCGGCGCCCGGTGCCGCGGCTGCGTCGGCCGCTCGCCCCGCACGACGAGCGGCGCCGTCGGGGCGCTGATCGCCTCGCCGGGCGTGAGCTCGAGCTCGTCGCCGAAGTGCCGCACCGTCACCGGGTCGCCGTCCTCGAGCCGGTAGGTCGACTGCTCGGGCTGGATCTCGATCTTCAGCACGCGGCCGTGCACGCGGATGCCGAAGGCGATCCGGGTGATGCCGGGCGGCAGCCGGGGCGCGAAGGAGAGGCCGTCCTCCCCCTCGCGCATGCCGCCGAACCCCGCCGTGATCGCGAGCCACACGCCCGCGAGCGACGCGAGGTGCACCCCCGCCTCCGCATCGCCCTGCAGGTCGTCGAGGTCGATCGTCGCCGCCTCGGCGAGGTAGTCGGCGGCGAGCTCGAGGTGGCCGAGCTCGGCGGCGAGCACGGCTTGCGGCACGGCGGAGAGCGACGAGTCGCGCACCGTGAGCGCCTCGTAGTAGGCGAAGGCGCGCTGCTTCTCGTCGATCGTGAACGCGTCGTGCGCGAACAGCAGGGCGAGCACGAGGTCGGCTTGCTTCACGACCTGCTTGCGGTAGAGCTCGACGTAGGGGAAGTGCCGCTGCAGCGGGTACTCGTCGGCGCGCGTGCCCTCGAAGTCCCAGCGCGCCTGCTCGGTCCACCGCGCCGCCTGCGGGTGCACGCCGCGGCGCTCGTCGAAGGGCACGACCATCGCCGCGGCGGCCGCCTCCCACGCCGCGATCTCGTCGTCGGCGACGCCGAGCCGCGCGGCGACATCGGGGTGCCGGCGCGCGACGGCCGCCGCGCCCTCGAGGTTCCGCCGCGCCATGAGGTTCGTGTAGACGTTGTCGTCGACGAGCGCCGAGTACTCGTCGGGCCCCGTCACGCCGTCGAGGTGGAAGCCGCCCTCGGGATCGCGGCGGCCGAGCGAGAGCCAGAGCCGCGCGGTCTCGACGAGGATCTCGAGACCCGCCTCGCCCTCGAACCGGGTGTCGCGCGTCGAGCGGACGTAGTGCAGCACCGCGGCCGCGACGTCGGCGTTCACGTGGAACGCGGCCGTGCTCGCCGGCCAGTAGCCCGAGCTCTCGCGCCCGTCGATCGTGCGCCACGCGAAGGTCGCGCCGCCGAGCCGCAAGTGCGCCGCTCGCTCCCTCGCGTGGTCGAGCGTCGCGTGCCGCCACCGGAGCGCTTGCGCGGCCGCCTCTGGCAGGGTCGACGTCAGCACCGGCAGCACGAACGCCTCGAAGTCCCAGAAGGTGTGCCCCTCGTAGCCCTTGCCCGTGAGGCCCTTGCCGGGCACGGAGCGCAGCTCGAGCCGCACCGCCGACTGGAAGACGTGGAAGAGCGCGAAGCGCACGGCCTGCTGCAGCCGCGGGCTGCCGTCGATCTCGACGTCGACGCACGCCCAGTGCTCGTCGAGCCGAGCGCGCTGGCCTGCGGCGAGCCCCGCCCAGCCCTCGCGCAGCGCGTCGTCGACCGCCGCCTCGGCGCGGGCGCGCAGCGTCGCCGGCGCGAGACCGGCCGACCACTCGTGGCCGACGAGCTTGACGACCTCGAGCCGCTCCCCCGGCTGCAGCTCGATGCCGATGGTGGTGCGGGCGAGATCGGCGGATGCGTCGGTCGAGATCGAGGGCGAGGTTGCGCTCGTGCTCCCCACGACGTGGTCCATCGCGACGGCGATGCCGAGCCTGCTCTCGCGCGTGCGGTGCAGGAGCGTCGCGGCCGCGCCGCGGGCGTCGTGCCCGACCGGTTCGAGCGGCCGCTCGAGCGCGTCCTGCACGCGCGGATCGGGGTGCACGTCCTCGAGGCCCTCGTTCGCGAGCAGCTCGGACTGCAGCGTGATGCGAGCGGGGGCGTCGACGGCCTCGACGACGCAGCGCACCGCGGCGATCGAGCGGTGCGTGAAGGAGACGAGCCGCTCGGTGGTGAACCGCACCGCGCGGCCGGCCGGCGAGGTCCACTCGACGTCGCGGCGGAGCGTGCCGGCGCGCAGGTCGAGCCGCTGCTCGTGCCGGGAGAGCGTGCCCGAGCGGACGTCGAAGGGCTCGTCGTCGACGAGGAGCCGCACGAGCTGCCCGTCCGCCACGTTGACGACGCTCTGCCCCACCTCCGGGTAGCCGTAGCCCTCCTCCGCGTACGGCATGGGCCGCTCCTCGAACACCCCGTTCACGTAGCTGCCGGGCTCGCCGCGCGGGTCGCCCTCGTCGAGGTTGCCGCGCCAGCCGATGTGCCCGTTCGAGAGCGCGAAGAGCGACTCCCGGTGCGCGAGCCGGTCGACGTCGACGCCGTGCAGGCCGAGGCTCCACGGCGCGACGTCGAAGCCGAGCGGCCCCGTCACGCCTGCTCCGGGGGCGAGAGCGCTGCTGGGGAGAGCTCTGGGTGCCCGCCGAGTCGCTGCACCGTCGAGCCGGCCGCCCGGGACGCGATCTCGCCGATCCGGCCGGGTTCAGCGTCGAGGAGCAGGCCGGCGACGATGCCCGCCACGAACGCGTCGCCGCCGCCCGTCGGGTCGACGGCCCGTTGCTCGACGTGCGGCAGGAACCGCTCGCCGCCCTGCCAGGAGACGAGGTCGCCGTCATCGGGCACCGAGAGCGCGACCACGCGGGCGCCGCGGCCGAGCAGTCCCCCGGCGGCGCCGCGCGCATCGTCGCGGGTGGCGACCTCGACGCCCGTGAGGATCGCCGCCTCCTCCGCGTCGGCGCGCACGACGTCGGCGACCGAGAGCAGCTCGTCGCGCTCGTCGCCCTCGATCGCCCCGTCGAGCACGATGCGCGCGCCGCCCTCGAACGCGATGCGCGCCGCGCGCACGAGTGCGTCGGCGGGCTGCTGCAGCTGCAGCACGACGACGTCGGCGTCCGCGAGCGCGGCCTCGGCGGCGTCGATGTCGGCGGGCGTCAGCTGCGACTCCGGCGTGACGTGCTCGAGCAGGCGCCGCTCGCCCTCGCCCGTCACGACGTCGACGAGCAGCGCGGTGTCGCCGCGCCGCGCGACGTGCGCGACGTCGATGCCGGCGGCCACCGCCTCGCGCCGGCCGGACTCGCCGGGGGCGTCGTCGCCGAGCACCGCGACGAGCGCGACAGCGGCGCTCGGGTGCAGCTGCCGCACGCCGACGGCGATGTTGGCGCCCTTGCCGCCCAGGCGCTCGATGCGCTCCGCGACGACGGCGCTGCCGCCAGGCTCCGGGAGGGCCTCGGCGCGAAGCACGAGATCGCGAGCGGCGTGCCCGACCACCACGACGCTGGGCTGCCGGGTCTCGGCCTGCCGGGTCTCGGCCTGCTGCCGGCTCTCGGGCGATCGCTGCTCGTCCACGCGTCGACGATAGTGAGCGCGCCCCGATGTCGGCTGGGCACGGGCGCATCATCCCCGCTCAAGCGCGACGTCGTGGGCGGCGACCCCGCGACCGCCCGCGGTGGCCTCGCCCAGGTGCTGCTGCCAGTGCGCCACGACGAAGTCGTCGGTCGTCTTCAGGGTCGTGAGGTACTCGGCGCGCGAGTGGCGGGCGAGGGCGCCCGCACCGTGGCCCCCCGCGCTCTCCAGCAGGACGGTCGTCGGGCCCGCACCGTCGGTGATGCCGTCGCTCGCCGCCACGAGGTCGCCCTCGTGCGCGACGCTCAGCACCGCGACGCCGGGCGGGAGCTCGGCCGTCGCGACCGGTCCGGCGACGAGCAGCGCCGTCTCGACGCGGAAGCGACCGCTCGCCGCGACGTTCGCGACCGCACCCGCGCCCTGCGAGTAGCCGAACACGTCGACGGGGTCGTCGGGACCGATGCCGGCCGCCTCCATCGCCTCGACCACCGCTCGATCCGAGCCGAGCAGCGCGCGGGGCGAGGAGGCGGCGTTCTCGACGTTCGCGAGGTCGTCGAGCCCGACGTCCTGCGTGCCATCGACGAACACCTGGAACCGGCGCGAGCCGTCGGGCATGCGGTGCTCGTGGATCGACACCTGTCCCGGCTGGTCCCGGATGACCCGCATCGCGGCGGCGGGCGTCGAGACCGGCGCGCGGGGCGGCGTCGACGGGGTGAGGGCGGCGACCCGCACGGGTCGCACGCCGCCCCCGACCCGGGTCGCGATCACGGCGCCGCCGACGAGCCCCGCGAGCAGCTCGTCCTGCCCCACGGTCGACTCGATCGCGCGGGCCGTGCCGACCGGCACCCCGAGAAACCCCGCGAGCGCCTCGTCGCTCGACTCGACCGCGAGCGCGAGCGCCGTCACGAACGCGGGGTTCGCGAGCAGCGACTCGCCCGTGCGATCCCAGAACGCGGACGCCTGCGCGAGGAACGGGTCGACGGCTCGGCCGGCGCGCTCCGCGAGCGCGGTGACGGCGGCGGCCTGCGCGGGGTGGAGCGCCGCGAGCCTGGCGGCGAGCGGCACCGCGACGAGGCCGACGAGCAGCGCGCCGCCCATACCGGCCGCGAGCGCCGGGCCCCACAGCCCGACGGTGCCGAGCGCGGCACCGAAGGCCGCGCCGACGAGCGCTCGCGCGCCGACGCCCGCCGCGTAGGCGGCGCCGCCGGCGAGCTCCTCGACCGCGCGCAGCACGGCATCCGAGGCGAGCTCGTACGCGCGGCCGGCGAGCATGGTGTCGTCGTGGAGCCGCTCGAGGTCGACGACGAGCGCCTCCGCCGCGTCGAGCCGGAGCTCGAGCTCCGCCGCGCACGAGCGGAGGGCGGCGACGCTCACGCCCGGCGCCGCCGAGAGCCGCAGATCGGGGGCCGAGCGGAGCGCGAGCGCAGCACCCCGCACGCGCCACTCCGCCTCGCGGAGCCGTGCGCAGGCGACGCCCGTCACCGTGCTGTCCCACGCGACCGGAGCCGAGGCCTTGGTCGCGGTGCCGGCGCTCACAGCGCTCCCTCGATCGACAGCACGAGCATCGCGAGCTCGTGCTCCTCGGCCGCGAGCCGCTCGCGCAGCCGACGGCAGCGCTCGTCGAACGCCTCCCGGGCGGGACCGAGCCAATCGCCCTGCCCGCGCAGCACGACGGTGTCGCCCGCGTCGCGCAGCCGCGCCCGCGCTCGTCGCACCGCGTGCTGCGCGGCCCGTGCCTCGTCGACCGCGCGAGCGCGCATGGCCGCCGCAGCCGCATCCGTCGTCATCGTCATCGCCGCTCCCTCCGCCGTGGGCGGCACGATGGCACCCGCGACCTGCCGCTCGGGCGGCGCGAGCGCTCGCCTGTGGAGAACCGGCGGCGCCCGCGCGGCCGGTGCGCCGCATCCGCCAGAATGGGCGGGTGACGATCGAACGGGAGCTCGCTGATGCGACGCGCTTCCGCGTCTGCTTCGTCTGCACCGGCAACATCTGCCGCTCGCCGATGGCGGCGACGGTCTTCGAGCAGCTCGCGAAGCGGCACGGGCTCGCCGACCGGCTGCTCGTCGCGAGCGCCGGCATCAGCGACTACCACGTCGGCGAGACGGCCGACGCGCGCACGCTCCGCACCCTCGTCGACGCGGGCTACGACGCCCGCGCCCACCGCGCGAAGGAGTTCAGCGCCGACTGGCTCGACACCTTCGACCTCGTGATCGCCTTCGACCGCGGGCAGGAGCGGGCTCTCCGCTCGCTCGCGCGCGACGAGGAGCAGCGCTCGAAGATCCGGCTGCTGCTGTCGTTCGACCCCGACGCGACCGTGCCCGACGTGCCCGACCCCTACTACTCGGAGGATGCCTTCTTCGGCACCGTCCTCCGCCAGATCGAGATCGCGGTCGGCCGGCTGTTCCGCCAGATCCAGCCAGCCCTCCGCGCCTGAAGGAGCCCCATGACGATTCCTGCCCAGCCCCTCTCGCCGCTCGACGGCCGCTACCAGCGGCAGGTCGCGGGACTCTCGGAGCACCTCTCCGAGGCGGGCCTCAACCGCGCGCGCGTGCACGTCGAGGTCGAGTGGCTGCTGTGGGTCGCCGAGCACGGGCTCTTCGGCGCGAGCCCGGTCGACGCGAGCCAGGCGGATGCGCTGCGGCAGTGGGCGGCGGGCTTCGGCCAGGAGGAGATCGACTGGCTCGCCGAGAAGGAAGCCGTCACCCGGCACGACGTCAAGGCGGTCGAGTACCTCGTGCGCGAGCGGCTCGCGCACCTGGGGCTCGAGCGGCTCTCGGAAGCCGTGCACATCGCGTGCACGAGCGAGGACATCAACAACCTCTCCTACGCGCTCACGGTGCGCGCGGCCGTGCACGACGTGTGGCTGCCGGGGCTCCGCGCGGTGATCGATCGGCTGCGCGAGCTCGCGCTCGAGCAGCGCGACCGGCCCATGCTCTCGCTCACGCACGGGCAGCCGGCCACCCCGACGACGCTCGGCAAGGAGCTCGCGGTCGTCGCCTGGCGGCTCGAGCGGCAGGCGACGCGCATCGCGGGCTCCCCGGTGCTCGGCAAGTTCGCGGGCGCGACCGGCACCTTCTCGGCCCACGTCGTGGCCGAGCCCGACGCCGACTGGCCCGCCACGGCATCCGCCTTCGTCGCCTCGCTCGGCCTCACCTGGAACCCGCTCACGACGCAGATCGAGTCGCACGACTGGCAGGCCGAGCTCTTCGGCGCGATCTCGCACGCCGGCCGCATCCTGCACAACCTCGCGACCGACGTGTGGACGTACATCATGCTCGGCGCGTTCACGCAGATCCCCGTCGCGGGCGCGACCGGCTCGTCGACGATGCCGCACAAGATCAACCCCATCCGCTTCGAGAACGCCGAGGCGAACCTCGAGATCGCGTCGGCGCTGCTCGAGTCGCTCTCGGCGACGCTCGTGACGAGCCGGCTGCAGCGCGACCTCACCGACTCGTCGACGCAGCGCAACATCGGCGTCGCGCTCGGCCACTCGCTGCTCGCGCTCGACAACCTGCGGCGCGGGCTCGGCGAGATCGCCGTCTCCGACGCGGCGCTCGACGCCGCGCTCGAGGGCAACTGGGAGGTGCTGGCCGAGGCGATCCAGACGGTGATCCGCGCCGAGGTGCTCGCCGGCCGGTCGCAGATCGACGACCCCTACGCGCAGCTCAAGGAGCTCACGCGAGGCCAGCGCGTCGGGCAGGCGGAGCTCGTCGCGTTCGTCGACGGCCTCGACATCTCCGAGGGCGCGAAGGAGCGGCTGCGCCGCCTCACGCCGCACACCTACACGGGGCTCGCGAGCGAGCTCGTCGACCGGCTGCCGTAGCCAGGCGCACTCAGCCGCGCGTGCCAGGCTGAGGGCATGCGAGCGACGATCCTGCATGCGCCCGGCGACATCCGCGTCGAGGAGTGGGCCGACCCGACGATCGAGCGCCCGACCGACGCGATCGTGCGCGTCGTCGCGGGCTGCGTGTGCGGCTCCGACCTGTGGTCGTACCGCGGCGTCAACGACGTGCCCGAGCCGCGCACGGTCGGCCACGAGGCGATCGGCGTCGTCGAGGCGATCGGCGCCGGAGTCGAGCGCGTGCGCGAGGGCGACTTCGTCATCGTGCCCTTCAACCACTGCTGCGGCCGCTGCGTGCACTGCCGGGCGGGCCAGACCCAGGGATGCGTCGAGCTCGCGATGACGGCGAGCGGCCAGGCCGAGCTCACCCGGGTGACGAACGCCGACGCGACGTGCTTCGTGCTCGACGAGGCGCCCTCGCCCGACCGGCACGCGGCGGTGCTCGCGCTGAGCGACGTGCTGCCGACCGGCTACCACGCGGCCGTCTCGGCCGGCGTGACGCCCGGCTCGACCGCGGTCGTCGTCGGCGACGGCGCCGTGGGGCTCTGCGGCGTGCTCTCCGCCCAGCGGCTCGGCGCCGAGCGCATCATCGCGCTCTCGCGCAATCCCGAGCGGCAGCGGCTCGCGACCGCGTTCGGCGCGACCGACCTCGTCGCGGAGCGCGGCGACGCCGCTGTCGCCGCGGTGCTCGAGCTCACGGACGGCGTCGGGGCGGATGCGGTGCTCGAGTGCGTGGGGACCGAGGAGTCGATGACGACGGCGTTCGAGGCCGCCCGGCCCGGGGCCACGGTCGGCTTCGTCGGCGTCCCGCACGGCGCGGCCGTGCCGTGGCGCGTCGCCTTCCGCGGCAACGTGGGCCTCCGCGGCGGCATGGCCCCCGTGATCCGGTACCTGCCGGAGCTCGTGCCGGCCGTGCTCTCGGGCGAGCTCGACGCATCCGCCGTCTTCGACCTCGAGCTCCCGCTCGACGAGGCCGCCGAGGCCTACCGCGCGATGGACGAGCGCCGCGCGGTGAAGTCGCTGCTGCGCCCCTGAAGCGGCATGCCGACAGACCCGGACCGAACCGGAGGCGGAGCATGACGATCGCGGGCGACCTGCACACGATGGCGAGTGCGCTCGGCCAGCCCGTGACTGACGAGCGAGTGCTGCGGGCGATGACGCTCGTCGGCCTCCCCGTCGAGCGCAGCGAGTTCGACGTCGGCCCCTCGAAGCGCACGTACCTGACGGCCGAGCAGGGGCTCGGCGAGTTCCTCTTCGAGGACGGCGCGCTCGACACCGTCTTCCTCTACACGCAGCCCGCCGAGGGGCGCGGCGCGCACCCCGCCGCCGACTCGCTCATCGAGGGACTCTCGGGCACGGCGACGCGAGCGGAGGTGCTCGAGCGCTTCGGCGAGCCCGAGTGGTCGAACGCGGAGGCCGACCGGTTCGAGATCGACGGCGCGTACTTCGTGCGGTTCGGCTACGCCGACGACCGGGTCGAGGAGGTCACCGTGATGCGGGAGGCGCCGTGAGCGTCACGGGCGAGATCCGCGCCTACCTCGACGCCCTCGGCATGCACCCGAGCGACGAGCGACTCGACGAGGGGTGACGCGCGGGCGTTGCTCGGCGAGCCCATCTGGGAGTCGGAGGACGCCGACCGCTTCCGCGTCGGCGAGGACCACCTGCAGCTGCAGTACCGCGGCGACCGCGTCGAGGTCGTGGTCGCGGCGATCGGCGAGCGCGACTGAGCTCGCGCGCAGCGCGCCAGCTCCCGCCCCTGGTGGGCGGAACGCGCGAGGCCCGCGCCGGTCGGAACCGGCACGGGCCTCGAGCGTGAGCGGCTAGAAGACCGCGGGCGTGCGCACCGGCTCCGACGCGAGCGACGTGCGCGGCTCGGTGATGGGCGTCAGTCCCGCCGCGACGCGCGCGCCGAGGTCGGCGTCGACGTTCGTCCAGTACTGCAGCGCGCGCTCGCGGATCTCCGGCACGCGCGTCTTGCCGACGTGGCCGACGATGTTCGCGACGAGGCGCTCGCGCGCGGGCTCGTCGAGCACCTCGCGGTAGAGGGTGCCGGCCTGACCGAAGTCGTCGTCCTCCGGGTGGAGCGTGATGGCCGAGCGCACGAGCTCGCCGTCGTTCTCCCAGCCGCGGTCGTCGCCGGCGGCGGCGGGGTCGGCCGCCGGGCCGCCGAACGAGTTGGGCGCGTACACGGGCGCGGCGGGCGAGCCGAAGCCGTGGCGCATCGAGCCCTCCTTGTCGTAGGAGTGCACCTCGGTGCGGGCGCGGTTGACCGGCAGCTCGGCGTGGTTGACGCCGATGCGGTAGCGCTGCGCGTCGGCGTAGCTGAAGATGCGCGCCTGCAGCATCTTGTCGGGGCTCGCCGCGATGCCCGGCACGAAGTGCGCGGGGCTGAACGCCGCCTGCTCGATCTCGGCGAAGTAGTTCTCCGGGTTGCGGTTGAGCGTCATCTGCCCGACCTCGATGAGCGGGTAGTCGCCGTGCGGCCACACCTTCGTCAAGTCGAACGGGTTGAAGCGGTAGGTCTCCGCGTCCTCGTAGGGCATGACCTGCACCGAGAGGGTCCACGACGGGAAGTCGCCGTCCTCGATCGCGCCGTAGAGGTCGCGGATGTGGTGGTCGGCGTCGCTGCCCGCGAGCTGGTCGGCCTCGGCCTGCGAGAGGAACTCGTTGCCCTGGTTGGTCTTGAAGTGGTACTTCACCCAGAAGCGCTCCCCGGCGGCGTTGATCCACTGGTAGGTGTGCGAGCCGAAGCCGTCCATGTGGCGCCAGGTCTTCGGCAGTCCGCGATCGCCCATGAGCCACGTCACCTGGTGCGCCGACTCGGGGCTCAGGGTCCAGAAGTCCCACTGCATGTCGTTGTCGCGCAGGTGCGAGCCGGGCAGGCGCTTCTGCGAGCGGATGAAGTCGGGGAACTTGATGCCGTCGCGGATGAAGAAGACGGGCGTGTTGTTGCCGACGAGGTCGTAGTTGCCCTCGCTCGTGTAGAACTTGAGCGCGAAGCCGCGCGGGTCGCGCCACGTGTCGGGGCTGCCCTGCTCACCGGCGACGGTCGAGAAGCGCGCGAGCATCTCGGTCTCGACACCCGGCTGGAAGAGCGCCGCGCGCGTGTACTGCGACACGTCGTGGGTCGTGACGAAGGTGCCGTAGGCGCCGCCACCCTTGGCGTGCACCACGCGCTCCGGCACGCGCTCGCGGTTGAAGTGGGCGAGCTTCTCGACCAGGTAGTGGTCGGTGAGCGCGATCACGCCGTTCGCGCCGGCGCTCTGCGAGTGCGCGTCGCTGCCGATCGGGGTGCCGACGCTGTTGGTGGTGGGCTTCGTCATGCGGTGTTCCGTCCTTCTCGTCCTGCTGGGCCTGGTGGAGATCGTGGGGCGCGCGCGGTCGAGCCGCGCGAGCGGTGGTGGATGGGCTCCGTCGCCCGGGTGCGCGCGTGCCGTCAGGCGACGGCGCTCGAGCCGTCGGTGCCCGTGCACTCGGCGCACAGGCCGACGAACGTGACGTCGGCGGCCTGCACCGTGAACCCGGGCGGCGCGTCGGCGTGGAGGCACGGGGCCTCCCCTACGACGCAGTCGACGTCCTCCACCTTGCCGCAGCGCGAGCACACGGCGTGGTGGTGGTTGTCGTCGATGCGCCGCTCGTAGCGCGCGGGCGAGCGCTCGGGCTCGAAGCGACGCAGCACGCCCGCTCCCGTGAGGTCGCCGAGCACGTTGTGCACCGACTGCACCGAGGTGCCGTGGCCCGCGTCGGCGAGGGCGCGGTGCACGGCCTCCGCGTCGGAGTGCGGCATGCGGCCGAGCACGTCGAGCACCGCGAGCCGGCCCTGCGTCACCCGCAGGCCGCGCTCGCGCAGCAGCTCGACATCCGTCTCGTTCACATCCCCACCGTAGCAGTTATCGTGAATGATTCAAAAGAATACCGCGCGGTCAGGCGCCGGTCGTGATCGGGCGACCCGAGTCGGCACGCCCCCACTCCGCCCACGAGCCGTCGTAGACCGTCGCGTCGCGGCCGACGAGGGTCGCGGCGAGCGCGACGACGGCCGCGGTGACGCCCGAGCCGCAGCTCGCGATGACGCGCTGCTCCCCCGCCGCCTCGCGGAGCCGCGCGGCGAGCTCGGCCTCGGGCAGCAGCCGCCCGCCGGGAGCGAGCGCCGCGTAGTGCAGCGATCGGGCGCCCGGCATGTGGCCCGCGCGCACGTCCGGGCGCGGATCGGGCTCGGCGCCGCGGAAGCGCGCGGGCGATCGCGCGTCGAGCACCGCCGCGTCGCCCTCCGCGAGCGCCGAGGCCGTGGTGTCGGCGTCGACGAAGGCCGACGCATCCCATCGCACCGTCACGTCGCCCATCCGACCGGTGCTGTCGGAGACGGGGATGAGCGGATGCCCTGCCGCGACCCAGGCGGGAAGGCCCCCGTCGAGCACGGCCGCGTCGATGCCCGCGGCGCGGAGCATCCACCACGCGCGAGCGCTCGAGAACATGCCGGCCGCGTCGTAGGCGACCACGCGGTCGCCGTCGCGGATGCCGATCGCCCGGAGCTCTCGCTCGAGGTCGTCGGGCGCGAGCGCGTCGTGCACGCCGACGGGACCGAGCCCATCCGCTTCGTCGTGCCTCGAGAAGCGACCGTCGATGTCGAAGCGCACGGCGCCCGGGATGCCCTCGGTCGGCAGCGCCTCGTCGGTGCCGGGCGGCGCCATGCTCGCGTCGAGGACGATGAGGCCGGGCTCGCCCAGACGCTCGGCCAGCCAGTCGACGTCGACGAGATCGCGCATGACCCCATCGTGGCAGGCGCCGAGCGCTACGGCTGCAGCGGCGCCACCCAGCCGGAGAGCGGGAACGGCACCGAGGGCTCGACCGTGCCCTCACGACGAGCGCGATCCACGCCCAGCCGCCGCAGACCGCGGCGCTACGTCTTCTTCTTGTCCTTCTTCTCGTCGACGATGCCGCCGATGAGCCCGCCGATCGCGCCGCCGAGGGCGCCGCCCGCGGGTCCGCCGATCATGGCGCCGATGCCGGCGCCGATCCCGGCGAGGCTCGAGCCGTAGCTCTGGCGCGCGATCGCGACGGTCGTGGATCCGTCGTCGCCGGGCGAGACCTCGAACGAGCCGACCGCGGCTGAGGCGACGACGAGCGCCACGGGACTCGTCGTGCCGCTCGCGGCCATCCGGTCGTAGATGCTCCTCGACTCGAAGAACGCGCGCTGCGCATCGGCCTTGCCCTCACCGGCCTCGAAGCCGATCCGGTAGAGCTCGAGCAGCGTGCGCGCCTCGTCGCCGTCGATGAGCTCGGCGGCCTGCAGGCGGTCGAGGACCGCCTCGTGGTCGCTGATGAGATCGCCATTCGAGGCCTCCATCACCCGACGGGCCTCCGCCCGCGCCGCATGCATGAGCCCGGCGATGTCGATCATCGTGTGCGGCTGGTGCTCCGTCTTCATCGCGCGCCTCCTCCTCGAGTCGCGATCGTGGTGGCGTCAGTGAAGCACCGCGCGCACGCCGACGGTAGGGGCGAGATCCGCGGCACTCGCAGGCCGCGCGCTCAGCGCTGCTCGTCGGGGAACGCGGTGATGACCTGGCCGGAGCCGAGGCCCACGCCGACGGTCACCATCCACGAGCGGGTCGTCTCGCCGCCGTCGACGTGCTCGACGAGCACGTCGTAGTTGAGGATGTCCTCGCGGTACTCCTCGACGCGCGTCGGCTGCTCGAGGGCGCGGTCGATCGCGAACCACGCGACGTCCTCCCACTCGGCGTCGACGAGCTCGGCGAGCTCGCCGAAGTCGCCGGTGTGGCCGTCGGCGATGTGCCGCCAGCCCGCGCCGTCGGCGTTCCCGCAGCGCATGACCGCGTCGCCGGCCGACACGCCGAGCTCTGGCCATGCCGCGCGGTCGAGCACCGCGAGCGCCTCTCGGCCCCCGCGCCCCTCGCACTCGGCATCCGGGTCGACGTCGTGCGCGACCGGGTCGAAGGCGAGGCCCTCGGCGCGCAGGTGCGGGCCGTCGGCCTGGCCGTCCGCCTGGCCAGCGGCGCTCGGCGGTGCCGCGGGACCGGTCGCGCTGCAGCCCGCGAGCAGGACGACGGCGCTGGAGGTCAGGGCGACGGCGGTCAGCAGCGCCGCGCGGCTCACGCCTCGAAGCCGTCGCGCTTGTCGAGGTCGGCCGAGGCGCGGCCCTTGGGCTTCACGGCGAGCATGAGCGTCGCCGTCAGCAGCAGCGTGAGGATGAAGGCGACACCGCCGAAGATGAGGGCGAGCACGACGTCGCGCACGGTCATGAAGACGATGAGGCCGATGAAGAGGCCGGCGGCGCCCGCGAACGCGAGGTACTCGAAGGGCTTCAGCTGCTGCTTGCGGGTGGGCTGGACGGGCCCGCCGTGCTGCGGACCGGGGTTCAGGGGGTCGCTCATGCGTCGCTCCGCTCGGGTTCGGTGGTGGCGCGCGCAGGTCGTGCCGAGAGCGCCGCGAGCGCGAGGTAGACGCCGACGATCACGGCGTAGGCGCCGATGAGGCCGGTGAGGGTCACGGCGTCGCGCGTGAACGCGAAGACGACGCCGAGGACGAGGGTGAGGACCGCGACCGCGCGCCAGTCGCGCGCGAGCCGGAGCGTGCGCGCAACCGTCGCGTCGCGCATCCGCCACCAGCCGGAGAGCTCGAGCGCGCCGGCCGGGAGCGCCCAGGCCGCGACGGCGAGGCCGAAGGCGGTCTCGGTCGGCAGCGCGACCGCGAGCACCGCTGCGACGACGGCCATCACGGCCGACCAGGCGGCGACGAGGGCGGGCCAGCCGCCCGCGGCGGCGGGGACGAGTCGACGCCCGAGCCAGAGCGCGAGCGCGGTGCCGGCGAGCAGCACCGCGAGCGCGATGAGCCCCACGAGCGCCGAGTGCAGCTGCACGAACGGCAGCGGCAGCCCGACGACGAGCGCGGGGACGGCTCGCATCGCAGGGAGGTGCCAGGGGTGCAGTCCCTGCGAGGGCCCGGAAGTCTCGGTCACGGCTCTCCTCACAGCTGCTCCCATCCTACCGCCGGCCGCCTCGGCGGCACCCGGCGCGACTACGCTGACGCCATGACCCTCGAGCGCCACCGCCCGTTCATCGAAGACCTCTACCGCGAGCTGCACGCGCACCCCGAGCTCTCGAACCGCGAGCACCGCACGGCGGCTCGCATGGCCGAGCTGCTGCGCGAGCTCGGCCTCGAGGTGCACGAGGGCGTCGGCGAGTCGACCGGCGTGGTCGGGATCCTCCGCCGCGGCGAGGGGCCCACGGTGCTGCTGCGCGCCGACATGGACGGCCTGCCGGTCACCGAGGTCGAGCAGGTGCCCTACCGCTCCACCGCGACCGACGAGTGGGAGGGGCAGGTCACGGGCGTCATGCACGCGTGCGGCCACGACACCCACATGGCCTCGCTGCAGGGCGCGCTGCGCGTGCTCGCCGACCAGGACGACTGGTCGGGCACGATCGTCGCCGTCTTCCAGCCCGCCGAGGAGCTCATCAACGGCGCCCGCGGCATGCAGGAGGGCCTCCGGGCGCTGCTGCCCGGCGGCATCGACATCGCGCTCGGCCAGCACGTCATGCCCGGCGCGGCCGGCGAGGTGCGCTTGAGCGGCGGCCCGGTGATGGCCGCGAGCGACCACCTCATCGTCACGGTGCACGGTCGCGGCGGCCACGGCTCGCAGCCCGAGAAGACGATCGACCCGATCGTGCTCGCGGCCTCCATGGTCGTGCGGCTGCAGACGATCGTCGCGCGCGAGGTCGCGCCCTCCGACCGCGCGGTCGTCACGGTCGGCACGTTCCACGCCGGCACGAAGCAGAACATCATCCCCGACTCCGCGCGCTTCGAGATCAACGTGCGCACCTTCGAGGCGCCCGTGCGGCGCCGCGTGCTCGCCGCGATCGAGCGCATCGTGCAGGGCGAGTGCCAGGTCGCGGGCGCCCCGGCCGCGACGATCGAGCACGGCGACGCCGCGCCGCTGACGATCAACGACGAGGATGCGTCGGCCCGGCTCGCCGAGGCGTTCGACGCCGCGTTCGGCGAGGCCCACGCACCCGCCGAGCCGCTGCTCGGCTCCGAGGACTTCAGCGACCTGCCCGCGACGTGGGGCGCGCCGTACGTCTACTGGTTCTACGGCGGCTTCGACCCCGCCCTCGTCGCGCAGGCGCGAGAGCGCGGCACGTTCGACATCGACGTGCCCTCGAACCACTCGCCGAACTTCATCCCGGTGCTGCAGCCGACGCTCGACACGGCCACGACCGCGATGGTCGCCGCCGCGCGCGCGTTCCTCGCCTGACGCCTCGCGGTCGCTCGCCGCGCCCGCCCCGCGAGGGCCGGGAATGCGCATCCGTTCGACCGAGCTGTCTGGACCTGGTGCCCGACGCCGTGCGCCGTGACCATGCCCCGACAGCAAGGAGAGTCATGTCCGCACGCCCCCAGATCGGCATCATCGTCGGCAGCACGCGCCCGGTGCGCGTCGGCCGACCCGTCGCCGACGAGATCGCCGCGCTCATCGAGGGCGCCGGCGCCGACGCCGTCATGCTCGACCTCGCGGAGCTGCGCCTGCCGCTGCTCGACGAGGCCATGCCGCCGGCCTCCGGCGTGCGCTCGAACCCGCACACGATCGCGTGGGCGGAGCGGATCGAGGCGCTCGACGGCGTCGTGTTCGTCACTCCCGACTACAACTCCGGCTACCCCGCCGCGCTGAAGAACGCCATCGACTACCTCAAGCACGAGTGGGCCGGCAAGCCGGCCGGCATCGTCTCGTACGGCTGGGCCGGCGGAGCGGCCGCCGCGGCGCAGCTCTCGGCGGTGCTCACGTACATCGGGCTCGCGCTCGACGAGCAGGGCGTGCAGCTGGCGTTCGAGCAGGGCGACTTCGACGAGTCGATGCGGCTCGCCGACCCGACGGCCTTCGTCGCCCGCTCGATCGAGCCCCTCCGCGCGCTCGTCGAGCGCGTCGTCGCCGCCTCGAGCGCTGCGCTCGTCGACGCCTGAGCCCCAGCGCTCCACGGAGGGCGGATGCTCACCGGTGACGGTCGCGCATCCGCCCTGCTCGATCCGTGCCGGCTCATGCCTAGGCTTGGAGCATGATCGCCGTCATCGCCTCCTTCACCGACGACCCCGCCCGCCTCGAGCTGCGGCCGCGCCACCGCGAGCGGCTCGTCGAGCTGCACGAGCAGGGGCTCGTCATCGCCGCGGGGCCGTTCGGCGACCAGTCGGGCTCGCTCGTGCTGTTCGCGACCGACGACGTCGACGAGGTGCGGGCGGCGATCGACGCCGACCCCTACTACTCGGCGCCGGGCGTGACGGTCGAGACGATCCAGCCGTGGAGCATCATCGCGGGGGCGCTGGGCTGAGCCCGATCGCGGCGGGCGCTCAGCGGCGCACGCCGAGGCGCGAGAGCACGCGGTCGGCGAGCGGCTTGCCGCCCGTCTGGCATGTCGCGCAGTACTCGAAGGTGCTGTCGGCGTAGATGACCTGCCGCACGGTGTCGCCGCAGATCGGGCACGCCTCGCCCTTCCGGCCGTGCACGCGCATCCCCTGCTTCTTCTCCGCCTTGAGCGATGACGCCTCGACGCCTCGCGCGCGCTCGACGGCGTCGCCGAGCACCTGGCGGAGCGCCTCGAAGAGGCGGTGCACGTCCTCCGGCGGCATCGAGGCGGGGTGGAACGGCGACATGCGCGCCGCGTGCAGGATCTCGTCGGAGTAGGCGTTGCCGATGCCCGCGATGCGCTGCTGATCGCGCAGCACGCCCTTGATCGGCGCGCGGCCGGCCTTCGCGAGAATGCCGGCGAAGCGCTCCTCCGTGAAGGAAGGATCGAGCGGCTCGGGGCCGAGCGTCGCGATCGACAGCACTTGCTCGGGGTGCTGGACGACGTGGAGCGCGAGCCGCTTCTGCGTCGCCTGCTCGGTGATGTCGATGCCGTCGCCGTCGGGCTCGAGCTGCACGCGAGCGGCGAGCGGCCCGCGGCCGCGGCCGGCGGTCGGGCGGGGCGCGGTGTCGCGCCAGCGGATCCAGCCGGACCGCGCGAGGTGCAGCACGAGGTGCAGGTCGCGATCGACCGAGATCACGAGGTGCTTGCCGCGCCGGTGCACGTCGGTGACGGTCGCGCCGCGGAGGGCGTCGACGGATGGGTCGTAGGTCTTGAGCGCGGCGATCTCGGTCACGTCGACGCGGCGGATGACGCGCCCGACGAGGCGCTCGGCGAGGTCGGTCGCGAGCGCCTCCACCTCGGGCAGCTCCGGCATGCGACCCAGTCTGCACCCGCGCCGCGGCGTCGTGAGAGGGCTCTCATCCAGCCTTCCCCTCCCCCTCACCGGCGCTCGAGACAGTGGAGGCACAGCGACGGAGACGGGCACACCGCCTCCGCACCCACAGCACGAAGACCAGCAGGAGGACACCATGAACACCAAGTGGATCGCGATCGGCACGCTCAGCACGCTCGGCATCGGGGCCATCGCCGCGAGCGCCGCGGGCGTCGCGAACGCCGTCGAGCTGCGCAGCGCCGACGGTCAGGTCGTCGAGCAGGCAGCGGTCAAGGGCGACCTGCTCGAGCGCGGTCCCGTCGGCATCACGACGAGCGGCGACCACGCCTCGGTCATCTCCGCGCCGACCGCGCCCTCGGCGACCGACGCCCCGTCGGCCGCGTCGGCGACCCAGGCGCCCGCGCCGCAGCCTGCCGCACCGGCAGCCGTGGACTCGGCGCCGTCGCCGGCCTCGGCGCAGAGCCCCGCCTCGGCGCAGTCCCCCGCCTCCGCGCAGAGCCCCGCCTCGGCGCCGTCGCCGGCCTCCGCGCAGTCGCCGGCCTCGCCGATCTCGGTTCCCTCGGCTCCGTCGGCCGCCTCGAACGGCTGACCGGGGCCCGGAACCGCGAAGCGCCCCGCCGATCGGCGGGGCGCTTCGGCGCTCAGCTGCGGCGCAGCCGGAGGAGTCGCGCCTGCCCGTCCTCGCGCACCTCGACGAGCTCGTCGCGCGCGCCGAGGAAGTCGGAGAAGGAGCGGTGGCCGAGCGACTTCTCGTTGAACACCGGATCCATCCGCTTCATCTGCTCCTTGACCACGTTGGCGTGCAGCCACTCCTCGTCGCCCTTCTGCAGCAGGATGCGCAGGGCGCGCTCGAGCAGGCCAGTCGCGGCGTCGCCGCGCTGCTCGGCGGTCGGCTCGACGTCGTCGCGCTCCTGCGCGACCGACTCGCTCGTCGCCCGGCGGCGACGGCGAGCGGGCTTCGACTCGGCGACCTCGACGGCCTCGGCCTCGATCTGCTTCGCCTCCTCGGGCGTGGGCTCCGGCGCGTCGGGCTCGGCCTGCTCCTCGCGGCGCGAGCGCTCGACCGGCACGACGCCGGGCAGCGCGTCGTAGTCGGCGAACTCGTCGCACGCCGCGGCGAGCGACTTCGAGGTCGACCCGGCCACGCCGATCCCGACCATGAAGCGGCCGAGCCGCTTCACGCGCTGCGCGAGCGCGATGTAGTCGCTGTCGCCGGCGACGACCACGACGTGGGTGATGTCGTCGAGCCGGAAGAGGTCCTCGACGACGTCGATCGAGAGTCGGATGTCGGCGCCGTTCTTGAGCGCCCGGGTGGTGGGGAACATCTGCACGAGGTCGACGGCGCGCGCGAGCAGCTGGTCGCGGTAGGCGGCGTGCGCCGGCACCGACCAGTCGGCGTAGGCGCGGCTCAGCACGATCGAGCCGTAGCTCGACGCGTAGTCGATGATCGCGCCGAGGTCGACGGTCGCCTCGGCGAAGCGCGTGCGCGCCTTCGACTCGCGGCCGTCGATCGGCAGCGTGCGGACCTTGTCGCTGTGGAAGGCGCCGCGACCGTGCATCTGGTCGTAGCGGGAGATGAGGATGTTGTCGAAGTCGATGTAGACGGCGACACGCGCCTCGGAGTCGGTGGGCATGCCTCCAGTGTGGCAGGGCCCGTCGCGGACGACCCCCGGATGCTCGCGCGATGACACGCCCGAACCGTTCGCTGGCTTGCGAGCCGGTCGGATCCTCGGCATCGTGGCCCGCTCGCCAACGGAAGGAGCAGCCATGCTCACCTTGACCGAGAACGCCCAGACCGTCATCGGCGGCATCGTCCAGCACGCGGACGCCGCTGCGACCGGTGGCTTGCGCATCGCCCAGGAGCAGGACGGCGCCGGGCTCGGCGTCACCGTCGCGACCGCGCCAGAGGCCGACGACCAGGTGGTCGAGGCCGCCGGCGTGCGCGTCTTCCTCGACCCCTCGGCCGCGACCGCGCTCGACGACAAGGTGCTCGACGCATCCGCCTCGGCCGACGGCCGCGTCGACTTCGCGGTCGGCCAGCAGGACTGAGACCGACCTCGAGGGGCCGACCGCGCGGTCGGGCCCCTCGCCGGCTCAGCCTTCGTAGGGCGGGGGCGGTGCCCCGTAGGGCGCGCCGCCGAAGGGCGTGCCGGCCGGCGGGATCGCCGGGGCTCCCCCGTCGCCCGGACCCATGCCCGGCGCGATGTCGGCGAAGCGCGCGAGGTGTCCGTGGAAGGCGACCGGGATCGTCTTGGTCGGGCCGCCGCGGTGCTTCGCGACGATGATGTCGGCCTCGCCCGGCCGGATGTCGCGGTCGTACGCGTCCTCGCGGTGGAGCAGCATGACGATGTCGGCGTCCTGCTCGATCGAGCCCGACTCTCGCAGGTCGCTGATCGCCGGCTTCTTGTCGCCGCGCTGCTCGGGACCGCGGTTGAGCTGCGAGAGCGCGATGACCGGCACCTGCAGCTCCTTCGCGAGCAGCTTGAGCGAGCGCGAGAACTCGGAGACCTCCTGCTGGCGCGACTCGACCTTCTTGCCGCTCGTCATGAGCTGCAGGTAGTCGATGACGACCATGCGCAAGCCGGCCTGCTGCTTGAGGCGGCGGCACTTCGCGCGGATCTCGACGAGCGTGAGGTTGGGGCTGTCGTCGATGTAGAGGGGTGCGTCGTTGATGCGGCCCCGCACTTGCGCGAGCGTCGTCCAGTCGCGGCCCTCGATCGCGCCCTTGCGCAGCTTCTGAAGCAGGATGCTCGACTCGGCGGAGAGCAGCTTCATCGCGATCTCGGTGCGGCCCATCTCGAGCGAGAAGAAGACCGACGGCAGGTCGCTCTTGATCGAGCACGCGCGCACGAGGTCCATCGCGAGCGTCGACTTGCCGATGCCGGGTCGCGCCGCGATGACGATCATCTGACCCGGGTGCAGGCCGTTCGTGAGCTCGTCGAGCTCGCGGAAGCCGGTCGGCACGCCCGTCATGACGCCGTCGAGGCCCTTCGCGGCCTCGATCTCCTCGATGGCGGCCTCCACGGCCATGCTGAGCGGCACGTAGTCCTCGGCCTGCTCGTCGCCCATGACGGAGTAGATCTCGGCCTGCGCGTGGTTGACGAGGTCGGTGACCTCGCCCTCGGAGGCGTAGCCCATCTGCACGATGCGCGTGCCGGCCTCGACGAGGCGGCGCAGCACGGCCTTCTCCGCGACGATCTCGGCGTAGAAGCCGGCGTTCGCGGCGGTCGGCACCATCGAGGTGAGCGAGTGCAAGTACTGCACCCCGCCGGCGCGCGAGAGCATGCCGGTCTTCGTGAGCTCGTCGCTCACGGTGATGACGTCGGTCGGCTCGCCGCGCGAGTAGAGCGAGAGGATCGCCTCGTAGACGATCTCGTGCTTCGGCTGGTAGAAGTCGCCGCCCCGCACGGTCTCGAGGCAATCGGCGACCGCGTCCTTCGAGAGCAGCATGCCGCCGATGGCGGACTGCTCGGCGAGCAGGTCGTGCGGCGGGGTGCGCTCGCTGTACCGGCTCTCGTCGAGCCCGATCTCTGCCAGGTCGGTCACGCTGCTCCTTCCGGCTCGATCGTCTCGTGGGCTGCCCACACGGACCAGCCAGCGGGAGCCTGCATCAGGCTAGGAGGCCCTCGTCGCCTCAGCGAATCGTGTTGTGGACAACTCTGTGGACGACTGGGGACAACGCCGGGGTTTGACTAGCGCGACACACCGCTTGCCTGTGCACAGTCCTGTGGGATTCCGCGCCGGAAAGCACGCAAACACGACGCTGACCGGGCATTTCTCTTTGCACAGGACGTGGGGAGAAGTGGGGTTGAAGTACACGTTGAGACTTCCAGCGCTTCTTCAGGTTCGCTTGAGAGCCACGTCCCGCATCCGCCCCGTCCGCAGACGACGAGGGCCCGCATCCATGACGGATGCGGGCCCTCGAGCGAAGTGGCGGCCCTACTTGGCTGCGACCACCTTGAGCGAGATCGTCGCGACGATCTCGTCGCGCAGGCGCGCGGTCGCCTGGTGGTCGCCCACCGAGCGGATCGGCGTCGGGATCTCGATGACGCGCTTGTCGATCGAGCCGTGACCGGCTGCCTCGACCGCCTCGGCGATGTCCTTCGTCTGGATGGAGCCGAAGAGGCGGCCCTCGGAGCCGGCCTTCGCCTTCAGCGTGACGACGTTCGCCTCGAGGCGGGCGCGCAGGTCCTGCGCCTCCTCGATCGTGGCGTGCTCGCGAGCGACGCGGGCGGCCTTGATCTGCTCGACCTGCTTCTCGCCGCCGCGCGACCACGCGACAGCCAGGCCCTGGGGCACGAGGTAGTTGCGGGCGAACCCGTTCTTGACCTCGACGACGTCACCAGCGGAGCCGAGGCCGGAGACCTCGTTGGTGAGAATGAGCTTTGCCATGTGTCAGTCCCCTCAGCGTCCGGCGCCCGAGTAGGGCAGGAGCGCCATCTCGCGAGCGTTCTTGATCGCCTTGGCGATCAGGCGCTGCTCCTGCACCGACACGCCGGTGATGCGACGGGCGCGGATCTTGCCGCGCTCCGAGATGAACTTCTTGAGCGTCGCGACGTCCTTCCAGTCGATGACGCCGACCTTGATCGCCTTGGCGGGAGCGAGCGGCTTCCCGCCCTTGCCGCCGCGCGGCTTCCTGTTGTTCTGCGGCTTGCCAGCCATGTGTCCTTCTTTCGTGCTCGGGACTGCCGTCCCGGTGATGCTTGGAGAGAGCCCTTAGAAGGGGGTCTCGTCGTTGTAGGAGGTGCCGGGGGCTCCCCAGACGTCGCCGGTCGACTGCGGCTGCGCGGCCGGCTGGCCCCACGGCTCGTCGGCGACCTGCTGGGGCTGGCCGAAGCCGCCGCCCTGGCCGAACTGCTGCTGCCCGCCGGAGCTGCGGCCAGCGCCGCCGCCCGTCGTGCGCGTCACCTGCGCGGTCGCGTAGCGGAGCGAGGGGCCGATCTCGTCGACCTCGAGCTCGATGACCGTGCGCTTCTCGCCCTGCTGCGTCTCGAACGAGCGCTGCTTCAGCCGGCCCTGCGCGATGACGCGCGAGCCCTTCTGCAGGCTCTGCGAGACGTGCTCGGCGAACTCGCGCCACACCGAGGCGCGGAGGAACAGCGCCTCGCCGTCCTTCCACTCGTTCGCCTGGCGGTCGAACGTGCGGGGGGTCGACGCGATCGTGAAGTTCGCGACCGCGAGGCCGTTCTGCGTGTAGCGCAGCTCCGGGTCGGCAGTCAGGTTGCCGACGACCGTGATGATCGTCTCGCCGGCCATGGCTACTCGGCCTCGACCTCTGCGGGCGCCTCGGCCTTGGCCTCGCGCTTCACGGGCTCCTTGCCGGCGCGGGCCACGGCGACGTCGGCGCGGAGCACCTTCGTGCGCATGACGGCCTCCGACAGCTTCAGCTGGCGGTCGAGCTCGTCGCTCGTCGCCGGCTCGGCCGTGAAGTTCACGACGGCGTAGATGCCCTCGGTGCGCTTGTCGATCTCGTATGCGAGGCGACGACGGCCCCAGATGTCGACGTTGTCGATCGTGCCGCCGTCGTTGCGGACGACACCGAGGAACTTCTCCAGGGACGGGGCGACAGTGCGCTCGTCCACCTCCGGGTCGAGAATCACCATCAGCTCGTACTGCTGCATGCTTCACCCACCTCCTTCGGACTAGAACGGCTGCAGGCGGTCTGCAGCAGGAGGGTATGCATGGTGCGCGGGGCCTCGTGCTCCAGGAAGAGCAGCGCCCGCACAACCTGTCAACTGTACCGCAGGGCTCGCGCCCGCATCAATGGCGGATCGGCAAGACCTGGACGTCGATCAGGCGCCGCGCGCCGCCCACCAGTCGCGGAGCACCTGCTCGGCGCGCTCCTCGCCGAGCGGGCCGTGCTCGAGGCGCTGCTCGAGCAGCATCCGGTACGCCTCGCCCACCTCACGGCCGGGCGGGATGCCGAGCACCTCCTGGATGCGGTTGCCGTCGAGATCCGGGCGGACGGCCTCGAGCTCCTCCTGCTCGGCGAGCTCGGCGATGCGCCGCTCGAGGTCGTCGTAGGCGAAGTCGAGCCGCTCGGCCTTCCGCCGGTTGCGGGTCGTGACGTCGGAGCGGGTGAGGATGTGGAGCCGCTCGAGCAGCGGGCCCGCATCGCGCACGTAGCGACGCACCGCCGAGTCGCTCCACGCCTGGTCGCCGTAGCCGTAGAAGCGCAAGTGCAGCTCGACGAGCCGCGCGACCGCCTTCACCGTGTCGTTGTCGAACCGCAGCGCCTTGAGCCGCTGCTTCGCCAGCCGCGCGCCGACGAGGTCGTGCTGGTGGAACGTCACGGTGCGGCCCTCGATGCGCCGGGTCGCGGGCTTGCCGATGTCGTGGAGCAGGCCCGCGAGACGCGAGACGAGGTCGGGCGCGGCATCCGGGTTCCGCGTCGCCTCGAGGTCGATGCCCTGCTGCAGCACCGTGAGCGAGTGCTCGTACACGTCCTTGTGGTGCGCGTGCTCGTCGGCCTCGAGCCGCAGCGCGGGCACCTCGGGCAGCACGCGGTCGAGGATGCCCGTGTCGGTGAGCAGGCGGATGCCCGGCACCGGCCGGCTCGTCAAGAGCAGCTTCGAGAGCTCGTCGCGCACGCGCTCGGCGGAGATGCCCTGGATGCGGTCGGCGAGCTCCGCCATCGCGGCCCGCACGCGCGGCGCGACCTCGAAGCCGAGCTGGGCCGAGAACCGCGCCGCCCGCATCATGCGCAGCGGGTCGTCGTCGAAGGAGCGCTCCGGCGCTTGCGGGGTGTCGATGACGCGCGCGAGCAGGTGCTCGAGCCCGCCGCCGACGTCGACGAGCTGGGGCACCGCATCCGCCCCACCCGTCTCGCCCCGCGCGGGCGTGACGCGCAGCGCCATCGCGTTGACGGTGAAGTCGCGCCGCACGAGGTCGTCCTCGAGCGACTCGCCGAAGCGCACCGCCGGCTTCCGCGAGACGCCGTCGTACTGGTCGGCGCGGTACGTCGTGATCTCGACATCGGCGCCGCGGATGCGCGCGGCGATCGTGCCGAACTCGCGGCCGACGTCCCACGTCGCGTCGGCGAGCGGCGCGACGAGCCGCAGGATCTCATCGGGGCCCGCGCTCGTCGTGTAGTCGAGGTCGGTGACCGGGCGGTCGAGGAAGGCGTCGCGCACCGGTCCGCCGACGAGGGCGAGCTCGTGGCCGGCGGCGGCGAAGGCCGTCGCGAGGTCGCTCGTCGGCGTCGATCCCACGAGCGCGTGCAGTCGCGCGGTCGCCTCCCCCATGTCGGTCACGAGCGCCCATTCTGCCGCAGTCGGGGTCCATGAGTGCGTTGCCTACACTTGGGCGCATGCTGTCGGCAGGTCGCCTGACGCGGCGGAGCGCGTCAGCGTGCGCCGTCGCGGCTGTCGCGACGGCGCTCCTCGCGGCTCCCCTCGCCGGGGCGCCGGAGGCCGTCGCCGCACTGCCCGCCACGACGCCGGCCGCGGAGGCGCCGACGCTCGAGCTCGCGCCCGTCGACCCGCTGCTGAGCGCCGGCGAGGGGCTCGAGCTCGAGGTCGCGCTCGACAACCGCTCGAGCGCGATCGCGCCGGCGACGAGCGTCGACGTGCTGCTCACCGCCTCGCCGATCGCGACGCGCTACTCCCTCTCGCGGTGGTTCGCGGGCGAGGCGATCGCGGCGAACCGCGTCGTCGCGACGGTCGAGCTGCCCGCCGTCGCCGCGCTCGACGAGCACTCCGTCACCGTCTCGATCGACGCGGATGCGCTGGGTCTCGAGGGCGCGCCGTGGGGCGCGTACGGGCTCGCCGCGACCGCGCCGAGCGTCACGGGCGCGACGAGCGTCGTCGTGCTCGACGAGCCGGGCGAGGCGAGCCCGACGCGGCTCGCGCTCGCCGCGCCGATCGACGCGCCGACGGGTGCGGAGGGGCTGCTCGACGCCGAGCAGCTCGAGGCGGCGACGGGCGTGGACGGCGACGCCCGCGCGGCGCTCGACACGGCGCTCGACGCCGGCGCGACGATCGGCGTCGACCCGGCGATCGGCGCCTCCGCCGCCGCGCTCGGCGACGAGGCACCCGAGGCCGCGATCGACTGGCTCGACCGTGCCGGCGCGCCGGGTGCCTATCCCCTCCTCTACTCGAACGCCGATCCGATCGCGCTCGTGCGGGCCGGCCACTACCCCATCGAGCCGCTCGGCATCCCGCGCGAGGACGGTCCCCCGCTGCCCGCCTCCGCCGGCGAGGTCGGCGCGCGCGAGCCCGTGATCGACGCGACGGCGGTCGTGATCGACGAAGAGGAGCTCGCGGCCCTCGCCGCGATCGGCACGGTCGTCGTGACGACCTCGAGCCTCGACGAGGAGATCGGCGGCCGCACGCCCTCCGCCCACGCCACGGTCGACGAGGTCGACGTGCTCGCCGCCGACGGCGAGCTGCAGCGGCTCGTCACCACGGCGGCCTCGGTCGACCCGCTCGAGGCCGCGCACGCTCGCGCCGAGGTGATGGCGCTGCTCGCGACGATCACGCGCGAACGGCCGAGCGACCCGCGCACGCTCGCGGCGGCCCTGCCGGCGACGACGCAGGGATCGACCGTCGAGCTGCTCGGCGACCTCGCCGAGGCGGGGTTCGTCGAGACGGTCGGCGTCGACGCGGCGCTCGCGCTCGAGCCGAGGGACGCGCGGCTCGCCGAACCGGAGGCCCCGGCCAGCACGGAGGGCGCCGAGCTCGTGCAGGCGGCGCTCGCGCAGGAGGCGGACGCCGCGCGCATCGCCGGCATCGTCAGCGACCCCTCGACCCTGCTCGCATCGCTGCGGCTGTCGCTCCTCACCGCTCTGCCCGACGCAGGCCTGCCCATCACCGACGAGGACCGCGAGGCGATCGAGGGGCTGGGGGGCGAGCTCGCCGACCTGCGCACCGCGGTCGAGATCGTCGGCGGGAGCGAGATCCACGCGGTCGGCGAGAGCGTGCCGATGCCGGTCACGATCGTCAACCGGCTCGAGGTGCCGGCCGAGGTCGTGCTCTCGCTCCGCGCCTCGAACGCGCTCGTGAACGTCTCGCAGCCGTCGACGACGGTCACGCTCGCGCCGGGCAGCCAGCAGCGCGTGCAGGTGCCCGTCGAGATCGTCGGCACCGGCACCGTGCTCGTCATCGCCCAGCTCCACACGCCCGACGGCGTCGCGCTCGGGCAGGTGCAGACGCTGCGTGTCACCGCGCAGCCCACGATCGAGACCGCCGTAGCCTGGGTGCTCGGCAGCGCCATCGCGCTGCTGCTGGTGTTCGGCATCTGGCGGTCGGTGCGCAAGCGGCGCAGGGGCCAGGCGCGCGGCGACCTCGACGCCCCAGGATCCAGCGTCGCGGCGGAGGAGACCGGGTGAGCACAGGCAAGGCCAGCGCGATCATCGCAGCGGGCACGATGGTCTCCCGGGTGCTGGGCTTCGTGAAGATGGTGCTCCTCGCCGTCGCGATCGGGCAGTCGACCTCGAAGGCCGCCGAGGCGTTCGGCATGGCCAACCAGCTGCCGAACAACGTCTACGCGCTCGTCGCGGGCGGCGTCATGAGCGCCGTGCTCGTGCCGCAGATCGTCAAGGCGTCGAAGGGCGCCGACAACGGCGAGTCCTACGTCTCGAAGATCCTCACGCTCGGCGGCACCGTCTTCCTCGTGCTCACGATCGTCGCGACGATCGCCGCTCCCCTGCTCGTCGACATCTACGCCATCTCGGCCGGCGACGACGGTCGCGGCTTCTCCGAGGAGCAGATGGCGCTCGCGGTCGCGCTCGCCTACTGGTGCATGCCGCAGATCCTCTTCTACGCGATCTACACGCTGCTCGGCGAGATCTACAACGCGCGCAGCCAGTTCGGCCCCTACACGTGGGCGCCGGTCGTCAACAACATCGTGTCGATCGCGGGCCTCGGCGCGTTCATCCTGCTGTTCGGCACCGACCGGGTGAACAAGTTCGTCGACGTGTGGGACGCCGACCGCATCACGATGCTCGGGCTCGTGACGACCGGCGGCGTCGCGGTGCAGGCGCTCGTGCTCGTGCTCTTCTTCCGCAAGACAGGGCTCAGGTTCCGGCTCGACTTCGGCTGGCGCGGCGTCGGCCTCGGCGCGACGGGCAAGGCCGCGCTGTGGCTGTTCGGCATCGTCATCATCGGCCAGGTCAAGGGCATCGTGCAGTCGCGCGTCGCCTCGCTCGGCGAGGGCGCGAACATCGCGACGATGCAGAACTCCTGGTACGTCTTCTCACTCCCGCACTCGATCATCGCGGTCTCGATCGCGATCGCCTTCTTCACCCGCATGTCGCACCACGCCGCGCGCGACGATCTCTCCGGCATCCGCCTCGACGTCTCGAGCGCGCTCCGCTCGGTCGGCATGCTCACCACCATCTCGGCGTTCGTGCTCGCCGTCATCGCCGTGCCGTTCTCGCGGATGCTCGAGGGCGGGTTCGATCCGACCCTCGCGATGGCGTTCACCATCTGGGCGTTCCTCGTCTGCCTCGTCGCGTTCAGCGCGGAGTTCGTGCTGCAGCGCGTGTTCTTCGCGCTCGGCGACACCCGGACCGCCTTCCTCTACTCGTGCGTCGGCATGTTCATCACCTTCGCGCTGCTGTGGTGGGCATCGACGCTGCCTGCGGAGTGGGTCATCGCCGGCACCGCCCTGTCCGTCTCGATCGCGAACCTCATCTCGTGCGCCGTCTGGCTCGTGCTCGTGCGGCGCCGCATCGGCCAGTTCGGCTTCAAGCTCATCGGCCTGCGCCACGTGCAGTACCTCGCGTACTCGCTCGTCGCCGCGGCGGCGGGCGTCGCCGTCACGTTCGCGCTCGGCGGCTACCGCGCCGACGGCTTCGGCACCGCGACGGTCGCGAGCGCGGCGATCACGTGCGTCATCGCCGGCGCGGTGATGGGCGCCGTCTACTTCGCCCTGCTGTACCTCACGCGCAACCCCGACTTCCGCATGACCGTCGACCTCGTGCTCGCGCGGTTCCGCCGCGGCCGCGGCCAGTCCGACACCGCCGAGGCCTGATCCGCGGCTCGGGCCGCCCGGCCCCGGGCAAGACGGTGTCGGCCAACCCAGTGCCCGCGCAGATGCGCGCCCTCTAGCATCGGCTCGAACGGCGGTGCGCGCGCACCGCGCGGAAGGGGACGCCATGGCTCGATCGCTCATCCGCCTGGCCGCGCCCATCGTCGCGGGCGCGCTCGCGGCCGCTGGCGCGATCGTCGGGGCATCGCTCACCCGCGAGCGCAAGCAGCAGCGCGAGCTCGAGCCGCCGTCGATGCCGCTCGCGGTCGAGGGATGGTGGTCGTCGGATGCCTCCTCGTCGCTCGCGCACGCGCATCCGGCCGTGCTCATCATCGACGCCGACTCCGGTCGGCTCGTCGACTCGTGGGACCGCCGCTCTCGCTCTCGCGTCGCGAGCCCCGTCGTGCGTCGCACGCCCGAGTGGCCGACCGCGGGCCTCATCGTCGTCGATGCCGCGACCGGCGACCTGCTGACGGTCGTGGGCGAGCCCGATCGCCCGGGAATGCCCGCCACCTAGAATCGGTTGTTCCCCACGCATCCCCCATCGACCTCAGGAGACGCAGTGCACGACGTCATCATCATCGGCTCCGGCCCGGCAGGGTTCACCGCCGCGATCTACGCGGCGCGGGCCAACCTGCGGCCGATCGTGCTCGCGTCGAGCGTCGAGCTGGGCGGCGACCTCATGACGACGACCGAGGTCGAGAACTTCCCCGGTTTCCCGAACGGCGTGCAGGGCCCCGAGCTCATGTTCGCGATGCAGCAGCAGGCCGAGCGCTTCGGCGCCGACGTGCGCATGCAGGACGCGACGGAGCTCGAGCTCGACGGCGAGGTGAAGCGCGTGCACGTGGGCGATGAGGTGCTCGAGGCGCGCACGGTCATCTACGCGACGGGCTCCGCCTACCGCAAGCTCGGCATCGCCGGCGAGGAGCGCCTCTCGGGCCACGGCGTCTCGTGGTGCGCGACGTGCGACGGCTTCTTCTTCAAGCAGAAGCAGCTCATCGTCGTCGGCGGCGGCGACTCGGCGATGGAGGAGGCGACCTTCCTGACGAAGTTCGCCGACAAGGTCACGATCGTGCACCGCTCCGAGAGCTTCCGCGCGAGCCAGGTCATGCTCGACCGCGCCCGCGCCGACGAGAAGATCGAGTTCCTCACGAACGCCACGATCGACGAGATCACCGGCACCGAGTCGAACGGCACCGAGCAGGTCAGCGGCGTGACCCTCCGCGACACGGTCTCTGGCCGCACGTGGAGCATGCCCATCGACGGCGTCTTCGTCGCGATCGGCTCCGACCCCCGCACGCACCTCGTGCACGGCAAGCTCGACCTCACCGATGAGGGCACGATCGCCGTCGAGGGCCGCTCGTCGCGCACGTCGGTGCCGGGCGTCTTCGCCGCGGGCGATGTCACCGACCCGACCTACCGACAGGCGGTCACGGCCGCCGCGTCGGGCACCGTCGCCGCGCTCGACGCGCAGCACTACCTGGCCGCGCACGCCGTGCCGGCATTCGCCACGAGCCCTGAGGAGGCCGCACTGTGAAGGAAGTCACCACCGCATCGTTCGAGCAGGACGTGCTCAACGCCGACAAGCCCGTGCTCGTCGACTTCTGGGCCGCCTGGTGCGGTCCGTGCCGCGCGGTCAGCCCCATCCTGGAGCAGATCGACGGCGAGACCGACAAGCTCGACGTCGTGAAGGTGAACGTCGACCAGGAGCCCGACCTGGCCATGCGCTACAACATCACGTCGATCCCCGCGATGAAGCTCTTCCAGGGCGGCGAGGTCGTCAAGGAGCTCATCGGCGCCCGGCCGAAGCCGGCGATCGAGCAGGAGCTCGCAGCGTTCCTCTGATCGATGCGATGACGAAGCCCCGTGGATGCGTTCCACGGGGCTTCGTCGTCCGTCGCGTCACGCGGTCGGCGCGGCTCCGTCGAAGCCCTGCTCCCCCAGCTCCGCGAGGATGCGGCCCAGGTCGGCGACCGTCGCGAAGTCGATCGTCAGCTGCCCCTTCGAGCGCCCCAGCGCGATCCGAACGCGGGTGTCGAGGCGATCCTCGAGGCGACGGGCGATCTCGTCGAGGCCGTGCTGCACGGCGCCCTTCGTCGGGGTGCGACGCGGGCTGCGGGTCTGCACGAGGCCGGCGGCGGCTTCCGCGGCACGAACTGAGAGATCCTCATTGATTATCTTGGCCGCGAGCTGATCCATCGCCTCCGGCGTCGGGAGCGACAGGATCGCGCGGGCGTGCCCGGCGGAGAGCACCCCGCTCGCGACCCGGCTCTGGATCGACTGCGGCAGCTTCAGCAGGCGGATGGTGTTCGAGATCTGCGGCCGGCTGCGGCCGATGCGCTTCGAGAGCTCCTCCTGCGTGATGGCGAAGTCCTCCATCAGCTGCTGGTAGGCAGAGGCCTCCTCGAGCGGGTTGAGCTGCGCGCGGTGCAGGTTCTCGAGCAGCGCGTCGCGCAGCATCGCGTCGTCCGGCGTCTCCTTGACGACCGCCGGGATCACCTCGAGCCCCGCTCGCTGGCTCGCGCGCCAGCGGCGCTCGCCCATGATGAGCTCGTAGTGGGTGCCGTCCTCCCCCGGCGTGACGGGACGCACGACGATCGGCTGGAGCACGCCGAACTCGCGGATGGAGTGCTCGAGCTCGGCGAGGTCGTCCTCGTCGAAGACGGTCCGCGGCTGGTTCGCGTTAGGCCGGATGTCGGTCGGCGCGATGGCGGCGAGGCTCGCGCCCGGGATCTGCCGCAGCTCGACGTCGTCGTCCTCCTCACCCGAGAAGAACACGTCGACCGGCCGGCTGCCCGGCTTCGCGGGGCGGCGGGTGCGACGCTGCGCGGGCGCGGTGCGGATCGGTGACGCCTCGGCCTCCTCCGCTGTCGCCCGCTCCGCGGGTGCGGGGCCCGTGGGGATGAGCGCGCCGATGCCTCGCCCGAGTCCTGCCTTCTTGCTCATGCGGCTCCTCTGCGTGCGATCTCGGTCGCGGCCTCGCGATACGAGAGCGCGCCCGGAGAGTTGGGGTCGTAGGCGATGACGGTCTGACCGTAGCCCGGTGCCTCCGAGACGCGCACCGAGCGCGGGATGACGGCCTCGAGCGTCTGCTCCGCGAAGTGCGCGCGCACCTCGTCGACGACCTGGCGCGACAGCAGCGTGCGGCCGTCGAACATCGTGAGGAGCACGGTCGAGAGCTCGAGCTTCGGGTTGAGGTGCGCCTGGATGCGGCCGATCGTGTCGAGCAGCTGCGAGACGCCCTCGAGTGCGTAGTACTCGCACTGGATGGGCAGCAGCACCTCGGTCGCGGCGGTGAAGGCATTGATCGTCAGCAGCCCGAGCGATGGCGGGCAGTCGATGAACACGTAGTGCGGCGGCTGCCCGGCGTCGGTCAGGTAGGCGTCGAGCGCCTCGCGCAGACGGTGCTCACGTCGCTCCATGCCGGCGAGCTCCAGATCGGCTCCGGCGAGGTGGATCGTCGACGGCACGACGAGCAGCCGCTCGCTCTGCGGGCTCGTCGCGACGGCGGTCTCGAGCGGCTCGCCGTCGATGAGCACGTCGTACGTGCTCGTGACATCGGCGTGGTGGTCGATGCCGAGCGCTGTGGATGCGTTGCCCTGGGGATCGAGGTCGATCACGAGCACACGAGCCCCGGCGATCGCGAGTGCGGCAGCGAGGTTGACAGCCGTCGTGGTCTTGCCGACGCCGCCCTTCTGGTTGACCACGGTGAAGATGCGCGTGCGAGCCGGCAGCGGCAGTTCGACCGAGGAGAGTGCCTGACGCCTGCGGGCCATCGCCGCCAGCTCGCGTGCGATCGGCGTCGTGTCGAACTTTCCCGTGGTCACGCGTGCCTCTCCTGTCGATGTTTCACGTGGAACATCACCGCTTGCGGGATCCGCGCGCTGTGGTGCAAGCCTCCAGTCTGGCCCGGATGGCACCGGATCGCAAAGTCAGGACCCATTCGGCTCGTGCAAGGTTGCATGGCCCGTTATCCACAGTAATCCACAGTGTGCGTCCGCAACCGGGTCTGTGGCCGCGTCGACGCTGACCGCGGAATCCGTGCGGAGGAGTCGCTGACTTCCCAGTCATAGCGCGGAATGCTGGCCGTCAAGCAGGTTCGCTGCACAGAAACCGAACGGGGTTCATCTCTCATTGTCCACAGTTCTCCACAACCACCACTGTAAGACGCGGGAGTGGTTCCTGGTCGACGCGCCGGCACCAGTCGGCTCGGAGTTTGGCGAATGTTGCACGTGAAACATTCGACGCGCTGTAGGGGCACGCTGCGAGCGGCCTTCAGTCGCCGCAGCGCGTTTCACGTGAAACAGGTCGGTTCGATGATGCTCAGCACGTCCACTCGACCATGCTTCATCGTCGCGTTCCTACCTTCGGGCACAGTGCCGGCCGTACGACTCGGTCGGGAGAGCTTCGTGGCATGAGCGCAGAGCAGGCGCCAGGCGAGGTGGCACTTGCCTAGCGTCATGCATGACCGAGACACGGTCACTTGTGACGCGTTACTGGGCAGCCAGCCCGTGATCCGCCGACTGGAGAGTGTCGGACGAGCGTTGCGTTTCACGTGAAACGCAGCACATAACCGGGGTGCCCGGGACCGGCATGCGAGTGGAGCGTCAATGACCCGCACCTGCGCGCCGCAGGAGGGCAAGCCGTCGCTCCAACTCGCTGCTCGTCGCTGCAGCGCAGAGGCATCGGCGGTGGGCAGCGTCGCGACGTTGCGCGCAGGGGCGAACGGCTGCCGTCTCTTGGCCGCAACCTCCCTCGGCCTGCCGCGTTGCGCTCATCGCGGGTGCCAGCGGCGGATGGATGCACTCATCCCGAGCGAGCGGCTACGAGCTGGCGGTGCGCCAGACCGCCTTGCACGCCATCCGGCACGTGCGACGTCGCGTTTCACGTGAAGCATGGCTCGCAGCGACGCGGGAGCGGGTTCCGGCGGCCCTCAATCCCATGCAATGGAACCCGTTCGGTGCGACGGGTTCGACCCCCGTCGAACCGCACTCGCCAGCGCGCTCAGGCAGCTGCGCAGGGGAGGACGCCCTCACGCCTGCGCTAGGGCGTGCCACGTCGCACGCTCCACAGCGCAGCCGATCGGCCGCCGCGCGTCAGGGGTCGACGACCGCCCGCAGCACGCGGGTCGTCTCGAGTCCGTGATCAGCACCGAGCTCGAGCACAGCGATGTCCTGCAGGAGATGCTTGCGGACCACCTTCTGCGCAGCGGCGAGCTCGTCCGTCACTCGAGCCCCCTTCAGCAGCAGCAGCTCGCCGCCGCTGCGGACGAGCGGTGCGGTGAGGGGGATCAGCGTGCGCAATGCGGACACGGCGCGAGCGGTCACTTGGTCGAGCGGCTTCAGCTCGCCGCTGCCCGGGACGTCTTCAGCGCGCGCACGGAGCACGCGCACGTTCTCTAGGCCCATCCGCTCGACCTCGGAGCGCAGCCAATCGGTCCGTCGCTCCATCGGCTCGATGAGCGTCATCTCCACGTCGGGGCGAGCGATCGCCAGCACGAGCCCGGGCAGTCCGGCTCCCGATCCGACATCACCGACGCGACCGCGGAGCAGGGGAGCGACAAGCGCAGAGTTGAGGATGTGTCGACTCCATAGCTGCGGCAGCTCCCGGGGTCCGATGAGACCCAGCTCTTCGCCCCGTGCTGCGAGCGATGCGACATAGGAGCGCGCCAGCTCGAGCCGGTCGCCGAACAGCGCGGCGGCGGCCGCCGGCTCGGCCTCGAGCACCGGGGGAGGGGAGTCGGTCACGGCGTCAAGCGGGGACGATGACGATGTGCCGCTCGGCGCCCTCGCCCTCTGACTCGCTCTCGAGCCCGTGCTCGCGCACGAGGTCGTGCACGAGCTTGCGCTCGTACGACGACATGGGCTCCAGCGCGACGCGAGGCGCGCCACCCACGATGGCGGCGGCGGCCTCGTCGACGACCGCCTGCAAGGCCTGGGCCCGAGCGTCGCGCGAGCCCGCGACGTCGAGCACGAGCCGCGAGAACCCGCCCGACTGCTGCTGCACCGCGAGGCGCGTGAGGTCCTGGAGCGCCGCCACGACGGTGGGCTCCGCGAGGCCGCCGAGGTCGTCGCCCGCCTCACCCACCTTGATCGTGGTGCGCGCATCTGTCTGCTCGATCTCGATGTCGCCGTCGAAATCGGCGATGTCGAGCAGACCCTCGATGTAGTCGGCGGCGATCTCGCCCTCGTCGATGGTGTCGTCGGCGCCGGTGGTCGGCTGCTCCTCGGTCATCAGCTGCCCTCTCGCTTGGACTTCGGCTTCTTGCCGCGCGGCTGCTGCCGCTGCGTGCGGAGGTCGATCTCGGCGGCCGTCTCGGCCTCCTCCTGGTCGACGGGAGGCAGCCCCATGCGCTGGCGCTTCCGCGCCATGCGCGCCTCGCGGGCGAGCGCGGCCTCGGAGCCCGGCGTCGGCAGCTTGCTGATGATGATGAGCTGCTGCACGAGCGTGTAGATGTTGGAGACGAGCCAGTAGAACATCGTGCCGAGCGGGAACAGCCAGGCCGAGATCAGCAGGAACACCGGGATGATGTAGAGCAGGATGCGCTGCTGCTTGTACATCGGCGACTCCTTCATCGCCGGTGTCTGGTTCTTCGTCATGATCTGCAGCTGCGTGTAGAACTGCGTCGCGCACATGATGAGCGTGAGCAGGATCGCGGTGACGATCACGGGCACGCTGCCGGTCTCGAAGCCGGCCGCCATCGTCATGTGCAGCGGCACGACGCCGAACAGCGTCGACTCGCTGAAGAGGATCGCGAGGTCCTGCGTGAGCAAGCCGACGCCGGGACGCTGGTTGTTCGCGTCGGTGAGCACCTGCACGAGGCCGAGGAAGATCGGCATCTGGATCAGCAGCGGGAGGCACGAGGCGAAGGGGTTCGTGCCGGCCTTGCGGTACGCCTCCATCGTCTCGCGCTGCATCGCCTCGCGCGAGAACTGATCCTTCTTGCCGCGGTACTTCTTCTGGATCCGCTGGATCTCTGGCTGGATCTCGAGCGACTTCCGAGAGGAGACGATCTGCCGCACCGTGAGCGGGATCATCGCGCTGCGGATGACGAGCACGAGGCCGACGATCGACAGCACCCAGGTGAGCCCGGAGCCCGGATCGCCGCCGAGCGCGGTGACGACGGTGTGGAATCCGACGAGGATCGCCTCGATGACCCACTTGATGGGCCACATCAGCAGGGCGAAGATGTCCAAGCTGTCACTGCTCCTTGTGAGCGAGGACGAACCCCGCTCTGTTCGTTGCGAGCCGCTCGCGCGGCTCTGGGATGTCGTCGACCCCACCAGCCGCCCACGGGTGGCAGCGGAGGATGCGCCTCGCGCCCAACCAGATGCCGCGCACGACCCCGTGCTGCTGGATGGCCTGCAGAGTGTAGGCCGAGCAGCTGGGGTAGTAGCGGCACACGTCGCCATAGAGCGGTGAGATCACCGCGCGGTAGGCGACGAGGATCGCGACGCAGATGTTGCGGGGGAGCAGTCCCAGCCTCTTGAGGCTCTGACTCATGACCGTCGCTCCAGCAGCGGCGCGATGCCGGCCCTCAGTGTAGCGAAGTCGACCCTGCCGGCCGCGGGCAGAGCGCGGATGACGATGTCGGCCGGCTCGATCGCGTCGAGCTCGGCACGCACGATCTCGCTCAGGCGCCGCTTCACCCGATTGCGCACTACCGCGTTGCCGACCTGCTTCGACACGATGAACCCGAAGCGGGCGACAGCCGCTTCGGGTCTCGCGCGGTGCACCACCGCGACAGGTCCGCCCGCACGGCGACCGGTGCGAACGATGCGACGGAAGTCGTCGCCGCGCACGATCCGGTTCGCCTTCGCGAGCACCTCGGGCGGTCTACGCCGAGAGCTCGGTGCGGCCCTTGCGACGACGCGCGGCCAGGATGGCGCGGCCCGCGCGAGTGCGCATGCGGAGGCGGAAGCCGTGCTTCTTGGCGCGGCGGCGGTTGTTCGGCTGGAACGTGCGCTTGCTCATGGTGAATCTCCCGTGGTCCGGCGCGATCGCGCCGCAAGTTCGAGGTGGCCGAGCTGCCAGGCTCGACGACGCGCCGCACGACGGATGCGGCAACCTGACAACCATACGCGAGAGACCGCCAGCGGTCAACGAGCACCGCTCCGCCTCGACGCCACGCCGCAGCCAAGACGGCGGGACTTGCACGAGGTGCGCTATGCGTGCAGACTCTTGGAATCCGCGCCGCGGCAGGTGCCCGGGGAGCACCGCAGCGAGCGGACCCTTCATGCACAGCACCTGTGGATAATGGTGTGGAGACGCATCCCCCACCACCCCGCACCGCAGAGGAACCGCATACCGATGGCCCCGGACGCTCGAACCGGACAGCTCTGGTCCGCGGTCCTGGCGACCCTCGCGGGCGACCCTCGGATTCCCCCGTCGTTGCGCGGATTCCTGGACCTCGTCGAGCCGCAGGGCGTGCTCGGGGGCGTGCTCTACCTCGAGGTGCCGAACGACCTCACGCGCGACATGCTCGAGCAGCGGCTGCGCGTGCCGATCGTCGAGGGCCTTGTGGACAACGCTGTGGACATCGCGTCGTTCAAGATCGTCGTGAACCCGCAGCTCGACGACGAGGAGCCGCTCCCGGACGTCGTCGACGACCCGGCCGCAGAGCCGGTCGTCACCCCCGTCCAGAGCTATGAGCGGGATCCCGCCGACGTCCCGTCGCGGCGAGTCGACTCGCGGCTCAACCCGAAGTACACCTTCGACAACTTCGTCATCGGCGGCTCGAACCGCTTCGCGCACGCGGCCGCCCTCGCGGTCGCCGAGACGCCGGCCAAGGCGTACAACCCGCTCTTCATCTACGGCGACTCGGGCCTCGGCAAGACGCACCTGCTGCATGCGATCGGCCACTACGCCGAGGGCATGTACCCGGGGATCCGGGTACGGTACGTCTCGAGCGAGGAGTTCACGAACGACTTCATCAACTCGATCGCGAACAACCTGAACCAGTCGTTCCAGCAGCGCTACCGCGATGTCGACGTGCTGCTCATCGATGACATCCAGTTCCTGAAGGGCAAGGAGTCGACGCAAGAGGCGTTCTTCCACACCTTCAACACGCTGCACGACCACAACAAGCAGGTCGTGATCACCTCCGACGTCGCCCCGAAGCACCTCCAGGGCTTCGAGGAGCGGATGGTGAGCCGCTTCGAGTGGGGCCTCATCACCGACGTGACCGTGCCCGACGTCGAGACGCGCATCGCGATCCTCCGCAAGAAGGCCGAGGCCGAGCGCATCCAGATCCCGCCAGAGGTGCTCTCGGTCATCGCCGACAAGGTGCAGTCGAACATCCGCGAGCTCGAGGGCACGCTCATCCGCGTCACCGCGTTCGCGAGCCTCAACCGGCTGCCGGTCACGATGGAGCTCGCGCAGACGGTGCTCAAGGACCTGTTCAGCTTCGACGAGGAGGCGGTGGTGTCGCCGAGCGACATCATCAGCCACACCGCCGCGTACTTCCGGCTCACGGTCGAGGACCTGCACGGCTCGTCGCGCTCGCAGACCATCGCGCTCGCGCGGCAGATCGCCATGTACCTGTGCCGGGAGATGACCAGCATGTCGCTGCCGAAGATCGGGCAGCTGTTCGGCAACCGCGATCACACCACCGTGATGTACGCGAACAAGAAGATCGAGAAGCTCATGCAGGAGCGCCGCTCGGTCTACACGCAGGTGACCGAGCTCACCTCGCGCATCAGACAGCGCGCGGGCGCGTAGAGCCGAGGCCATTACTGGCCTCGGCGCGCCTGCGCGCCGACGGCCGTCCCGGCCGTCGGTAGCGGCTGAGTCTCGAAGTACCGCCCTGCACGCAACCTCAGCCGCCCCGAGCATCCGCAGAGTGCCGGAACTCTGCCCTCCGGTCGCCGGTTGTGCGCACCCGTAGCACGAGCAAGTCTCAACGCGCACTTCATGTGACTCGGATGTGGACGGACCGGGCGTGCCTGTGGACAACGGCTCGGGGAGCTGTGGACGCGGCCCAGGGAGGCATCCGCCGCTCTCCACGACCGGTGGATGGACGTCAACAGCGGCTCAACATCTTGCACTGCTGTAGTTCCCATGCGGGGAGCGCGAACCACACGATCTGTCCCCAGCTTGCACAGCGGTTATGAATGACAGAGATTCCTGGAGAGAAGATGCAGCTCGTCGCCAACCATGACCGGTCGCCGGCCCAGGGACGCCACGGCTCGGTCGCGTCGCGGCTGTGCCAGAATCGACAGCGCTGTGCACCAGCACGGGCGGCTGACGCCGTGCCCCAGCGCCGCAGCTCGCCCAAGAAGGAGGACGCCCGGTGAAGTTCGTCATCAATCGCGATGTCTTCAGTGATGCCGTCTCGTTCGCCGTGAAGCTGCTGCCGCAGCGGCCGACGATGCCGATCCTGAGCGGCGTGCGCATCGAGTCGACCGCGGATGGCGTGATCTTCTCCTCATTCGACTTCGAGTCGTCGGCGCGCACCGCCGTCAAGGCCGACGTCGAGGGCGAGGGCGTCGTGCTCGTCTCGGGCCGGCTGCTGAGCGACATCGCGGCGAAGCTGCCGCAGCGCGAGGTGCGGGTCGAGGACGACGGCACGAAGGTGCTCGTGCGCTGCGGCAACGCGCAGTTCTCGCTCGCGAAGATGCCGCTCGAGGAGTACCCGACGGTGCCGACTGTGGAGGGACGCACCGGCGTCGTCGAGGGGAAGGCGTTCTCGGAGGCCATCGGCCAGGTCGCGATCTCCGCGTCGCGCGAGGACGTCACGCCCGTCATCACCGGCGTGCAGCTCGAGGCGAGCGACCACACCCTGACCCTCATCGCGACCGACCGCTACCGCGTCTCGGTGCGCAGCATCCCGTGGGACGCCGGCGACGTGACCGAGGCGCTCACCTCGCTCGTGCCTGCGCGCACGCTCGTGGAGGTGGGTCGCACGTTCGGCGGCGCCGATCGCATCGAGATCACCATGAGCGAGGCGGGGGAGCGGCAGCAGATCGCCTTCTCGACCGCCGACCGCACCGTCACGAGCCTGCTCATCAAGGGCAACTACCCGCCCGTGCGTCGGCTGTTCCCCGAGCAGGTCGACCACCACGCGGTCGTGAACACCGCGGAGCTCGTCGACGCGACGCGTCGGGTGCAGCTCGTGCTCGATGCCGAGGCGGCCATCCGCTACACCTTCAGCGAGGGCCAGGTGCAGCTCGAGGCGATCGGCTCCGAGCAGGCGCAGGCCTCCGAGACCATCGACGCCGTGCTCGAGGGCGACGACATCGTGCTGTCGATCAAGCCGCAGCTGCTGATCGACGGCATCCAGGCCACGCACTCGGAGTTCGTGCGCGTCTCGTTCACGCACTCGGAGAACACGAACAAGCCCGGCCCCATGCTCATCCGCGGCCAGACGTCGCGCGACGACACCGAGGCGAGCGACTTCAAGTACCTGCTGCAGCCCAACCTGCTGCTGCGTTGATCAGACCCCGACCCCGAGACGAGGAGCCATCATGACCCACATCGGACTCATCGGGCTCGGACGGATGGGCGGCAACATGCGCACGCGCCTCCGCGCGTCGGGCGTGGAGGTCACCGGCTACGACCACAACCCCGAGGTGACCGACGTCGCGAGCGTCGACGCGCTCATCGAGGCGCTCCCGACGCCGCGCGTCGTGTGGGTGATGGTGCCGGCCGGCGCGATCACGGATGCGGTGATCACCGAGCTCGCGGCGAAGCTCTCCGAGGGCGACCTCGTCATCGACGGCGGCAACACGCGCTTCACCGAGGACGACCGGCACGCGGCGATGCTCGCCGAGCGCGGCATCCGCTTCGTCGACGTCGGCGTCTCCGGCGGGATCTGGGGGCTCGAGAACGGCTACGGCCTCATGGTCGGCGGCGAGCGAGCGGACGTCGAGGAGCTCATGCCGGTGTTCGACGCGCTGCGGCCCGAGGGTCCGCGCGAGGAGGGCTTCGTGCACGCGGGCCCGATCGGCGCCGGCCACTACGTGAAGATGGTGCACAACGGCATCGAGTACGGCCTGATGCAGGCCTACGCCGAGGGCTTCGAGCTGCTCGAGCGCGCCGAGCGCGTGCACGACGTCGCCGGCAGCTTCCGAGCGTGGCAGCGCGGCACCGTCGTGCGCTCGTGGTTGCTCGACCTCATGGTGCGCGCGCTCGACGAGGACGCCGATCTCTCGGAGATCGAGGGCTACGTCGACGACTCGGGCGAGGGCCGCTGGACGGTCGAGGAGGCGATCGCGAACGCGGTGCCGATGCCGGCGATCTCGGCGTCGCTCTTCGCCCGCTTCGAGTCGCGCCAGGACGACAGCCCCGCGATGAAGGCCGTCGCCGCGCTCCGCAACCAGTTCGGCGGCCACTCCATCAAGAAGGCCTAGGTGCGGGTCAGCCGACTCGCCCTCATCGACTTCCGCAACTACCGCGCCGCGGACGTCGAGCTCGTCGACGGCGCGAACCTGCTCGTCGGCCGCAACGGCCAGGGCAAGACCAACATGGTCGAGTCGCTCGTCTGGATCGCGACCGGCTCGAGCCACCGGGTGCCGAACGACTTCGCGCTCATCCGCGCGGGGGAGGAGCGGGCGATCGTGCGCTGCACGGTCACGAACGACGCGCGCAGCTTCCAGCTCGACGTCGAGCTCAACGCGCGCGGCGCCAACCGCGCGCAGGCCAACGGCCAGCCCGTGCGCATCCGCGACCTGCCGCGCTACCTGCAGGCGGTGCTGTTCAGCCCCGAGGACCTGCAGCTCGTGCGCGCCGACCCCGGCGGCCGGCGCCGGTTCCTCGACGAGCTCTCGGTCATGCGCGCGCCTCGCCTCGCGGGCGTGCACAGCGATCTCGACCGCGTGCTCAAGCAGCGCAACTCGCTGCTCAAGAGCGCTCGCGCCGCGCGCTTGCGACCCGACGACCTCACGACGCTCGAGGTGTGGGACGGCCGGCTCGTCGAGCTCGGGCTCGAGGTCATGCGCACGAGGCGCGCCCTCGTCGCCGACCTCGCGCCGCATGTCGACGCCGCCTACCGGCTCGTCGCGGGCGACGAGCACGATGCCCACATCGAGCTGACGACGAACGTGCCCGACTCGGCCGAGGCGTTCCACGCGATCCTCGCCGAGCGACGCCGGGACGAGCTCGATCGCGGCGTGAGCCTCGTCGGGCCCCACCGCGACGACCTCGAGCTGCAGCTCAACGACCTGCTCGCGCGGCACTACGCGAGCCACGGCGAGTCGTGGTCCTTCGCGCTCGCGCTCCGGCTCGGCTCCGCCGAGCTGTTGCGCGACGGCTCGGGCGGCGACCCCGTCATGATCCTCGACGACGTGTTCGCCGAGCTCGATGCCGGTCGTCGGCAGCGGCTCGCCGAGGCCGCGGGCCGGTTCGAGCAAGTGCTCATCACGGCCGCGGTCGAGGAGGACGTGCCCGATGCGCTCCGCCACCACCGCATCCGCATCGATCGCGGGGAGGTGCTGGATGCGTGAGCTCGCCGCGACCGAGTCCGAACGGGTGTGGCTGCGACTCAAGGCCAAGTTCGGCGACCCGGAGAAGGTCACGCGCGACGGACGCCGACGCTCCCGTCGCGACCCCGACGCATCCGTGCCGTTCGGGAAGGGCCGCGATCCGCGCGCCCTCGGCGATGTGCTCGGCGGCTTCGCCGAGGACCGCGGCTGGACGACGACGCTCGCGCGCGCCGACGTCATGGCGCACTGGCCGGAGCTCGTCGGCGCCGAGAACGCCGATCGCACCGAGCCCATCGCGTTCGAGGACGGGGTGCTGACGGTGCGGTGCGCGTCGACCGCGTGGACGCAGCAGATGCGCATCCTGCGCGCGGAGACCACGACGCGCATCATCGCCCGCTTCCCCGAGTGCGGGCTCGAGTCGGTGCGCTTCATCGGCCCCGACCTGCCGAGCTTCAACCGCGGGCGCCGCTCGGTGCCGGGACGCGGGCCGCGCGACACCTGGGGCTGACCGACGGGGTTGGACGAGGGGCGCCGGAAGCGCGGCTAGGGTGTCAGATACCCAGGTCTCGAGGAGGAGCCATGCCCAGGCCATCGCGCACGCACGACGCGGTCGAGCGGCTGCTCGACGCCATCATCGAAGGCCGAGTGACCGCCGGCGAGCAGCTGCCGCCCGAGGGGCAGCTCGCCGTCGAGTTCGGCATCTCGCGCCTGACGATGCGCGAGGCGGTGCGCTTGCTCCAGGCGCAGGGCGTCATCGTGCAGGTGCCCGGCAGCCGGCACCTCATCGCACCGGTGTCGGAGTGGACGGGCATGGATGCCGTGGTGCGGCACGCTCGGAGCGCGGGCCAGCGCAGGCAGTCGTCGCTCGAGCTGCTCGAGGTGCGCATGATGATCGAGACCGGCGCGGCCGAGCTCGCGGCCGAGCGGCGCTCCGACGAGCACCTCTCGGCGCTCGAGGACTCGCTGGCTCGCATGCGGCACCACCACGACGCGACGGACGTCGACGCGTTCGTGCAGGCCGACCTCGAGTTCCACGACGTCGTCATCCGCGCGGCCGACAACCGCATCCTGGTCGCGGCGCTGCGGCCGCTCACGTCGATGCTCGCCGAGACGCGGGGCGAGACGAGCGCGGTCGCCGAGATCCGAGCCCACGCCATCGAGCAGCACCAGGCGGTGCTCGACGCGATCCGCTCGGGCGTGCCGATCGCCGCGCGCGACGCGATGGCGAGCCACATGCGGCAGACGCGCGACGATCTCGTGGCGCTCGTGCGCGACTGATCCCGCGAGATGGGCTTGACAGCCTGACGTGCGTGATCGATGATATCTGACATCAGATTCGTGCGTCGCCTGCGCGGATCCCGCGGACAAGGGAGTTCTCGTGCACCTCGACGGCCTGCTGGCAGCCTTGCCCGCCCCGCTCGACATCTCGGCGGCCGAGGTCGCCGCCGCTCGCATCCGCGATCTCGTCCTCATCGTGCTCGACGACGACCCGACCGGCACGCAGTCCGTCGCCGACCTCCCGGTGCTCACGCGCTGGGAGGCAGAGGACCTCGACTGGGCGCTCTCCCAGGACGCCGCCGCCGTCTACGTGCTCACGAATTCGCGCTCGCTCGACGAGCAGCAGGCCGCCGCTCGCAACCTCGCGGTCGTCGAGGTCGCCCTCGCCGCCGCCGCGCGCGCCGGAAAGCGCGTCTCGTTCGTGAGCCGCGGCGACTCGACGCTGCGCGGCCACTTCCCGCTCGAGACCGATGTGCTGCGCGACGCGATCGCAGCGCGCGGCCAGGCCCCGCGGCTGACGATGCTCATCCCCGCCTTCCCCGACGCGGGCCGGATCACGGTCGACTCGGTGCACTACTGGGTCGTCGACGGCGAGGCGACGCCCGTCGGCGAGACGGCGTTCGCGCGGGACGCGACCTTCGGCTTCCGGTCCTCCGACCTGCGCGACTGGGTCGCGGAGAAGACCGATGGCCGCATCGCGCGCGACGAGGTCGCCGCCCTCACGATCGACGTGATCCGCGCCGGCACGGATGCGGTCACCTCGTTCCTGCGCGAGCTCGCCCCCGGCACGGTCGTCGCCGTCGACGTGGTCGACGAGCACGACATGCGCCAGCTCGCGCTCGCGCTCCACGCGCTCGACCGCGAGGGCATCGACGCGCTCCTGCGCATCGGGCCGCCCTACGTGCGAGCCCACATCGGGCAGGAGATCGCCGTGCCGGTCACCCCCGACGAGATCGCGGTCCGGCACGAGCGCGGCGGCCTCGTCGTCGTCGGCAGCCACGTGCCGCTCACGACCGCGCAGCTCGATTCCCTCCGCGCCGACCGCCCCGACACCGCGACCGTCGAGCTCGACGTGCGCGCGCTCATCGACGACCGGCGCGAGGCGCATCTGACGGAGCAAGCGGATGCGATGGCTCGCGCGATCGCGTCGGGCACCGTCATCGTCCACACGAGCCGCGAGCTCGTCACCGGCCGAGGCGGGGCGGAGAGCCTCGAGATCGCGCGGCGCGTCTCCGCCGGGCTCGTCGAGCTCGTCGCGCGCGTGCTCGAGCTCGCCCCGCCTCGCTTCGTGATCGCGAAGGGCGGCATCACCTCGAGCGACGTCGCGACCGAGGCGCTGCGCATCCGCCGCGCGCTCGTCGTCGGCCCGATGCTCCCGGGCATCGTCTCGCTCTGGCAGCCGCAGTCCGGGCCCGCCGAGGGCATCCCCTTCGTCGTCTTCGCCGGCAACGTCGGCGACACCGACTCCCTCGCGCGCGTCGTCCGCACGCTCGCCGATTGACCCGAGGCTGCGCCGGCGCGAGCCGGCCGGCATCACGCATCCACCCGCACAGATAGGAACAGCCATGACCAGCACCGTCGCCGTCATCGGCCTCGGCGCCATGGGACTCCCCATGGCGACGCGGCTCGCCGCGCGCTTCGACGTCCGCGGATTCGACATCGCGGCCGAGCGCCTGCACCTCGCCGAGCAGCAGGGCGTCGTGCCCGCCGCCTCGGCCGCCGCCGCCGTCGCGGGTGCCGACGCCGTCCTCGTCGCCGTGCGCACCGGCGAGCAGCTGCGCGAGCTGCTCTTCGGTGAGACGGGGCTCGCCGAGCACCTCGCCGACGGCGCCGTCGTCATCCTCACGAGCACGGTCGGCACCGACGGCATCGCCGACATCGCCGATCGGCTCGCCGCCTCCGGCGCCCACCTCGTCGACGCGCCGCTCTCGGGTGGCCCCGTGCGGGCGGGCGAGGGCGACCTCCTCATCGTCGTCGGCGCCGAGCCCGCCGCGCTCGAGACCGCGCGGCCCGTGCTCGAGCAGCTCGCCTCGACCCTCTCGATCGTCGGCGACAAGCCCGGCGACGGGCAGGCGCTCAAGACGGTCAACCAGCTGCTGTGCGGCGTGCACATCGCCGCCGCCGCCGAGGCGCTCGCCCTCGCCGACGCGCTCGGGCTCGACCGCGAGCGCACCCTCGAGGCGCTCTCCGCCGGCGCCGCGAGCTCCTTCATGCTCGGCAACCGCGGCCCGCGCGCGCTGCAGGCCTACGACGAGGACGGCGCCGAGGTGCTCAGCCGGCTCGACATCTTCGTGAAGGACCTCGGCATCGTCGGCGCCGCAGCGCGAGCGCACCACCTCGCGGCCCCCGTCGCCGCCGCCGCCGAGCAGCTCTTCCTGCTCGGCGAGGCGCAGGGCCTCGGCCACCTCGACGACTCCGCGGTCATCCGCGTCGTCGCCCCGACGCTGCGCGGGGAGGCGAGCTGATGGAGTACCCCCTCGGCGTGCTGATCGCCATCGGCCTCGGCGGCATCGGGCTCCTGCTGCTGCTCATCATCCGCTTCAAGGTGCAGGCGTTCTACGCGTTGCTGCTCACCTCGATCGTCGTGGGCATCGTCGCGGGGCTGCCGCTCACGACGATCCCCGCGACCGACGACGCACCCGAGCGGCTCGGCGTCATCCAGGCGATCATCGCCGGCGTCGGCGGCACGCTCGGCTCGGTCGCCGTGCTCGTCGCGCTCGGCTCGATGCTCGGCAAGATCATCGAGATCTCCGGCGGCGCCGAGTCGCTCGCCGGGAAGTTCACGGGCTGGCTCGGCCCCAAGCGAGTGGCCGTGGCGCTCACCGCGGCGGCGGGCGTCCTCGCGATCCCCGTCTTCTTCGACGCGGGCTTCATCATCCTCATCCCGATCATCTACGCCTTCTCGAAGGCGGCGGGGCTCAGCCCGATGAAGTTCGGCCTCCCGATCGCGGGCATCATGCTCGCCGTGCACGTCGCGGTGCCCCCGCACCCCGGCATCGTCGGCGGCGCCACGATCCTCGGCGCCGACATCGGCTGGGTGACGATCCTCTCGCTCGGCATCTCCATCCCGCTCGCCTTCGCCTCCTACGTCGTCGCGAAGCGCATGAACCGGCGCGAGTTCGCGATGCTCCCGGCGACGAAGGCGATGTTCGACTCCTTCGGCACCGAGGCCGACACCGTCGGCGGCGGCAGCTCGCTCGCCGAGGGGGAGAAGGCGCCGAGCGCCTGGACGATCCTCGCGATCATCATCCTGCCGCTCGCGCTCATCATGGTGGGCACGACGATCGCGCCCACGATGGAGGTCGGCAGCTTCTGGCACGGCTTCCTCTCGATGATCGGCCAGCCGATCTTCGCCCTCATGGTCGCGATCGGCGTCGCGATGATCGCGCTCGGCGTGCGCCGCGGCTGGTCGGCGAGCCACCTCGGCGAGGTCATGGAGTCCGCGCTCCCGGCGGCCGCGGTCATCATCCTCGTCACCGGTGCGGGCGGCGCCTTCGGCCGCATCCTCACCGAGACCGGCATCGGCGGCGCGGTCGCCGATGTCATGGCGGCCTCCGGCATGCCGGTGCTCCTGCTCGGCTTCCTCATCTCGCTCATCATGCGCGCCGCGCAGGGCTCGGCGACGGTCGCGATCACGACCGCCTCGGGACTCCTCATCCCTGCCGTCGCGGGGCTCGGGCTCGGCCCGATCCACCTCGCGCTCTTCGCGGTCGCGATCGGCTACGGCGCGCTCGGGCTCAGCCACGTGAACGACTCGGGCTTCTGGATCGTCACGCGCTACCTCGGCCTCTCGGTGAAGGACGGGCTGCGCACGTGGACCGTGCTGACGACCGTCCTCGGCGTGCTCGGCTTCCTCCTCACCGCGGCGCTCTGGATCCTCATCCCCATGGGCTGAGGCTCCACGGCGGATGCCCTTCGGCGGCCCGAGACCGACAGGTCCTGGGCCGCTCCCCCTTTCCAGGCGGGTGTCCACCCCCGTTCGCGACCGGCCCTGCAAGCCCGCTCCGAGCGTCCAGGGCCGCAGAACCCGCTTTCAGGGGACTGTTCTCTCGCGGCGCACCGCGATCGTCCACCAGAGGCGCGCGTTGACGAGCCTTCCTCGCGCATCCGGGGTAGAATCGGAGGGTTGCGCCGCCGCATGGCGGTCGCGCGAGACGGACCGGGAGAAGCATGGCGAACGAGCACGAGACGCAGCCCGACGACCAGACGGCGAAGCCGTCGCAGCCTCCCACCCAGGGCGACTACGGCGCCGATCAGATCCAGATCCTCGAGGGCCTCGAGGCGGTGCGCAAGCGCCCGGGCATGTACATCGGCTCGACGGGCCCGCGCGGCCTCCACCACCTCGTCTACGAGATCGTCGACAACGCGGTCGACGAGGCGCTCGCCGGCCACTGCGACAGCATCGACGTCGTGATCCTGCCCGACGGCGGCGTGCGCGTCACCGACAACGGCCGCGGCATCCCCGTCGATCCCCACTCCTCCGACCCCTCGAAGTCGACCGTCGAGGTCGTGCTCACCGTGCTCCACGCGGGCGGCAAGTTCGGCGGCGGGGGCTACGCGGTCTCGGGCGGCCTGCACGGCGTCGGCTCCTCGGTCGTGAACGCGCTCTCGACGCGCCTCGAGGTCGAGATCAAGCGCCAGGGTCGAGTGCACCGGCAGTCGTTCCGCGTCGGCGAGCCCGAGGGGCCGCTCGTCTCGGGTGAGGCGACCGACGAGACCGGCACGACGCTGACCTTCTGGCCGAGCCCCGACATCTTCGAGACGGTGGAGTTCGACTACGAGACGCTCGCGAAGCGCTTCCAGCAGATGGCGTTCCTCAACAAGGGGCTGCGCATCGCGATCGAGGACCGCCGCCCCGAGGCGCTCATCGAGCCCGACGCCGACGAGGAGGGCACCGAGCCGCGGCAGCGCTCCGACGAGTACCTCTACGAGCAGGGCCTCAAGGACTACGTCGCCTACCTCAACGAGTCGAAGAAGGCCGAGGCGGTGCACCCCGAGATCATCGACTTCGAGTCGGAGGACACCGAGCGGCGCATCTCGGTCGAGATCGCGATGCAGTGGACGACCTCCTACCAGGAGGGCGTCTACACCTACGCGAACACGATCAACACGCACGAGGGCGGCACGCACGAGGAGGGCTTCCGCGCGGCGCTCACCACACTCGTGAACAAGTACGCGCGCCAGTCGAACCTGCTCAAGGAGAAGGACGAGAACCTCTCCGGCGACGACGTGCGCGAGGGGCTCACGGCCATCGTCTCCGTCAAGCTCGGCGAGCCGCAGTTCGAGGGCCAGACGAAGACGAAGCTCGGCAACACCGAGGCGAAGTCGTTCGTGCAGCGCGTCACCGGCGAGGAGCTCGGCCACTGGTTCGAGTCGAACCCGGCGATGGCGAAGGAGATCGTGCGCAAGGCGATCGGCGCCGCGACCGCCCGCATCGCCGCGCGGAAGGCGCGCGAGCAGACCCGCCGCAAGGGGCTCCTCGAGTCGGGCGGCATGCCCGGCAAGCTCAAGGACTGCCAGTCGAAGGACCCGGCGATCTCGGAGATCTTCCTCGTCGAGGGCAACTCAGCAGGCGGCTCGGCCGTGCAGGGCCGCAACCCCTACACGCAAGCGATCCTGCCGCTGCGCGGCAAGGTGCTCAACGTCGAGAAGGCTCGCCTCGACCGCGCGCTCGGCAACGCCGAGATCCAGTCGATGATCACCGCCTTCGGCGCGGGCCTCGGCGAGGACTTCGACCCGGCAAGGGCGAGGTACCACAAGATCGTGCTCATGGCGGATGCCGACGTCGACGGGCAGCACATCACGACGCTGCTGCTCACGCTGCTGTTCCGCTACATGCGGCCGCTCATCGACATGGGCTACGTCTACCTCGCCGCCCCGCCGCTCTACAAGATCAAGTGGACGAACGCCGACCACGAGTACGCGTACAGCGACCGCGAGCGCGACGCGATGATCGCCGACGGGCAGGCGAGCGGCAAGCGCATGCCGAAGGACAACGGCGTGCAGCGCTACAAGGGCCTCGGCGAGATGAACTACAGCGAGCTGTGGGAGACGACGATGGATCCCGAGACGCGCACGCTCAAGCAGGTGACGCTCGACGACGCCGCCGTGGCCGACGCGATCTTCTCGACCCTCATGGGCGAGGACGTCGAGGCCCGCCGATCCTTCATCCAGAAGAACGCGCGCGACGTGCGCTTCCTGGACATTTGAGTCCGAAGCGCTCAATGCGACGCAGTCGTGTTGAGCGCGAAGGACTCAAGGTCGAGTCGCCGGCGAAGCCGGCGTACCGAGACCCGGACCGAGAGAGACGATGACTGACGAGACCACCCCCGCGGAGCCCTTCGACCGCGACGCCCCGAACCACGGCACGATCGAGCAGGTCGACCTCCAGCTCGAGATGCAGCGCTCCTACCTCGACTACGCGATGAGCGTCATCGTCGGGCGAGCCCTCCCGGAGGTGCGCGACGGCCTCAAGCCCGTGCACCGCCGCGTCATCTACGCGATGTACGACGGCGGCTACCGGCCCGACAAGGCGTTCTCGAAGTGCTCGCGCGTCGTCGGCGACGTCATGGGGCAGTACCACCCGCACGGCGACACGGCGATCTACGACACCCTCGTGCGCCTCGTGCAGCCGTGGAGCCTGCGCTACCCGCTCGCGCTCGGCCAGGGCAACTTCGGCTCCGCCGGCGACGACGAGGCGGCCGCCCCGCGGTACACCGAGACGAAGATGTCGCAGCTCGCCATGGAGATGGTGCGCGACATCGACGAGGACACCGTCGACTTCCAGGACAACTACGACGGCCGGACGCAGGAGCCGTCGGTGCTGCCGGCGCGCTTCCCCAACCTGCTCGTCAACGGCTCGGTCGGCATCGCGGTCGGCATGGCCACGAACATCCCGCCGCACAACCTCCGCGAGGTCGCCGACGGCGCGATCTGGCACCTCGAGCACCCGGAGGCGTCGAAGGAGGAGCTGCTCGCGGCCCTCATGGAGCGCATCAAGGGCCCCGACTTCCCGACCGGCGCGCAGATCCTCGGCACGAAGGGCATCGAGGAGGCGTACCGCACCGGTCGCGGGTCGATCACGATGCGGGCGGTCGTCACGGTCGAGGAGATCCAGGGCCGCACGGCCCTCGTCATCACCGAGCTGCCGTACCAGGTGAACCCCGACCGGCTCGCGGTGCGCATCGCCGACCTCGTGAAGGACGGCAAGCTGCAGGGCATCGCGAACATCGAGGACCAGACCTCGGGTCGCACGGGTCAGCGCCTCGTGATCACGCTCAAGCGCGACGCGGTCGCGAAGGTCGTGCTCAACAACCTCTACAAGCAGACGCAGCTGCAGGAGAACTTCGGCGCGAACATGCTCGCGATCGTCGACGGCGTGCCGCGCACGCTCTCGCTCGACGGCTTCATCGGGCACTGGGCCGACCACCAGGTCGAGGTCATCGTCCGCCGCACCCAGTTCCGCCTCGCGCGCGAAGAGGACCGGATGCACATCCTCGAGGGCTACCTCAAGGCCCTCGACGCCCTCGACGAGGTCATCGCGCTCATCCGCCGCTCGCCGACGCCCGACGATGCTCGCACGGGGCTCATGGAGCTGCTCTCGGTCGACGAGAAGCAGGCGAACGCGATCCTCGAGCTCCAGCTGCGCCGGCTCGCGGCGCTCGAGCGGCAGAAGATCCAGGACCAGGCCGAGGAGCTCCGCCGACTCATCGCCGACTACAAGGACATCCTCGCGAAGCCCGACCGCCAGCGGCAGATCATCGTCGACGAGCTGCGCGAGATCGTGGCGCGGCACGGCGACGACCGCCGCACCGAGATCATGCACGGCTACGGCGGCGACGTCTCGATGGAGGACCTCATCCCCGAGGAGCAGGTCGTGATGAGCCTCACGACCGGCGGCTACATCAAGCGCACGCGCATCGACCAGTACCGCGCGCAGCATCGCGGCGGCAAGGGCGTGCGCGGCGCGCAGCTGCGCAGCGACGACATCGTCGAGCACTTCGGCGTCACCTCGACGCACGACTGGCTGCTGTTCTTCACGAACTTCGGCCGCGTCTACCGCATGAAGGCGTACGAGATCGCCGAGGCCGGCCGCGACGCGAAGGGTCAGCACGTCGCGAACCTGCTCGCCTTCCAGCCCGACGAGCGCGTGCAGACCGTGCTGCAGCTGCGCCGCTACGACCAGGCCGACTACCTCGTGCTCGCCACGCAGCAGGGCCAGGTCAAGAAGACGCGGCTCGAGCTGTTCGACACCAACCGCTCCGGCGGCATCATCGCGATCAACCTCGCGCCCGACGACCGGGTCATCTCGGCGATGCTCGCGAACTCCGACGATGAGATCCTCGTGATCAGCAAGCGGGGCCGTGCGGCGCGCTTCGCGGCGACCGATGAGGCGCTGCGCCCCATGGGCCGCGCGACCGGCGGCGTGCGCGGCATCCGCCTCAAGCACGGCGACGAGGCGCTCGCGGCGATGGTCATCGGCGATGACGGCTACGTCTTCGTCGTGACGGAGCAGGGCTTCGGCAAGAAGACGCCGGTCTCCGACTACCCGTCGAAGGGCCGCGGCACGCAGGGCGTGCTCACGTTCTCGTCGGGCGACCACGACCGCGGGGCGCTCGTCGGTGCGACGATCGTGCACGACGGCGACGAGCTGCTGCTCATCCGCAGCTCCGGCAAGGTCATCCGCTCGAGCGTCGACGAGGTCCGCGCGACCGGCCGCACCACGATGGGGGTGCAGTTCGCCGAGAAGTCGACGACCGACCTCGTGATCTCGATCGCGCGCAACGTGGAGGACGCGGTCGAGGAAGCCGTCGAGGAGGCCGCCGCCGAGCCGGCCACGTCACCCGCGCAGGATGCGCAGACCGGCGTCGCCCAGGTCGCGATCGCGGAGGCGGAGGACGCTATCGTTGACGCCACGGACTCGGCCGATGCCGATTCGACCGACGACGAGCCCACCGAGGAGACCGACGCATGAGCATCGCCGAGAAGCTCCAGAGCAAGACGCCTCGGCGCAGCGGCTCGAGCAAGCAGGTGAGGCTGCGCCTCGTGCACATCGACTTCTGGTCCGCCATGAAGGTCTCGGCGGTGCTCGGGCTCGTGCTCGGCATCGTCCAGGTCGTCGTGGTGTTCGTGATGTGGAGCCTGCTGCAGGTCGTCGGGCTGTTCGGCAAGGTCGACGAGGTGATGCGCGACATCCTCGCCGACCCGGAGTTCGCCATCACGTCGCTGCTGTCGCTGCCGCAGGTGATGATGTTCACGCTGCTCGTCGCGGTGCTGAACTTCGTCGTCATCACCGTCCTCGGCGCGGTCATCGCCGTGCTGTACAACCTCTCGGTGCGACTGACGGGCGGCCTGCAGGTCGGCTTCGCCAACCAGTAGGCCGATCCGGCGCCGTGGTCGAGAGCACGCCGGCGCAGGTGGTAGCATCGATGATTGTGCTCGGGGCTATAGCTCAGGCGGTTAGAGCGCTTCGCTGATAACGAAGAGGTCCCTGGTTCGAGTCCAGGTAGCCCCACCACGCACAACTCCCACGGCCGGCCCGCCGGCCACGGGGCCTTAGCTCAGTTGGTAGAGCGCCTGCTTTGCAAGCAGGATGTCGGGAGTTCGATTCTCCCAGGCTCCACCACTGGTCCCCGAGACCGCGCGCGATGAGCGCGCTCGCCACGGACTCCGCGCGCACCGCGACCGACTCCGGCATCGGCCGCGCGACGGCCGTCGCCCTCGCCGAACTCGAACGTCGAGACCGACGCCTGGCGCGGGGGCTGAGCAGCCCCCGGCATCCCTGCCGGCCTCCCGGCGGATGGGAGGATGAGAGGGATGGACGGACGGCAGGACTGGCGGCAGCGCATCGCGCGCGCGATCCGCACCGACCCCGCCTCACGCGCGATGACGGAGGCGCTCCTCACGATCGACGAGGTGCACGCGCGGAAGGTCATCGACCTCGCGATGCGCATCGCCGAGGCGCTCCTGACGGTCGGCGCCTCGGCGAACGACGTGACGCTCGCGACGACGCGCGTCGCCGCCGCGCTCGGCATCCGCCCCGTGCACGTCGACGTGACGTACAACTCGATCGGCGTCTCGTACCACCGGGGCCACGACGACCTGCCCATCACCCTCATCCGGGTCGTGCGGGCGCCCGTGCCGGACCACGCGAAGCTCCAGCGGCTGCAGGCGCTCGTCGTCGAGATCGAGGGCGGGCTCGACCTCGAGCACGCGCGCGCCCGCTTCGACGCCATCCGCCGCACGCCCTTCCTCTACCGGCCGACGTTCGTCGTGCTCGCGCAGGGGATGCTCGCGGTCGGCGTCACCGTGCTCTTCGGCGCTTCGTGGATCATCGGTCTCATCGCCTTCCTCGCGTCGTGCGCGGCGGCGGTCGCGCAGCGCGGCATGGCGAGGCTGCGCCTGCCGTTCTTCTTCTCGCAGATCGTCGGCGCGCTCGTCGTCACGGCGGCCGCGACCGCGACGAGCGCGCTCGCGAGGCTCGAGGTGCCGCTGCTCGCCGACGTGCGGCCCTCGATCATCATCGCCGCCGGCATCGTGCTCATGCTCGCGGGGCTCTCGGTCGTCGGCGCCGCCCAGGACGCGATCGACGGCTTCTCGCTCACCGCTGGTGGACGCATCCTCGACCTCGTGCTCTCGACCCTCGGGGTCGTGATCGGCATCCTCGGCGGGCTCTCGCTCGCCCGCACGCTCGGGCTGGGCTTCGCCGTCACGAGCGAGGTGCCAGCGCTCGGCTCGCTGCCGCTGCAGATGACCGGCGCGGTCATCATCGCGATCTCGGTCGCGATCATGAACGGCGCCCGTCTCCGCACGACGCTCGTGAGCGCCGTGCTCGGCGGGCTCGCCTGGATCGGATTCACGATCGGCTCTGGCGCCGGAGCGGGCACGCCGGTGGCGAGCGGGATCGGCGCGCTCGTCGCGAGCCTCATCGGCATCATCATCGGGCACCGCCTGCACGTCCCGTCCATCGCGGTGACGACCGCCGCGATCGTGCCGCTCGTGCCGGGCTACGCGGTCTTCCGCGGGCTGCTGCAGCTCGTCGAGTCCGACGGCTCGGCCGCGAGCCTCGTGCTCGGGGTCGCGACGCTCATCGGCGCCGGCGCGGTCGGCCTCGCGCTCGCATCGGGCGCCTCGCTCGGGCTCTTCCTCGGTGCCCCGCTGCGCGATTCGGTCGAGAGCAGGATGCGCGGGCGCGCTCGCCCTCGCTGACGCGCGGCCCTCACGTCGCACCCAGCGGGCGGGACTAGCGTTGCGGCGTCACGGACGCGCGTCCCGCGCGTCGACCTGCAGCAGTGGAGGACGCATGGGCGAGCCCGAGACGGTCGGCGCAGGCTCCGGGAGGCGCCCCTGGCAGCCCCGCCGGAAGCCGCTGCATCCCGCGCTCGACGTGCCGCCGCAAGCCGGCGGCGGCCCCGAGCGCCGTCCGATCGACCGCGTCGTGTTCGGCGTCGTCGCGGCGGTCGCCCTCGCGTTCGTGATCTGGGGCGCCGTCGGCACCGAGTCGCTCGCGACGGCGTCCTCCGCCGGCCTCGACTGGGTGGTCGGGAGCACCGGCTGGCTCTTCGCGCTCGCCGCCTCCGGATTCGTCATCTTCGTGATCTGGATCGCCGCGAGCCGCTTCGGGCGCATCCCGCTCGGGGATGACGGCGAGGAGCCGGAGTTCAGCACCGTCTCCTGGATCGCGATGATGTTCTCCGCCGGGATGGGCATCGGGCTGGTCTTCTTCGGCGTCACCGAGCCGGTGAGCCACCTCGTGGCGCCCCCGCCCGGCACCGGCGGCGGCGATGAGGCCCAAGCCGTGCGCACCGCCATGGCCACGACGATGTTCCACTGGTCGCTGCACCCGTGGGCCATCTACTCCGTCGTCGGGCTCGCGCTCGCCTACAGCGTCTTCCGGAAGCGCCGCGCGCTCACGGTCTCCGCGGCCTTCACGAGCCTCCTCGGCTCCCGCACCGTCGAGGGTCCCATCGGTCGCGCGATCGACATCTTCGCGATCTTCGCGACGCTCTTCGGCTCGGCGACGTCGCTCGGCCTCGGCGCGCTCCAGATCGGCTCGGGGATCGAGATCGTCGCGGGACTCGGCGAAGTGGGCAACGGGCTGCTCGTCGCCGTGATCGCGGTGCTGACGCTCGCCTTCGTCCTCTCCGCCGTCTCGGGCATCTCCCGCGGCATCAAGTGGCTCTCGAACACCAACATGGTGCTCGCGGGGATCCTCGCGCTCTTCGTCTTCGTCGTCGGACCCACCGTCTTCATCCTCAACCTGCTGCCGACCACGATCGGCGGCTACGCCGAGCAGCTCGCGGTCATGTCGGCGCGCACCGAGGCGGCCGGCGGCGCGGAGGTCGCGGCCTGGCTCTCGGGCTGGACGATCTTCTACTGGGCATGGTGGGTCAGCTGGACGCCGTTCGTCGGCATGTTCATCGCGCGCATCTCGCGCGGCCGCACGATCCGCCAGTTCGTCACCGGCGTGCTCGTCGCGCCCACGCTCGTCTCGCTCGTCTGGTTCGCGATCTTCGGCGGGCTCGGCATCGACCTCGAGCTCGACGGCACCGACCTCGGCAGCAGCGGCACGCCGGAGTCGACGCTGTTCCAGGCGCTCGCGGAGCTGCCGCTCGCGCAGATCTCGTCGATCGTCGTCATGGTGCTCGTGGCGATCTTCTTCATCTCCGGCGCCGATGCCGCCTCGGTCGTGATGGGCACGCTCTCGCACCGCGGCTCGCTGCAGCCCTCGCGCGCGACCGTCATCTTCTGGGGGATCGCGACGGGCGCCGTCGCGGCGATCATGCTGCTGCTGGGCGGCGAGGACGCCCTCACGGGCCTCCAGCAGGTCACGGTCATCGCCGCCCTCCCGTTCGTCGTCGTGATGATCGGGCTCGCGGCGGCGCTCGCGAAGGACCTCGCGCTCGATCCCATGGTCGTGCGGCGCCGGTATGCCGTCGCGGCGGTCGAGCAGGCGATCGTCGCGGGCGTCACGGAGCACGGCGACGACTTCCAGCTCACCGTCGAGCAGACCGCGCCGGGGGAGGGCGTCGGCGAGCTCGTCCCGACGCAGTCCGTCGACCCGACGCTCGCTCCCGCCGACGAGCACCGGCCCGACGAGCACTGGCGCCAGCTCCCGGCGAGCGACGGCGACGGCGAGGAGCGGCCGCCGGCGCGCTGAGGATCCGCCGGGAGAGGCACCGTAGGATGGCCGGATGCGCATGCGAGTGGCCGCCTACGCCCTGATCACGAGGGGCGACGGTGACGAGCGCGAGATCCTGCTGCCGCACTGGAACGAGGGCGACATGGCCGGGTGGACGCTGCCGGGAGGCGGTGTGGAGCCCGGCGAGCATCCCGCGGACGGCGCCGTCCGCGAGGTGCGCGAGGAGACCGGCTACGAGGTGCGGCTCACGAGCCTGCTCGGCGTCGACTCCGCCGTCCTCCCCACGACCGCGCGCGGCGACGAGATGCAGGCCTTGCGCATCCTCTACCGCGCCGAGATTACCGGCGGCGAGCTCGCGATCGAGGTCGACGGCACGACCGACGACGTCGCGTGGCACCGGCTCGCCGACGTGCCGGCGCTGCGCCACGTGCACGCGGTCGACTGGGCGATCCGGCACATCGACGACCACGGCTCGCCGCTCCGCTGACCCATGCATCCCCTCATCGTCCTCGGCATCGGCCTCATGGTCGTCTCGTGCGTCATCAGCGGCATCGACTCCGTGCGCACCATGCGCCAGGGTCGCGAGCCCGAGCGACGCATCCGCTCGTTCATGCTCGCGGCCGGCATGCTCGTGCTCGGTGGCATCCTCGTCGCGATCGGTGCCGCGCTGTCCTGACCGGCATGACCGAGGCCTGCTCCGCGCACGACGAAGGGCCCCCGCGGACGGGGGCCCTTCGCTCGGGGCTCAGACGGCTCAGGCCTGGGGGGCGCCGGCCTCGGGGCCGTCGGCGATCCCGCCGGACGGCTGGTCGAACGGACGCGCGGGCGCGTCGACCGCGGTGTCCTCGGCGTCGGGGATCCACAGGTCGTCGTCGGCACGCAGGGTCTGCCACGCGGCGTACGCGGCGCTCACGACGGCGACCGAGCCGACGCCGATGAGGATCCACTGCCAGGCGTTCGGGCCCGACTTCGCGGGCTGCGGGGCGAGGTCGGGCACGGTCGCGTAGCGGCGGACGTTCTCGATCGCGCTCTGCACGCGCTCGTCCTTGCCGACGGATGCGAGGGCGGCGACGGAGCCGAGCCCGGTCGCGAGGGCGGGCACGACGCTCGCGTTCCAGCCGCGGGCGGCCTTCGAGAGCCGGTCGAGGCCGGCCTCCTTGCCGCGGTGCACGACGCGCTCGGCGGCGGGGCGGAGCGTCTCGGCGCCGTAGGCGCGAGCCTGCTCGCGAGCCTCGCGGGCGAGCGCTGCCGCGTGGTAGTTCACCGCGCGCTGCTCGGCCATGAGCTTGTCGGCCTGCTTGCGGAGCTTCTTGACCTGCTTCGCGCGCTTGCGCGTCAGTTCGAGCGACATGTCTGTCCTTCCGTCGTGGAGCCTGCGCGTCATCCTTGCAGGTTTTCCTGGACGCGTCACCCACGCTGCGACGGTTTCGCTGTCGCCGAAATCGAGGCCGGCCGAGCGCTCCCGCCAAGCCCGCTGTGGGAGGATCGGGCCATGGCTCATCACACCGCTGTCGCGACCATCCGCACGAATCTCGGCGAGATCAAGGTCAACCTCCTCGGCGACCACGCCCCCAAGACCGTGCAGAACTTCGTCGAGCTCGCCACCGGCGAGCGCGAGTGGACGCACCCCGCCACCGGCAAGACCTCGACCGACCCGCTCTACGACGGCGTCGTCTTCCACCGCATCATCCCCGACTTCATGATCCAGGGCGGCGACCCGCTCGGCCAGGGCGTCGGCGGCCCCGGCTACCAGTTCGACGACGAGATCCACCCCGACCTCGACTTCAACGCGCCCTACGTGCTCGCGATGGCGAACGCCGGCAAGATCGCGGGCCGCGGCACGAACGGCTCGCAGTTCTTCATCACGACCGTCGCGACCCCGTGGCTGCAGGGCAAGCACACGATCTTCGGGCTCGTCGAGGACGAGGCGTCGCGCGGCGTCGTCGACGCGATCCAGGCGGTCGCGACCGACGGCCGCGATCGCCCGCTCGAGGACGTCGTGATCGAGACGATCGAGATCGCGGAGGCCTGACCCGAGGTGTCATCCTCAGCGACGGCCGACCGCTGCTACCGGCACCCGGACCGCGTCAGCTGGGTGCTGTGCCAGCGGTGCGGGCGCACGGTCTGCGGCGAGTGCCAGCAGCCGTCGCCCGTCGGCGTGCGCTGCCCCGAGTGCGTGCGCGAGCTCGCGGCTGAGCAGCGCTCGCTGCAGCGGCAGGTGCGAGCGGCGAGCGGCGCGCCCCGCAGCGCTGCCGGCCGCCGCGTGCGCAGCTGGTTCGCCCAGCCCGCGCCCGTGACGATGTCGATCATCGCCGTCACCGCGATCGTCGGCGCGCTGCAGCTGCTGCCCGGGGACATCGCCGCGTCGCTGCTGTTCTTCCTGCCCTACTCGCTCATCGAGCCGTGGCGCTTCGTCACCTACGCGCTCGTGCACGCGGGCGTGCTGCACTTCGGCTTCAACATGCTCATCCTGTGGCTCGTGGGCCCGTCGATCGAGCAGCGCATCGGTAGGCTGCCCTTCCTGGCCGCCTACGTCGTGAGCGCGGCGGGCGCCGCGGTCGCGATCTCCTGGCTCACGCCGCTCTCGGCGGTCGTCGGGGCATCAGGCGCGATCTACGCGCTCTTCGGCATGGTCATCGGCATGCAGCGCATGGTCGGCCGCGTGCAGCCGAGCATCCTCGTCATCGTCGCCATCAACCTCGTGCTGACGTTCGTGATCAGCAACGTGTCGTGGGCGGCGCACGTCGGCGGCCTCGTCATCGGGCTCGCGCTCGGCTTCGGCATCGGGGCGGTGCACAAGCGGCTGCGCGGCGATCAGGCGGCGAAGGCCGCGTGGCTCGTCATCGGCGCGGTCGCGGTCGTGCTCGCCGCGCTCTTCGGGCTGCGGCTCGCGTCGATCCTCTAGGAGTTCTCCACAGATCTCTCCACAGCTGGGGAGAACTACACCGGTGTGATTCGCTACTTCCAGCGCGTCGTCATGATGAAGCCGATGAACATCACGCCGAAGCCGATGACGATGTTCCACGAGCCGAGCTGCGCGATCGGCAGGGTCGTGCCCGAGACGTAGTAGACGATCACCCAGAGGAAGCCGACGATCATGAAGCCGAACATCACCGGCTTGAACCACGCCGGGTTGTGCTGCTCGTCGTGCGGCGAGCGCTCCTTCGCCGACCGGCTCCGGTCGGCCTTGGCCTTCTCGACGGACTTCTCGCTGCTCATGACACCCCATGCTAGTGCAGTCCCCGCCTAGGATTGAGCGGTGGCAGCCCTCGACGATCGCGCCCGCCGCTCGGCGCGCCCCCGGCGTCGGGCGACCGCCTCGAGCGTGCTCGGCGAGCTGCTGCTCACCGCGGGCGTGCTCGCGCTCAGCTACGCCGGTTGGCAGGTGTGGCTCTCCGACGCGGTGCTCGGCGAGCGGCAGCAGCAGGCAGCGCGCGTCTTCGCCGCCGATCTCGTGCCCGGAGCACCCGCGGTCGCCGACGCATCCGCCGCCCTTCGCACCGACGAGCCGCCCGCTGAGGCGGCCGTCGCCGACCGCGAGTCGTTCGCCGTCGTGCACATCCCGCGGCTCGGCGAGTTCGAGCGCGTCGTGGGGGAGGGCACGAGCCGGGCGGTGCTCGACAGCCTCGAGCAGGGGCTCGCGCACTACAGCGAGTCGGCGATGCCGGGCGGGTTCGGCAACTTCGCGGTCGCCGGGCACCGCAACGGCCAGGGCGGCCCCTTCACGCAGCTCGACGAGATGCGCATCGGCGACCGCATCTACGTGCAGACGGCGAGCGCGTGGCACGTCTACGAGTTCCGCAACCACGAGTACGTGCCGCCCACGGCCGTCGGCGTCGTCGCTCCCGTGCCGCAGCTGCCGCACGTGCCGGCGGACGGGCGCTACCTCACGCTCACGACGTGCAACCCCGAGTGGTCGGCGGCCGGCAGGCTCATCGCCTACGCCACCTGGGTAGGCTGGCAGGGTGCCGCCGACGGCATGCCGCTCGAGCTCGCCGAGACCCTCGGGAGGGCGTGATGTACGCGGCCCTCTGGCGGGCGCTGCCCGGCCCCTGGCCGCTGCGGCTCGTGATCGTGCTCGTGCTCCTGGCCGCCGCGGCCTACCTCCTCGTCTTCCACGTCTACCCGTGGGTGATGCAGACCTTCTTCCCGACCCCCGATCCGACCTTCGCCGGATCCGACCGCAGATCGAGTGCCCTCGCATGACCCGCATCCTCGTCGTCGACAACTTCGACAGCTTCGTCTACACGCTCGCCGGCTACCTCCAGGAGCTCGGCGCCGACGTCTCGGTCGTGCGCAACGACCGGGTGGATGCGCGCGGCATCGCCGAGTGGGACGCCGTGCTGCTCTCGCCCGGGCCGGGCACCCCGGCCGACGCGGGCGTCTCGATCCCCTTGGTGCACGCCGCGATCGACGCCGGCACGCCGCTGCTCGGCGTGTGCCTCGGGCACCAGGCGATCGCCGAGGCGCTCGGCGCCGTCGTCACCCACGCGCCAGAGCTCATGCACGGCAAGACGAGCCTCGTCGAGCACGACGGCTCGACCGTCTTCGAGGGGCTCCCGAGCCCGCTGACCGCGACGCGCTACCACTCGCTCGCCGTCGTCGACGGGACGGTGCCGGATGCGCTGCGCGTGACCGCGCGGACCGTGCCGGACGCCGATGGCGACCGGGCGGCCGGCGGCGTCATCATGGCGCTCGAGCACCGCGACGCGCCCGTGTGGGGCGTGCAGTTCCACCCCGAGTCGGTGCTGACCGAGGGCGGCTACCGCATGCTCGGCAACTGGCTCGAGTCGGCCGGGCTCGACGGCGCCGCCGAGCTCGCCGCGGGCCGCGCGCCGCTCGTCACGCTCGCCCCGCCGCCGCAGCGCTGAGGGCTCGCGAGCGACGGATCAGCCGCCGCCCTCGTCGTCGTCGCCGCCCTCGCCGTCGCCATCACCCGGACCGGGGTCGGCCGGGGGCTGCGGCGGAGTGCTCTGCCGCGGCGGCGCGGGCGGCGCCGCGCGGCGCACGCAGTAGGTGACCGTGACGCTGCTGCCCTGCGCGACGTCGCTCTCGGCCGCGACCGACTGCGCGGTCACGAGGTTCGGGGCGGTGCAGGACGTGGTGGTCGCGCGGCGCACCGACAGCCCGAGCGCCTCGAGCTGCGACTGCGCGCTCGAGAGCGACTGGCCGACGACGTCGGGCACCGTGACGCGTCCGTTCGAGAGCTGGATGTCGATCGACTGCCCGCGCGTCACGCTGGTGCCGGCGGTCGGGTCGGTGGCGATGACCCGGTCGATCGCGACGGTCGGCGAGCTCGCGCGCGTGACGTCGCCGACGACGTAGCCCGCGGCCTCGAGCGCCTGTCGCGCCTGCTGCTCGGTGAGGTTCGCGACGCTGATGAGCGGCGTCGGCGGCGGCCCGTTCGAGACGACGATCGTCACGGGGGATCCGGGGGAGAGGCGCACGCCCGACTCCGGCTCCGAGCGCAGCACCGTGCCGACATCCGCGTCATCGATCATGCGGCGCACCTCGGCCTCGAGGTCGGCGGCCTCGACGGCCGCGACCGCCTCGTCCTCGGTGAGGCCGGCGACCTCGGGAACGTTCGTGGAGAGCCCCGCGATCGGGAGGTTGAGCAAGTTCGTGGCCCATGCGACGGCGACGACGACGAGCACGGCGATGAGCGCTGCCGCACCCCACAGCCACGCGACGGGCGGTCGCCGGTCGCGCTGCACCGCAGCGGGCTCCGCCTCCGCATCGAGCTCCGGCTCGTCGACGGCGAGCGCGGCGAACATCGTCGTCGCGGCCCCGATCTCGAGCGGTGCGGTCTCGGTCTTCTCGAAGGGCACGAGCACGCCCGCGAGGGCGTCGTCGAGCGCCTGCTTGAACTCGGTCGCCGACTGGAAGCGGTCGTCGCGCGGCTTCTCGAGCGACTTCGCGACGATCGAGTCCATCTCGGGCGTGATGCCCGGGGTGATCGACGACGTGGTCGGCGGCTCCTCGGCGACGTGCTGGTATGCCACGCCGACGGGCGTGTCCGACTCGAACGGGGCGCGGCCGGTCAGCAGCTCGAAGAGGATGACGCCCGTCGAGTACAGGTCGGTGCGGGCGTCGACCGCCTCGCCCCTCGCCTGCTCGGGGGAGAAGTACTGCGCCGTGCCGAGGATCATGCCGGTCTGGGCGACGTTCGCGCTCGTCTCGGAGACGGCGCGGGCGATGCCGAAGTCCATCACCTTGATCTGCCCGCCGGGGGTCACCATGACGTTGCCGGGCTTGATGTCGCGGTGCACGATGCCGGCGCGGTGCGAGTACTCGAGGGCGGTCAGGATGCCCTTCGTGATCCGCACGGCCTCCGACTCGGGGAGCGGTCCCTCGGCGATGATGTCCTTCACCATCCGGCCGTCGACGTACTCCATGACGATGTACGGCACGGCCGCCGGCTGCCCGCTCGCGTCGACCGCGGGCTCCTCGCCCGCGTCGAAGACGCGCACGACCGTCGGGTGCGACATGCGCGCCGCCGACTGCGCCTCCTGGCGGAAGCGCGTGCGGAACTCCGGGTCCCTCGAGAGCTCGGGCTTCAGCAGCTTCACCGCGACCTGGCGGTCGAGCCGGGTGTCGCGCGCGAGGTGCACCTCGGCCATGCCGCCCTGCCCGATGAGCTCGCCGATCTCGTAGCGGTCGCCGAGGGTCCGCAGCGACGCGATGATGCTGTCGGTCATCGCGGCTCCTCTCCTCGTGCGTGGCCCGCGGCCGAGCCCCGGGATGGGGGATCGGTCGATTCTACGTCAGCGCCGCTCGACGACCCCGGCGGGGCGCCTCACGGCTCGGTCGTGGGCTCCGGTGTGGGCGTCGGCGTCGGCGTGGGCGTCGGGGTCGGCTCGGGCTCCGGCGTCTCCTCCGGCACCGCCGTGATCGTCAGCGCGGGAGAGGCACCGCTCGTGAGCGTCTGCCCGCCCTCGACCTCGCAGCTGAAGGTGTAGGTGACGGTCGTGCTGCCGGCGCCGAGCCCCGGCGCGAGGATGTCGAAGCCCTCGACGGGCGTGACCTGGTCCTGCACCCGGCCGTCGGGCCACGTGATCGTCGCGACGTAGTCGCCGCGCGTGTAGCCCGAGGGGCACGTCGCGGCATCCCACACGATCGACGGCGTCGCGCCGACCTGCTGAGCGGTCGGGTCGGAGCCGTCGCCCAGCCGCGGCGCGGTCGTCGGATCCTCGACCTGGGCGACCGCGCTGTGGATCGTGCCCGTGATCGTCGACCCCTCCGGCACCGGGCCGGTCGGCGCCACCGCGTAGATCGTGCCGACCAGGGCGGGGTCGGTCGCCGGCTGGCCGGTCTCGACCGCCGGCACGAGGTTCAGCGCCTCGACCGCGTCGCGGAACTCCTGTTCGTCCATCCCTTGGAACTGCTCGAGCGAGATGTCGACGAGCGCAGCGGACTGGCTCTCCGCGCCGGGCGTCGTCGCGGCCGGATCCGGCCGCTGCTGGTTGAAGAGCATGAGGGCGATCGCGACGCCCGCGGCGACGAGCAGGATCGCGAGGATCACGACCGGCCAGATCCACGGGTTCGTGCGGCGCTTCCGCTCCTCGACCGCGGTCGCCGTGCTCGTCACGGGAAGCGCGGCCGTCGCGGGCGACGACTGCGTCGTGATGACGCGCGTCGCGGCCTGGGTCGGCGAGTCGATCGTCGCGAACGAGTCGGTCGACGCGATGCCCGGCACGATCGCTGCGGCACCGGCGATGTCGCCGCGGCGCAGCATCGTGGCCGCGCGCGAGAGGTGCGCGGCCGAGGTCGGCCGATCGGCCGGCGTCTTGGCGATGCACGAGAGCACGAGGTTGCGCACGGGCTCCGGGACGGTGCCAGGCAGGTCGGGCGGCGCGTCGTTGATGTGGGCCATCGCGATCGCGACCTGCGACTCGCCCGTGAACGGCCGCCGACCGGCGAGCGCCTCGTAGGCGACGATGCCGAGCGAGTAGATGTCGGTCGACGGAGCCGCCTGCTGCCCGGAGGCCTGCTCGGGCGAGAGGTACTGCACCGTGCCCATCACCTGGCCGGTCGCGGTGAGCGGCACCTGGTCGGCGATGCGCGCGATGCCGAAGTCGGTGATCTTCACGCGCCCCTCGGGCGTGATGAGCAGGTTGCCGGGCTTGACGTCGCGGTGCACGAGCCCCGCCTGGTGGGCGGCGTGCAGCGCCGCGGAGGTCTGCGCGACGATGTCCAGCACCTTGTCGGCGGAGAGCGTGCGGTCGCGGTCGAGGATCGCGCTGAGCGGCTCGCCCGGGACGAGCTCCATCACGAGGAAGGCGCTGCCGTCCTCCTCGCCGTAGTCGAAGACGTTCGCGATGCCCTCGTGGTTGACGAGCGCCGCGTGCCGGGCCTCGGCGCGGAAGCGCTCGAGGAACCCGGGATCGCCCATGTACTCGTCCTTGAGGATCTTCAGCGCGACGGTCCGCCCGATCACCTGATCGGTCGCCTGCCAGACCTCGCCCATGCCGCCGATGGCGATCCGGCTGGTCAGCTGGTATCGCCCACCGAAGGTGAGTCCGCTGGATGGTCTCATGAGTTCAGCACCGCCTCGATCACTGCTCTCCCGATAGGTGCGGCGATCACGTTTGAAGTATCACCGACGATGTTCTCACTAGGCACGACCACGACGGCGACTGCCACGCTCCGGTCGCCGAGCTCTCCGTACCCCGTGAACCACAGGTTGAACGGCTCACCGCGCTCGCCCGTCTCGGCGGTGCCCGTCTTCCCGCCCACGGTCGCGCCCGGCACGGCCGCGTTCGAGGCGAGCCCCTCGGTCACGCCGCGCTCCATCGCCCCGCGCAGCGCCGTCGCCGTCGCCGCCGAGATCGGGTTGCCGAGGATCTCGGCCTCCGGGTCGTCGACGACGTCGAGGTTGGGCGCGAGCACGCGATCGATCATCTGCGGGCGCAGCATGGTGCCGTCGTTGTTGATGGCGGCGGAGACCATCGCCATCTGCAGCGGGGTGACGCGCACGTCGTACTGCCCGAAGCCCGTGAGCATGAGGTTCGGCTCGTTGAGCTCGGCCGGGTACTGGCTCGGCGTGACTCGGAGCGGGATCTCGAGCTGCTGGCCGAAGCCGAACGCCGCGGCCTGCTGGCGCAGCGCGTCGTCCCCGAGCTCCTGCGCGAGCAGGGCGAACTGGATGTTGCACGAGAGCACGATCGCGGTCTCGAGCGTGACCGTCTCATCGGGTCCGCACGGCCCGCGGGTCGCGTTGCGCACGACCGCCGTCGATTGCGGCAGCTGCAGCTCGACGGGGTTCTCGAACTCCGACTGCAGCGTGTAGCGGCCCGACTCGAGCGCCGCGGCCGCCGTGATGAGCTTGAAGACCGAGCCGGGGTAGTAGAGATCGCCGGCGATCGTGCGGTTGATGAGCGGGTCGCCCGGGTCGTTCAGCAGCCGGTCGTAGACCTCGCGCACGGCGGCGAGGTCGTGCGAGGCGAACGCGTTGGGGTCGAAGGTCGGGCTCGAGTGCATCGCGAGCACGTCGCCGGTCTCGGGGTCGATCGCGATGACGGCGCCCTCGCGGTCGCCGAGCCCCTCGGCAGCCGCTTGCTGCGCGGCGCTGTCGATCGTGAGCTCGACCGAGGCGCCCGACGGGTCCTGGCCCGTGAGCGTCGCGAGCACCTGCTCGAGGAACTGGCTGTTCGCCGTGCCCGTGAGCTCGGCGTTCATCGCGTCCTCGATGCCGCTGTTGCCCTGCCCGAGGGTGTTGTACCCGGTGACGGATGCGTAGAGCGGCCCGAGCGGGTACTGCCGCTGCCACTCGAACTCGTCGTCCGACGGCACCGAGAGCGCGACCGGCACGCCGTCGACGACGATCGACCCGCGCTCGACCGCGAACGAGTCGAGCAGCGTGCGCGTGTTGCGCGCATCCGTGTGCAGCGCATCCGCCTGCACCGCCTGGATCATCGTCGACGAGCCGAACAGCGCGACGAACATCACCATGAGGAGCATGCTCACGCGGCGGATCGGCCGGCGCATGCTCTGCTCTCGCTCTGCGCTCGTCATGCGATCCCCCTTCCGCGCACGGAGTCGCTCAGCCGCAGCAGCAGCGCGACGATGAGCCAGTTGGCCAGCAGCGACGAGCCTCCCGCCGCGAGGAACGGCGTCGTGAGGCCCGTGAGCGGGATGAGCCGCGTGACGCCGCCGACGACGATGAAGACCTGCAGGCCGATCGTGAAGGCGAGCCCGACCGCGAGCAGCTTCGTGAAGTCGTCGGGGCCCTGGAAGCCGATCCGGATGCCGCGCGAGACGAGGATGAGGTAGAGCCCGAGGATCGCGAAGATGCCGACGAGCCCGAGCTCCTCCCCGAGCGAGGGGATGATGTAGTCGCTGTTGGCGTAGGGCGTGATGTCGGGCCTGCCGAGCCCGAGGCCCGTGCCGAGCAGGCCGCCGTGCGCCATCCCGAAGACGCCCTGCACGATCTGGAAGGAGCCGCCCTGCGCGTCGTAGACGCTCTGGTCGAAGGCGTGGATCCACGCGCCGATGCGGCGCTGCACGTAGCCGAGCGCGAAGTAGGCGGCGACGCCGCCGAGCGCGACGAGCCCGACGCCGATGACCATCCACGAGCGGCGCCCGGTCGCGACGTAGATCATCACGAGGAAGAGCCCGAAGTAGAGCAGCGAGGTGCCGAGGTCGCGCTGGAAGACGAGCACGAGGAGGCACATCGCCCAGACGATGAGGATGGGGCCGAGGTCGCGCACGCGCGGGAAGCGGATGCCGAGCACCTTGCGGCCGACGACCGAGAGCGAGTCGCGCGCGGTCATCAGGTAGCCGGCGAAGAAGATCGCGAGCGCGATCTTCGCGAGCTCGCCCGGCTGCAGCGAGAGCACGCTGCCGACGCCGATCCAGACGGTCGCACCGTTGATCGTTCGGCCGAGGCCGGGCACGAGCGGCAGCACGAGCAGGATGATCGCGGCCGCCATCGCGAGGAAGCGGTAGCGGGCGAGCACCCGGTGGTTGCGGATGACGACGATCGTCGCGATCGCGATGAGCAGCGCGATGCCCGTCCAGGCGATCTGCCGCGTCGAGGCGGCGCCCCAGCCCGCCGCGCCCTCGGCGATGTCGATGCGGTAGATCATCGCGATGCCGAGGCCGTTGAGCACGGTCACGACCGGGAGGATGATCGCGTCCGCCTCGCGGGCGACGACGCGGAGCGCGATGTGCAGCGCGAGCGTGAGCAGGCCGAGGAGGCCCGCGAGCTGCAGCGGCATCATGTCGACCCGCTGGAGCGCGCCGAGCTGCACGAGCACCATCGCGCCGCCCGCGAGCACCCACGCGATGACGAGCAGGAAGAGCTCGAGGTTGCGCAGCTTCGCGGGGTTGCGGATGCGCACCTTGATCGCCTCGGTGACGTCGCGCAGCTGCACGATGCCGGTCTGGAGCGCGGTGGGAGCGGTGCGGTCGGTCATGGCGATCGCTCCAGCCGCTCGACGATGGCCTGCGCGTCGGCGAGCGACTCGGCCGAGATTGTCTGCTCGATGCTGCGCTGGTTGAAGGGCGTGAGCTCATCGAGCTCGATGTCGGTGCGCTCGATCTCGGTCGCGAGCACGAACGGGCCGATCTGCTGCTGGATGCCCTGGTAGATCGCCACCTGCCCGGCGTCGTTGACGCCGACGAAGAAGCGGTCCTGGGTCCAGCTGTAGAACATGACGCTGAGCGTCACGGCGAGCGCGATCGCGAGCACCGCGCCGATGCTCCAGCTGATGCGCCGGTTGCGGCGCATGCGGCGCTGCTCGGCGAGCAGCTCCTGCAGGAACTCCTCGCTCTCGGGCTCGAAGTGCTCGAACGCCGGCTGCATGCGCGCTTGCCGCGGGTGCAGCAGCAGCTGCGACAGGCTCAGCGACGTGCGCTCGGGCTCGACGGCCTCGTAGCTGATGGGCGCGGCGGCGGAGCCGACGGTCGTGGGCTCGACCGACGAGGGCAGGCGCTCGTCGATGTCGACCACGACGACCGTGACGTTGTCGGGCGCGCCGCGCGAGAGCGACTCGTTCACGAGCCGCTGCACGGTCGACGGGGTGTCGAGCCGCTGCTCGAGGATCGTGCGGATGCGGTCCTCGTCGACGTAGGACGAGAGGCCGTCCGAGCACACGAGGTAGCGGTCGCCCGGCAGCGCGTCCTCGACCCACGTGTCGATCTCGGGATCGGTCTCGATGTTGCCGAGCACGCGCATCACGACGTTGCGGCGCGGGTGGTGCTCCGCCTCCTCGCGCGTGATGCGGCCGGCATCGACGAGGCGCTGCACGAACGTGTGGTCGGTCGAGAGCTGCTCGAGCGCGCCCACCCGGTAGCGGTAGATGCGGCTGTCGCCGATGTGGGCGAGGCCGAGCCGGTCGCCGACGCGGATGATCCCCGACGCGGTCGTGCCCATGCCCGAGAGCTCGGGGTGCTCGAGCATCGCCTGCTGCAGCGCCTCGTTGCCGGCCCGCAGCGCGTCGGCGAGGGCCTGCGCCGCCTGCTCCGCGCTCTCGTACTCGACGTCGGCCTCGCGCACCTTGCGGGTGACGATCGCGCTCGCGACGTCGCCGCCCGCGTGCCCGCCCATGCCGTCCGCGACGAAGCTCAAGTGGGCGCCGGTGTAGCCCGAGTCCTGGTTCTCGGTGCGGATGCGGCCGACATGGCTGATGGCGGCCGCGAGCGGTGCGCTCAAGCTCAGCGCCTCAGCTCGAACGTCGTCGTGCCGATGCGCACCGAGCTGCCGACCCGCACGGGCGTCGACTGGGTGATCCGCTTGCCCTCGACGAATGTGCCGTTCGTCGAGTCGAGGTCCTGCACGACCCACTCGTCGCGCCAGCGCACGATCTTCGCGTGCGAGTTCGAGGTGTAGTCGTCCTTGATCTGCAGGCCGGCGCTGCTCGAGCGGCCGATCGTGAGGCCCGTCTCGGGCAGCTCGATCTCGGTGCCCGTGCGCGGTCCCGACGTGATGACGATGCGGCGGGCGAGCCCGGTTGCGGTCCCGGCGCTCGCGCGCTCGGTCACGGTCGTCGGGGCGTCGCCGCCGGCGGCTGCCGGGGCCGCTTGCGCGGCCGCCTCCGCGCGGGAGCGCTGGCTCTGCACCGCGACGCGCTGCAGCGGCGTGAGCTTCGGGCCGAACAGGTCGCTGCGCAGCGAGTAGAGCACGATGAAGACGAACAGCCACAGGAGGGCGAGGAAGCCGATCCGGATGATGATGAGGGTCAGCTCGCTCATGCTCGGCGCTCCTTCGACTGCGCGAGCACGCGGTAGACGATGCGCGTCGCGCCGATGTCGATGATCGAGTCGGGCTCGAGCAGCGCCGTCCCCAGCGCGCGGCCGTTGAGCGTCGTGCCGTTCGTCGAGCCGAGGTCGCTCACCTGGGCGCGCGTGCCGTCCCAGACGATCTCGGCGTGCTTGCGGGAGGCGCCGGCGTCGTCGACCGTGATGTCGGCGTCCGAGCCGCGGCCGATGACCGTGCGGCCCTTCCGCAGCTGGTGGCGCTTGCCCTTGATGTCGACGACCGCGGTCCAGACGACCTCGCCCGCCTCCGTGTCCGACTGGATCTCGAGCATCCCGGTCGACATCGCCTCGTCGGGCTCGAAGCCGAGGTCGACGGGGCCGGGGAAGGAGTAGCCCGACTGGCGGGCGTGGCTCTGCAGGGTCGAGGTCAGCTCGTCGAGCAGCGGCTCGCCCAAGCGGCGCAGCCGCTGGAAGTCGGCCGGCGCGAGGCGCACGGTGAGCCGGTTGGGCACGAGGATGCGGTCGCGGGAGACGACGGACGCGCTCGTGTCGAGCTCGCGCTTGAGCGCGCTCGCGATCTCGACCGGCTCCACGCCGGAGCGGAAGGTCTTCGCGAAGGCGCCGTTGACTGCCCGCTCGAGACCGCGCTCGATCGCGTCAAGGAATCCCACTGCCGTCATCACCGCCCTTCGTCGCCGCCGACAGCGTACCCGCCGTCGCTCCGAACCTGATATTCTCGTGTGGTTGCCCGGGCTGCCCCGGGCGTCGCGCGAGTGGCGGAATTGGCAGACGCGCTGGCTTCAGGTGCCAGTGTCCGTACGGACGTGGGGGTTCAAGTCCCCCCTCGCGCACGAAGAGGCCCCGGGCTCCACCCCGGGGCCTCTCTCATCTCGCGGCACCCGCTGGTCGAGCAGCGCCCGCACCACCACCGCTGGTCGAGTAGCGCCCGGACCACCGTCGCTGGTCGAGCAGCGCCCGGACCACCGTCGCTGGTCGAGCAGCGCCCGGACCACCACCGTTGGTCGAGGAGCGCCCGGACCACCACCGTTGGTCGAGTAGCGCCCGGACCACCACCGTTGGTCGAGCAGCGCCCGGACCACGACCGTTGGTCGAGTAGCGCCCGGAGGGCGCGTATCGAGACCGTCGCTCGGAGCAGGGGTCTCGATACGGCGGCCTGGCGGCCGCCTACTCGACCTTGCAGCCTCCGCGCTCAACGCGGCGGAGCCGCATTGAGCGCTACGGCTGCAACACGACCTTGATGCAGTCGTCCTCCTTCTTCTGGAAGATCTCGTAGTACTCCGGCGCCTGCTCGAGCGGCACGAGGTGCGTCGTGAGGTCGCCCGTGCCGAGCGGGTCGCTCGGGTCCTCGACGAGCGGCATGAGCTCGTCGCGCCACGACTGCACGTTGCACTGGCCCATCCGCAGCGTGATCTGCTTGTCGAACAGCGTCATCATCGGCATCGGGTCGGCCGAGCCGACGTACACGCCGCTGAGCGAGACCGTGCCGCCGCGGCGCACCGCGTCGAACGCCGTGTGCAGGGCCGAGAGCCGGTCGAGGCCCGCGTGCCGCATCATCGGCTTCGCGAGCAGGTCGGGGAGCGCGCCGACGAGCTGCTGCGCTGTCGCGGCGCCGGGCGCGCCGTGCGCCTCCATGCCGACGGCGTCGACGATCGCGTCGGGGCCGCGGCCGTCGGTGAGGTCCTTGAGCGCATCCGTCGCATCCGCCATGTCGAGCGTCTCGACGCCGTAGCGCTCGGCCATCGCGCGGCGCTCGGCGACCGGCTCGACCGCGATCACGCGGTGACCGAGGTGCCGGCCGATGCGCGCGACGAACTGGCCGACGGGACCGAGCCCCATGACGCCGAGCGTCTGGCCGGGCTCGAGGCCGGCGTAGGCGACGCCTTGCCACGCGGTGGGCAGGATGTCGCTCAGGAAGAGGTAGCGGTCGTCGGCGAGCTCGCCGCCGACCTTGGTCGCGTTGAAGTCGGCGTAGGGCACGCGCAGCCGCTCGGCCTGGCCGCCGGGCACCGAGCCGTAGAGCGACGTGTAGCCGTAGAGCGACGCGCCCGTGCCGGAGTGGCGGTTCTGCGTCGTCTCGCACTGCGTCGTGAGGCCCTTCTGGCACATGAAGCAGCGACCGCACGCGACGACGAAGGGGATCACGACGCGGTCGCCGACCTGCAGGTTCGACACCGCCGAGCCGACCTCCTCGACGATGCCCATCGGCTCGTGGCCCAGGATGTCGCCCTTCTTGAGGAACGGCGCGAAGAGCTCGTAGAGGTGGAGGTCGGAGCCGCAGATCGCGGTCGACGTGATGCGGATGACCGCGTCGGTCGGCTCCTGGATGACGGGGTCGGGGACCTCCTCGACCGAGACCTTGCGCTTGCCTTGCCAAGTGAGTGCTCGCATGCCCTCGACCGTATGCACCGGCGCCCCCGAGGAGGCTGGATTCGGAGCGAACGGTCAGCAGATCCCGAGCGGTTCAGCGGGTGCCGAGCTCGCCCGAGAGGCGGGCGTCGTCCAGCTGGTGACGACCCTCGTCGCGACGCGGATGCGCTCGGTCGCCTCGAGCAGCCGCTCGGCGATGCCGAGATCGGCGGCGGGGAGCCGCCACAGCCCGATGCTCACGAGATGCCGCCGCCCCCGGTGCGCGGCGGCAGCTTGCCGTCGACGAGCTCGTGCTCGGGGTCGTGCACCTTGCCGATGAGGTCCTCGCCGATCGCGATGCGGTCGATGTCGTCGTCGCCCGGCACGATGTCGCCGCGCAGGCTGCGGCCGGCCGTCTCGTTGAACGTGAGGATCGCGAGCAGGCCGATGATGCCCGCGGCCGTCATGTAGAAGCCGGGCACGAGCGTCGAGCCCGTCTCGCCGATGAGCCACTCGTTGATGAGGCCCGCCGGTCCGCCGAGCAGCGACGTCGCGACGTTGTAGCCGAGCGCGAAGCCCGCGTAGCGCACCGTGGTCGGGAAGAGCGCCGGCAGCGTCGCCGAGATGTTGCACAGCAGCATCACGAGGAAGAGCCCGAAGATCGCGAGCCCGAGCACCTGCAGCACGACGTTGCCCGTCTGCAGCAGCATGATCGCCGGGATCGAGAAGAGCGTGAAGCCGACCGCCGCGATGAGCAGCACCGGTCGCCGCCCGATCCGGTCGGTGAGCGCGCCCATCGGGATGATCACCGCCATCATCACGAGCTGCACCGCGACGAGCATGAGGCCGGCTTGCGTCGCCCCCATGTCGAGCGACGTCGTGAGGAACGTCGGCATGTAGGTGAGCACGAGGTAGAACGCCGTGTTGATGAGGATCGTGATGCCCATGATCTTCAGCAGCTGCTTCGGCTGCTTCGTGACGACGTCGCGCAGCGTCTCCCACGCGCTCGAGCGGGTGTCCTGCTCCTTCGCCTCGATGAACGTCTCCGAGTCGTGCAGGCGCGAGCGCATGAGGAGCGCGACGATGCCGAGCGGCAGCGTGAGCAGGAACGGCAGTCGCCACCAGCCCTCCGCCATGCCCTCGGGGCCGACGATGAGCTCGAGCCCCGTGACGAGGATCGCGGCCATCGAGAAGCCGAGCAGCGTGCCGAACTCGAGGAACGAGCCCCAGAAGCCGCGGCGGTCGTCGGGCGCGTGCTCGGCCATGTAGACGGCGGCGCCGGCGTACTCGCCGCCCGCGGAGAAGCCCTGGATGATGCGCAGCGTGAACAGCAGCACGGGGGCGAGCCAGCCGACCATGTCGAAGGTGGGCAGCACGCCGATCGCCGCGGTCGCGATCGAGATCATCAGGATGGTGAAGACGAGCACCTTCTGGCGCCCGATGCGGTCGCCGAGCGGCCCGAGCACGGCGCCGCCGATCGGCCGGATGAGGAACGAGACGGCGAAGCCGAAGAGCGTCCAGAGGATCGCCTCCTCAGAGCCGCCGAAGATCTGCTGCGACAGGTGCACGGCGAGGTAGCCGTAGATGCCGTAGTCGAACCACTCGATGGCGTTGCCCGCCATGGCGCCCAAGACCGACTTCCTGACGGTCTTGCGCTGCACGGGGGAGAGGTCGAGCTCCCGCGTGATGGGTGCGGGCTCGCGCGGGTGCCGCCGCGGTGCTGTCTGCTCGGTCATGGCCGTGTCCCTTCGGTCGGTGCAGGGGTGTCCTGGTGGTGCAGTGTCCTGGTCGTGCTCGGGGGTCGTGCTGGCTGTGCGTTCGGGGCGGATGCGTTCAGGGGTCGAGGGCGAGGAGCAGGCGGGCGTAGGCGCCCGCGGCTGCGGAGAGGTCGGCGATGCGCACGCGCTCGTCGGGCTGGTGGGCCTGGCCGGTGATGTCGCCCGGGCCGAGGATGATCGTGGGGCAGCCGTGGTGGCGCGCGATGTAGCCGCCCTCGCACGCGGCCGTCCACGCCTCGATGCGCGGCTCGCGGCCCTCTGCCGAGATCGCGTCCACGGCGGCGGTGACGAGCGGATGCGCGGGCTCGGTCTCGAAGCCCGGCATCTCCATCAGGAGCGTCGCGCTCGCCTCGCAGCCCTCGTGGCCGAGCACGCGGGCGATCCCCGCCTCGAGCTCGCCGAGCGCCTGCTCGCCCGTCTCGCCCGGCATGAGCCGCCGGTCGACGAGCAGCGTGCACCGATCGGGCACGATCGAGGTGCCGTGGCCCCCTTCGATGCGGCCGACGCTCCAGGTCGCCGAGCCCAGCAGGCCCGTCGCGCCCCGACGCATCCGCTCGTGGTCGTCGGCGATCCAGCCTGCGATGCGCGCGGCGGTCGTGATGGCGTTCGCGCCGTCCTCGGGCCGGCCCGCGTGGGCGGCGCGGCCGCGCACCTCGACCTCGAGGTTCGCGGCGCCGCGGCACGCGACGACGACCGCGAGGTCGGTCGGCTCGGCGACGATGCACGCGCGGTAGGGCGCGGGCGGGTCGTCGAGGTGCGCCAGGATGCCGGTCGCGAGGTCCTCCTCGTCGACGGTCACCAGCAGCTCGAGCGGCAGCTCGGGGCGCACGCGGTGCACGGCGGCCATCGCCTGCAGCGCGGCGGCGAGCCCGCCCTTCATGTCGGCGGCGCCGCGGCCGGTGAGCCAGCCGTCCTGCACGCGCGGGCTGAAGGGGTCGGCGCTCCAGCCCTCGCCTGCCGGCACGACGTCGGAGTGGCCGAGCAGCAGGATGCCGGGCCGCGCCTCGGCGGGGTCGGGGCCGAAGCGGACGGAGATGTTGGGCCTGCCGGGCGCGACGGTCGAGCGCCGGCTGCGGCCGCCGAGCCGGGAGGCGATCGTCTCGAGCACGCGCACGGCGTCGAGCTCGGTGCCGCCCGGGTTCTCGCTCGCGGCGAGGATGAGCGACGAGGTGTCGGCGACGATCGTCGCCTCGTCGACGAGCGCGATGGCCCGGTCGACGTCGGTGCGCTCGCCGTCGGCGTGCGGGGCCGTCACGCCGCCTCCACCACGATGAGCTCGCGCGGCGCGTCGGTGAGGAGCTCGGCGCCGCCCTCCCCGATCGCGACCGATTCGCTCAGCTCGCAGCCGTAGCCGTCCATCCACATGCCGGCGATGATGTGCAGGCACATGCCGGGCTCGATGACGGTGAGGTCGTCCTCGCGGATCGAGACGGTGCGCTCGCCCCAGTCGGGCGGGTAGCCGATGCCGATCGAGTAGCCGAGCCGGGAGGGCTTCTCGATCGCGTGCCGCGCGAGGTGCTCGCGCCAGATGCCGTGCACGTCGGCGACGACGCGGCCGGGCTGCAGGCCCCCGAGCACCGCCTCGAGCCCCTCGGCCGCGATGTCGGCGAGGCCCGCGAGGCGCGCGTCGGGCCGGCCGACCGCGACGGTGCGGGCGAGCGGCGCGTGGTAGCGGCGGTGGGCGCCCGCGAGCTCGATCGAGACGGCCTCACCGGCCTCGACCCGCCGCGCGCTGAAGGTGAGGTGCGGGGTGTCGGCCGACTCGCCGGTGGGCAGCATCGGCACGATCGCGGGGTAGTCGCCCTCGGCGCCGTCGACGCCGGTCGCCTGCGCGAACTGGATCGCGGCGGCGACGTCGTTGAGCCGCACGCCCGCGCCGAGCGCGTCGATGCCCGCGCGCATCGCGGCCGAGGCGATGCGGCCCGCGCTGCGCATGAGCTCGAGCTCGAAGGGGCTCTTCACGAGCCGCACCCAGTTCACGAGGTCGTGCGCGTCGACGAGCTGCCACTCCGGCAGCGCCCGCTCGAGCGCGTGGAACGAGCGCACGGTGAAGAAGTGCGCCTCGGCCTCGTAGCCGATGCGGCCGCGCTCGGCGAAGCCGTGCTCCCGCAGCCGCTCGGCGACCCAGTCGAAGGGGTGCGCGCCGCGCTGGTGCACGAGCGACTCGGGGTAGCCGAGGATCCGCTCGGGCGGCGTGCTCGCCGTGCGGTGCGCGCCGTCGGCGTCCATCTGCCGCATGATGAGCAGCGGCTCGCCCGTGAGCGGCACGAACAGCAGCTGGGGCATGTAGAACGACCAGGCGTCGTAGCCGGTCAGGTAGTGCAGGTTCGCGGGATCGGCGACCACGAGGCCGTCGAGGCCGGCGCGCTGCATGCGCGCGCGGGTGCGGGCGAGCCGCTCTGCGAGCTCCTCGGGTCTCGGCTGCATGCCAGCCACCCTAGTCAGGCTCTGCCTCGAGCTCGCCTCGCCTCGGCGTCACCCGATGAGCGGCACGAACGCGTATCGCCCGCCGTCCGTCCGCACGCGCGCCTGGCCGCCGACCGCATCCACGACCGTCATGACGCCGGCGACGGGCGCGACCATGCGGCCGCCCTCGGCGAGCTGCGCGACGAGCGCATCGGGCATGCGCCCGAAGTCGGCGGAGACGAGGATGCGGTCCCACGGTCCTTCATCGGGCAGACCCAGGATGCGCGGCGTCGCCTGCCGCACGCGCGCCGGGCTGCCGTGCGCGGCGAGGTTGGCGTTCGCGAGCTCGACGAGCGCGGGCACGAGCTCGACGCCGACCGTCTCGGCGCCGAGCTCGGCGAGGATCGCCGTCGTCCAGCCGGAGCCGGCGCCGACGTCGAGCACGCGCTGGCCGGGTCCCGCGTCGAGCAGCTCGAGCATGCGGGCGACGGTCGAGGGCTGCGAGTTCGTCGCCTCCCAGCCGATCCCGATGGGGCGGTCGACGGGCGCGAGGTGGCGGACGCTCGCGGGGAGGAACGCGGCCCGGTCGGCCGCGAGCATGGCCGCTCGCACCCGCTCGCGCACCGCATCCGTCACCGGGATCTCGCGCATGGCCCGAACGCTACTCCGCGATCGGCGCGAGCGACACGGGCCCTCGAGCATGAGGAAGCGGTGCGGACTGGCGCTCGGCGCTTGCTCTACTCGCGAGTACTGGTGAAGGCGCCTGGTCTGTCCGCACCGCTTGCTTGCCGAGACTGTACGCCGAGGCCGCAGCGGGCGCAACGGTGCGGCGCGAGCCTGGGGAGAGCGGTCAGTCGCCGGGGCGTGGGAGCGGCTTGCGGATGCCCGGGTGCGACTTCGGGATCGAGGCGAAGAGCACCCACCCCGAGATCGCGATGCAAGCGATGATGAGCGGGTAGGTGAGAGCCGCGCGCATGATCGCGAGCCACGTGGTCTCGTCGAGCCACCACAGCACGCTGAAGACGACGACGCGGATGACGTACTGCAGCACCCAGATCCACGACGCTCGGCGGTAGGCGCGCAGCAGCACCGGGTCGTGCCGCCAGCGGGTCTTCGTGCCGATGAGGGCGCCGACGATGAGGCCGAGGAACGGCCAGCCGATGACGATCGAGACGATCCACGCGAGGGCGCTCGCGGCGTTCGAGAGCAGCTGGATGAGGAAGAAGTTGCGCGCCTCGCCCGTGTAGTACGCGATCATCGCCGCGATCACGGTCATGAGCATGCCGATGGCGACTGCCTTGGGCCGCCGGCGCTGCACGAGCGCGGGGGCGAGCGTGACGGCGCTCGCGATGAGCGACCAGACGACGGCCGTGAGCAGCTCGCCGCCGCTCGCGAGCCAAGCGATGAGGAAGGCGATGGGCGGCACGCTGCCCTCGATCGCCGCCTGGCTGCCGCCGAGCACGCGCGCGAGCGATTCTTCGCGCGTCGGGTCGCCGTCGGCGTCGAAGCGGTCGTCGAGCGCGGGCGGCGGCACGAGCTCGGCCGCGGCGTCCTCGTCCGGGGTCGGCACGGCGCCGGTGCGGGGCGCGTCCACGGTCACGCCGCGAGCGCGAGGCGCGCGGAGGAGGCGGTGGAGCGAGGCATGCCTCCAGGGTATTGCCGCTGCGGCCGACTCCTCCAGGGCGGGCGCGACCGGGTCAGTTCCGCCCGAGCGGGGCAGGCGCGCCAGCCCCGCTCGGGCGGCACTGCCCCTCTCGAGGGACGCGCACGCGTTCAGCGTGCGCCCGTTTGGCGTCTTCAGTAACGGCTCGTCGCCCAGCCGCGAGGACCTCGGGAGCCGGCCTCGTACTCCTCGAGGGGCACCGCATCCGCCCGCCACGCCTCGAGCACGGGCTCGACGATGCGCCAGCACTCCTCCGCGGCGTCGCCGCGCACCGCGAGCCGCGGGTCGGCGTCGAGGATGGCGCCGAGCACCTCGCCGTAGGGCAGGAGCTGCCCGCCGCCGAGCTCGCCGCGCAGCACGGTCTGCTCGAGCGTGAACGGCTCGCCCTTGCCGTTCGTCGTGAGGTGGAGCTCGAAGCCGTCGGGCTTGAAGTCGATGACGAAGCGGTCGGCGGTGTCGTGCCCGCGGAAGCCGTCCGGCACGTGGGCGGGCGGCCGCCAGTGCACGATCGCGCGCTTGCGCACGCCGCCGAGCGACTTGCCCGAGCGCAGCACGAACGGCACGCCCGCCCACCGAGCGTTGGCGATCTCGACCTGGATCTCGGCGAGCGTCTCGGTGCCGCGCGCCGGATCGACGCCGGGCTCGCGGGTGTAGTCGGGCACCGGTCGGCCCTCGACGCTGCCCGCCGTGTAGCGCGCGCGGCGCGAGTGGCCGACCGGGTCGACGACGCGCGCGGCGCGCAGCACGGTCGAGACGGCGTCGCGCAGGTCGCGCTCGCCGACGGTCGCGACCGGCTCCATCGCGATGAGCGCCATGATCTGCAGCAGGTGCGACTGGATCATGTCGCGCAGCGCCCCGTTGCGGTCGTAGTAGCCGGCGCGGTCCTCGAGCGTGACCGTCTCGTCGTAGAGGACCTCGACGCGCTCGATGCTGCCGCGATCCCACGACGCCTGCAGCAGCCGGTTCGTGAAGCGCAGGCCGAGGAGGTTGAGCACCGTGTGCAGGCCGAGGAAGTGGTCGATGCGGAAGACCCGCTGCTCGGGGACGATGCGCGTGACGAGCTCGTTGAGCTCCCGCGCGCTGCCCAGGCTGTCGCCGAAGGGCTTCTCGATCGCGAGGATCGTGCCGCTCGGCACGCCGACGCGCTCGAGCGTCTCGCAGACGAGCCTCGTCACCTGCGGGGGCAGCGCGAAGTAGATGACGAGCCGTTCGCAGTCGAGCGACGCGATGAGGGCTCGGAGGGCATCGCCGTCAGTCGCGTCGGCGGCGACGTAGCGAGAGTGCTCGAGCACCGCGGCAGCCGCTGCGGGGCTCACCTCGGCGGCGTCGAGTGCCGTCTGCACGCGCCCGCGCCAATCCGCCGCGTCGAGCTCGCGGACGTCGGCGCCGACGACGCGCAGCCGCCGATCGGGCTCAGCTCGCAGCAGCGTGGCGATGCCCGGCAGCAGCAGCCTCGCCGTGAGGTCGCCGGAGGCGCCGAGGATGAGCAGGGTCGTGGTCGGCTGCGGGGCCATGCCCCGATCCTGGCACCCGCGGGCGAGCGGAGGCTGGACGGCGTCGGCAGGACGGGCGCGGCGTACCGTGGAGACATGCTCGCCCGCGCTGCCCGACTTGTGCTCCCCGCCGTCTGGCTGGGCCTCATCGTCGGCATCTCACTCATCGAGGCCCCGCTCAAGTTTCAGGCGCCGGGCATCACGGTGCCGCTCGGTCTCGGCATCGGCCGACTCGTCTTCGCGGCGATGAACGTCGCGGAGGCGGCGCTCGCGGTGCTGCTCGTGATCGCGGCCTTCGCGTCGCGCGCGCCGCGAGCCGAGCGCATCCTCTCGCTCGTCCTCACCGCCGTGCTCGCGGTGAAGGCGCTCGCGATCCGGCCGATGATGCACGCGACGACCGACGCCGTGATCGCGGAGGAGAGCGAGGGCGGATCGGGGCTGCACTACCTCTACATCGCCGCTGACGGGCTGCTCATCGTGGGCCTCGTCGCGCTGCTGTGGCTCGCTGTGCGCAGCCTGCTCGGCCGCGCTGTCGCCGCGGGTGCGGGGTCTGAGCGCTCGCGCGGCAGCTGATCGCCGCGCGAAGCGGCGTCACCAGATGACGCCGCCGCCGATCGAGATGCCGCCGTAGGTCAGGAGCACGAAGACGATCGCCACGACCGCCGGCGCGATGCCGCGGCCGCCCGCGTGCCGCGACTTGAACAGGCCGATGACCGCGAGGATCGCCGCGATCGCCGCGAGGCCGCCGCCGAGGATGAGCCCGACGAAGAGCGGGATGGGCATGAGGACGAGGCCGAGCAGGCCGATCCACAGTGCCCACCAGGACCACGGGTTGCTGCGCTTCATGCCTCCATCCTCCCAGTCGGGGATGCGAGCGCCCTGAGCCGGGCCACGAGGGGAACGTCCAACCTGAAGATGCGATCAAGTAATGGAAACACTGTTGCGAAACGGCGTCGCGACGGCTTTGCTGTCCTCAGGCGCACGAATCGCTCCCCGAGCAGGGCGGGCGCCGGCGATCACCGCGTCCCCGCCTGTCGTGACCAGGCGGGGGCGCGGCTCGTCGTTGCAGGGCAAGCATCGCACCTGGTTGCCATGCCAGGCTGGAGCCATGACCCGCGACCTCCACATCACCGGCGACGAAGCGGCCGACCGCCTCCTGTCGGATGACGACTTCGCGCTCCTCGTGGGCATGCTGCTCGACCAGCAGGTGCCGATGGAGACGGCGTTCGCCGGGCCGGCGAAGCTGCGCGATCGCCTCGGCGTGCTCGACGCGGCGTCGATCGCGCGCATGGACCCCGAGGAGTTCCAGGCGGCCTTCGCCGAGAAGCCCGCGGTGCACCGGTTCCCCGGCTCGATGGCGAAGCGCGTGCAGCAGCTGGCCGCCGTCGTCGCCGACGAGTGGGGCGGCGACGCGGGCGCGATCTGGCGGCGGGGCGAGCCCGACGGCCCCGAGGTGCTGCGGCGGCTGCAGTCGCTGCCGGGCTTCGGCGACCAGAAGGCGCGCATCTTCCTCGCGCTGCTCGGCAAGCGCGCCGGCTTCGACGGCCCCGGGTGGGTGGATGCGTCGGCCCCCTACGGCGAGGAGGACGCGAAGCGCTCGGTGGCCGACATCGTCGATGCGGCGTCGCTCGCCGAGGTGCGGGCGACGAAGCAGGCGGCGAAGCGCGCCGCGAAGGCCTAGCGCCTCCGATCGACCTGGCGGCGGTGCCCGGCAGCGGGTGCATGCCGCCCTCGCCGCGGCTAGCGTGAGCGCATGAGCGCCGTCTCGCGAGCCATGGCCGCCGTCACCCCGCGGCCGACGCCGCGCGAGCCAGCCGAGCGCGATGTGCTGCAGCGCGAGCGGGCGCGGAGCGCGCACGGCTGGCTCGCGGCCGCCGTCGTCGGCGCCCACTACGCCGCGATGAGCGCTGCAGGAGTGCTCGCGGCGAGCTGGAGCGGGAGCGCGCTGTCATGGGCGGCAGCCGCGTCGGCGCTCGTGCTCTGCGTCGTCGCGGGCATGCTCGTGATCGGCGTCGGCCAGCTCGTGCTGCTCGTGCGCGCGGCGCCGCGGCGCTGGGCTGCCGCATCGACGCCGGTCGTGCTCGTCGCGCTCGGTCTGCTGACCGCTCCGCTCGCGCCCTTCCTCGCCGTCGTCGGTGCACCGCTCCACCTCGTGCTGCCGCTCGTGGTCGCGGCGCACGGCATCGGGCTGCTGCTGCTCGACCCGAGCATGCGCGCCGGTGCCCCTCGGCCCGTGCAGGGCGTCGTGCTCGGGCTCGGTGCGGCGGTCAGCGTGCTCGTGGTTGGCCTCCTCGACGCGCTCGTCCTGCTGCCCATGACCCTCGCTCCCGGTGTGCCCCTCGACGCGCTGTGGTCGGGCATGGCAGCGGTCGGTGAGGCGGGCGGATGGGTCGTCCCGGTGCTGTGGGCAGGCGCGTGGGCGGTCGCCCTCCTCGTGCTCGGGCTGGGGCTGCTGCGCGCGCGTCGCGGCGACCGGGGCTCGCTCGGGCTGCTGCTGGGCGCGGCGGCGCTCGCGGTCGGCGGGCTGCCGGTCGCGGAGTTCTCCATCGGGATGGGCGTCGCCGACACGTTCGGCACGCGCGGAGGCATGTCGCTGGCCTCCCCGGCCATCGCGCTCGTCGCGACGGCGCTCGTCGCCGCGTCTGCCGCGCTGCTCATCGGCGCGCGGCGCTCCGAGTGAGGCTCGCGCGGCACAGCGCGAGCGGAGACCTTGCTCCGGTCCACGCGCGGGTCTACCCTCGCCCCGTGCCGGAGGTCGACATCCGTCCAGCGACGCCCGATCGCTTCCCTCACGCCCAACGGGTGCTGAGCGGCGGGGGCGATGGGCGATCGTGCCAGTGCCAGTGGTGGACGATCACGAACGCCGAGTTCCAGCGCTCGAGCACGGAGGAGCGCCGAGAGCAGGACGAAGCGGCTCGCGTCGACGACCGAGGAGCCGTGGGACGACGGCTCGGTGTGGGCGGTGTCGTGCTTCGTGGTGCGCACCGAGCACCGCGGAGAGGGGCTCGCCGGGCGCCTGATCGCGGCCGCGATCGACTTCGCCGCCTCGCACGGCGCTCGAGTGCTCGAGGGGTACCCGGTCGATCCGAGTGAGGGGAGGAAGAAGGCCTCCAACGAGCTCTACCGCGGCGTCGTCTCGACGTTCGAGCGCGCCGGCTTCCAGGAGGTGGCGCGGCCCGCGCCTGACCGCGCGGTCGTCGCGCTCGAGCTCAGCGCCTGACCCGGGGTCAGGTTCAGCCGCGCCGCTTCGCGCGCCCGCGGGGCAGCAGCTCGACCGACGGCAGCCGCGGGCTCGGCAGCGGCGGCGATGCGTCGTCGACGACCGAGCCGAAGCGCGGCCGGGCGTCCGCGCTCGACTCGCGCTCGCGCATCCACTGCTCCCTCGCCGCCGCGACCTCGTCGTGGTCGGTGCCGATGAAGTTCCAGAACATCACCACCTCCTCCTCGAACGGCTCGCCGCCGAGGAGGATCGCGATCGCGTCGCGCTCGGCCGAGACGATGAGCGCCTCGCGCCCGGTTGCCGCGTAGGCCATCGCGCCGCGGGGGATCGGCACGTCGTCGACGCTCACGCCGTCGGTGAGGGCGAGCACGCCGTGCTCGAAGCCCTCGCGCAGCTCGAGCGCCGCCTCGGTGCCGGCGAGCAGCCGCAGCTCGACGCCCAGCAGCGGCGAGTACGCGCCGACGCCGCTCGAGGCGCCCGCGAGCTCGCCGACGAAGACGCTCGCCGTCACGCCGCCGTCGAGCTCGACCGTCGGCACGGCGTCGAGCCCGTCGAACCACGGCTCGCGCCCTCGCTCGTGGTGCGGCAGCACCGTCCACAGCTGCACGCCGTGCAGCACGTCGGTGTCGGCGCTCGAGTACTCGCTGTGCGAGATGCCGCGGCCCGCGGTCATGATGTTGAGCCCGCCGGGGTGCACGGTGTGGGCGAAGCCGGCCGAGTCGCGGTGCTCGATCGCGCCATCGACGAGCCAGCTCCAGGTCTGGAGGCCCGTGTGCGGATGCGGTGGCACGTCCATGCCCGGACCCCCGCGCAGCGACGTCGGCCCGAAGGCGTCGGCGAAGCACCACGCGCCGACGAAGTGCCGGTGCTTGTTGGGCAGCACGCGCTGCACCGGCATCGCGCGCGGACCGCCGAGCGGCACCTCGCGAGGCAGCAGCAGCTCGAGCCCGGCCGCGCGCGCCTCCTCGACGCACGCGTCGGCGTTCTCGAGCAGCAGTGCCTCGTCGTTGCTCATGCGACCACGCTACGCGGCGCGCGTCAGATGCCGAAGAGCTGCTTGCCGAACACGATCACGACGATGCCCGCGGCGGCGAGCAGCACGCACACGCCCAGGAGCGAGCGGCCGAGCGCGGTCGATCCGGGTCGCCGGCTCTCGAGCGAGCGGATGCCGACCGCGTAGATGAGCGGGATGCCCGCGCCGAGCAGCAGCCCGACACCGAGCACGGAGGCGATCGCGATCGCGAGCGCACCGAAGTCGATGCCCATCAGGCTGCCCCTCCGTTGCCGCGATCCTTGCGCTTCTTCCGCTTGCGCGGCCGGGAGATCGGCGCGACGTGCGAGGCGACGGCGCTCAGCTCGCGGTCGATCTCGCGCTTGCGCTCCTTCTTGGGCTGCTCCCACTCCTCGGTGACGTTGTGCGAGCCGACGTGGCTCATCCGCGAGCGCAGCCACATCGCGGCGCACGCGGCGATGAGCAGCGCCGTCACGACGATGGAGCCCCACAGGTGGCCGAAGAGGCCGGAGATGACGAAGCACAGCGCGCCGATCGCGCCCGACGCGGGCAGCGTGATGAGCCACGCGATGAGCATCCGGCGGGCGACCGACCATCGCACCTTCGCGTCGGTGCGCGCGAGGCCCGAGCCGATCACGGAGCCGGAGGCGACGTGGGTCGTCGAGAGCGGCAGGCCGAGGTGGCTCGAGGTGAGGATGATGGATGCGCTCGAGAAGTCGGCGGACATGCCCTGCCTCGGCGAGATGTCGACGATGCCCTTGCCGAGCGTGCGGATGACGCGCCAGCCGCCCATGTAGGTGCCCGCCGCGATCGCGACGGCGCAGACCACCCGCACCCACAGCGGCATGTCGGCGTCGGGGTCGAGGGAGCCGTGCGCGACGAGCGCGAGGAAGATGACGCCCATCGTCTTCTGCGCGTCGTTCGTGCCGTGCGCGAGCGACATGAGCGACGCCGCGCCGATCTGGCCCAGGCGGAAGCCGCGCTGCTCGCCGCGCTCGCTCAAGTTGGCGGTCACCCGCTGCACGAGCCACGTGCCGCAGAAGGCGACGAGGCCCGCGATGACGGGCGCGAGCAGCGCGGGGATGAGGATCTTCTGCGCGACGCCGCCCCACAGCACGCCGGTCACGCCGAGCGCCGCGATCGTCGCGCCGATGAGACCGCCGAAGAGCGCGTGGCTCGACGAGGAAGGCAGCCCGAAGAGCCACGTCAGCACGTTCCAGACGATCGCGCCGGTGAGCCCGCACAGCACGATGAGCATGAGGCTCTCGCCGTCCACCCCGGTCAGGTCGACGATCCCCGATCCGACGGTCTTGGCCACCTCGATCGAGAGGAAGGCGCCCACGAGGTTGAGCGACGCCGAGAGCGCGACGGCCGGCTTCGGCTTGAGCGCACCGGTCGCCACCGACGGCGCCATGGCGTTGGCGGTGTCGTGGAATCCGTTGGTGAAGTCGAACGCGAGGGCGACGATGACGACGATCGCGAGGATCGCGAGTTCCTGCATCGTGACAGTGTCCACTACCCGCACCGTGCGCTCCAAGGGGAGCGGGCGCGGCGCTTCCTCGGCCTCACGTGGCTCACCCGCTGGGAGCGCGACTTCCCCGACCTGCCGCAGGATGTTCTCAAGCGCCGCGGCGACGCAGCGATGAACCGCTGACGCTGCGCGCCCGACGGGTGCGCGCCGCGACTCCACGGCGTACCGTGGGGCCATGGCGCTGACGATCCCCGAGGCGGTGCTGCTGCTCGCCATCGACGACGACGAGGGCTCGCCCCTCATCGAGGACTCGTCGCTCGGGATCGCGATCGCCGGCGCCGCGCTCGCGCAGCTCGTCGTCGACGGGCGGATGCGCGTGGTCGCGCACGGCGAGCCCGGTGGCGAGCCCGGGGTGCTCGTCGCGGCGAGCGGCACGACGAACCCGCACCTCGAGCCGCTCGTCGAGCGGATCGACGGCGCGGCCCCGTCGCAAGCGCTCAGCGTCGTCGCCGGCTGGGGCGGTCGCAGCGCGCCGACGAGCCGAGTGCGCAGGGAGCTGCTCGAGGACTTCGCCGCGGCCGGCGTGCTCGCGCGCGAGGAGGACCGCTTCCTCGGCATCCGCTGGCGCGAGCGGTGGGAGCGCGGCGAGCGCCGCGACGTCGAGGACGCCCTGCAGGCGCGCGCGATCGAGGTGCTCGACGGCGCTGACGACCCGACGGTCGGCGCGGCGCTCGCGATCCTGCACGGGGCCGAGGCGCTGCCGCCCATCTTCCCCGACCGGCCGCGCGAGCCGCTGCTCGCGCGCGGCGCCCAGCTCGCCGAGCGCTCGTGGGCGAGCCGAGAGGTGCACCGCTCGATCGAGGCCGTGCAGGCCGCGATGGTCAGCCTGATGATGTCGTCGACGTGAGCGCTTCGCCGACGTCGCCGCCGGGCTCGGCCCCCGCGGCCGCCGCGGCGACCATCGCCGGCGTCGCCGGGCGCGCGCTCGGCGCGGCGTTCGCGACGCTCGCGGCGGTGCGACGACCGCATCCCGTGCATCCGCACGGCGTCGTGCTGCACGGCGAGATCCGCCTCGCCGGCAGCCCGATCCGCACCGGCGTCGTCTGGCTCGACGAGGCGGCGCCGGAACCGCTGCCCGTCATCGCCCGCGCCTCCCGTTCAGTGGGCGTGCCCGCGCCGCTCCCCGACGTCATCGGCCTCGCGGTGCGCTTCGACGGCCCGGCGGGACCGGCCGACATCGAGCTCGCCTCGACCGGCGTCGGGTGGCCCTGGCGATTCCTGCTCCGCGCGCACCGCTCGCCCTCCCGCGCGCACCTGCACACGATCCTCCCGTACCGTGCGCCGACCGGGCCGGTGCTGCTCGCCGCTCGCACGATCGCTCCCAGGGATCTGCCGCCGCATCCCGACGCGCTCGCCGGTCGGCTCGCCGACGAGCCGTGGCGGCTCGAGCTGCTCGTCGCCCGCTCGCGCGGTGCGTGGCGGCGGTTCGGCCAGCTCGAGCTGCGGCGGAGCCCGGGCCCGCTCGACCCGCTGCTGCGCTTCGACGCGGGCCGACGGCTGCTGCCCGGAGCACGCGAGTACGAATGGGCGCACCGGCTGCGGCAGCCGGCCTACGACCGGGTGCAGGCGGAGTAGCGCGGGGCGCGTCAGCTCGGCGGCGCGGTCGAGGAGCGCACGACGAGCACCGGGGAGTACGCCGTGTGGCTGCGGTCCGGCTCGTCGTCGGGGTCGTCGAGCGCCGCCATGATCCACGAGACGACGTCCTCCCCGTGCTGCGCCGGGTCCTGCCGGATGGTCGTGAGGCCGAAGGCGGCGGCGGCCGGCACGTCGTCGACGCCGATGACCGAGAGCTCCTCGGGCACGCGGATGCCGAGCTGGTGCGCGGCGAGCAGCACCGCCATCGCGACCTCGTCGGTGCCGGCGACGATGCCCGAGGGGCGGTCGGCGCGATCGATGATCTCGCGCACGACGGCGTGTGCGCCCTCGAGCGTGGTCGGCACCGTCCGGACCGGTCGCATCCGCAGCCCGTGCCGCGCCGAGACGCGCTCGAACGCCCGCTTTCGCCGATCGGAGGAGGAGGCTCCGAACGGCTGCACCTCGGGCGCGGCGGCGAGGTGCAGGAGGTCGGTGTGGCCGAGCCGCACGAGGTGCTCGGCGGCCTGCTCGCCGGCGGCGCCGTCGTCGAGCGCGAACGACCGCGTGTGCTCCGTAGGCTCCCCGACGGTCGCGACGGGGATGCCGAGGTCGGCGAGCCGCGTGAGGTCGCCGCCGACCAGGCTCCACGTGATCGTCACGAGGCCGTCGACCTCGCCGCGCGTCATGAAGCGCTCGAACTTCTCGTGCCCGCCCTTCCCGAACGCCCCGAGGTCGTAGAGCAGCACGTCGTGATCGTGCGCATCGGCGGCGTGCGCGATGCCGTGCAGCACGCTGCCGAAGTACCAGCGGTTGACGGACGGTGTGAGCACGCCGATCGTGCGGGTCATGCCCGTGGCGAGCCGTCGCGCGGCACCGGAGACCCGGAACCCGAGCTCATCCGCGATGCGCTGCACCCGCTCGCGCGTGCCCACAGCGACCCCGGATGCGCCCGAGAGCGCGCGCGACGCGGTCGCCTTCGAGACGCCCGCAGCGCGGGCGACGTCGTCGAGCCTCGGCACGGTCGCCTCCTCGCGCCCCGGGCGGGTGACCGCCTCGATCATCGGAACCGGTTCCGACCATAGCCGCGCGGCCGCGTTCCGCCAACGATTGGCCGTGCGGATCGTTGCCGAATCGAAACATCGTTCCTGAGTGCATCCTGTGGCGGGGTGCGCTACGGTCGCTCGAAGTGGAACCGGTTCCGGTTTCGAGCACGCCGCCGTGCGCGTCGGTTCGCGGCACGTGCTCATCCGCTGAGTTTGAGCGAAGGAGTTCACGTGAAGCACGCACGCAGGATCGCGGTGCCGCTCGGCATCGCGGGCGTCGCGGCACTCGCCCTCACCGGGTGTGTCGGCGACGCAGAGCCCGGCGCGTCGGAGGCGCCCGGCAGCACCGGCGCTGCCGCCGAGGGCTGCGAGGCCTACGCCGACTACGGCACCTTCGACGGCGCCGAGGTCAACGTCTACGGCACGATCCTCGACGAGGAGGCCAACCGTCTCAACGAGTCGTGGGCCGAGTTCGAAGAGTGCACCGGCATCGACGTCGTCTACGAGGGCTCGGCGGAGTTCGAGGCGCAGATCAACGTGCGCGTCCAGGGCGGCAACCCGCCCGACCTCGCCATCTTCCCGCAGCCGGGCCTGCTCGCGTCGATCGCGGGCACCGGCAGCCTGCTGCCCGCGCCCGAGAGCGTCGCGGCGAACGCCGAGGAGTTCTGGACCGAGGACTGGCGCAACTACGGCACGGTCGACGGCACGTTCTACGCCGCACCGCTCATGGCGTCGGTCAAGGGCTACGTCTGGTACCAGCCCTCCCTCTGGGAGGAGAACGGCTGGGAGGTGCCGACGACGCTCGACGAGCTCGATGAGCTGACCGCGACGATCGCCGAGTCGGGCACGACGCCGTGGTGCGTGGGCTTCGGTTCCGGCGAGGCGACGGGCTGGCCCGGCACCGACTGGATCGAGGACTACGTCCTGCGCCTGCACGGCCCGGACGTCTACGACCAGTGGATCTCGCACGAGATCCCGTTCGACGACCCGCAGATCGCTGAGGCGGTGGATCGCGTCGGCGACCTGATCAGGAACCCGGAGTACGTCAACGGCGGCATCGGCGACGTGTCGACGATCGCGACGACCGACTTCGGCGAGGCCGGCCTGCCGGTGATCGACGGCGAGTGCGGCATGCACCACCAGGCCTCGTTCTACGAGGGCTTCTGGCCCGAGGGGACCACCGTCGCCGAGGACGGCGACGTCTGGGCCTTCGTCCTGCCGGGTACCGAGGCCGACGCGGCCGCAGTCACGGGCGGCGGCGAGTTCGTCGGCGCGTTCAGCGACGACGAGGAGGTCGTGGCGGTGCAGACGTTCCTCTCGAGCGACACGTGGGCCAACAGCCGCGTCTCCCTCGGCGGCGTCATCTCCGCGAACTCGGGTCTCGACCCCGCCAACGCGAGCAGCCCGCTGCTGCAGTCCGCGGTCGAGACGCTGCAGGACCCGGAGACGACGTTCCGGTTCGACGGCTCCGACCTGATGCCGGGCGCGGTCGGCGCCGGCACGTTCTGGAGCGGCATGGTCGACTGGGTCTCGGGTGCCGACACGGCGACCGTGCTCAGCCAGATCGAGTCGAGCTGGCCGTAGTCGAGAGCGGATGCGGATGCGGGGGTCGCGACGCGGCCCCCGCACCCGCATCCCGCCGGGAGCCATGAACGGATGGGATGACGCATGACCACGATGGATCTCGTCGGCAAGGTGCTGCAGGTGCTCGTCGGCCTCGCCGCCTTCGGCGCCGTGGTGGCGCTGCTGCTCGCCTTCCTCGACAGGCCGGAGGACAAGCCGCGGGGGGCGGGCTGGCGCACGGGGCTGCGACCACGCATCATCCTCGTCGCGGCCTTCGCCCTCCTCGCGCTCCTCGCGCGCCTGCTGTACGGCACGGCGCCGTGGATGACGCAGGCGCTCACGAACGCGGCGATCGCCGTCGGCGTCGCCGGCGTCGCGATCGTCGTGCTGCAGTGGCTGCTCGACCGCCTGCTGCAGCGGGCGAGCCCCGCCGTGCGCAGCGGCGTGTTGCGAGGCATCGGTGCGGCGATCGTCGTCGCGCTCGTGCTCGTCGCCCGGTCGGCCGAGCAGATCCCGACGCTGGACTGGATCACCCCCGCGCTCGTGCTCGCCGCGACGATCGTGGGCTGGCCGCTCGCCGGCGCGCTCCTCGCGACCGCCGCGATCGCGTTCCTGCCCGCCCGCGTGCGCCGCAGCGCCCGACTCATCGCGTGGCTGCTCGCCGCCGCAGCGGTCGTGGTCGTCGCACTCGTGCTGGACGCGGGCCAGGAGCAGTCCGCGGGCGTGTGGCCGTGGGCGGCTGCGTCGGCGCTGAGCATCGTCGGCGTCCTCGGCTACCTCGCCGACCGGGACGACGACTCGAAGCCGATGCTCGTCTTCCTCCTGCCCGCCGCGCTCCTGCTGACCGTCGGGCTCGTCTACCCGGCGATCCGCACGACGCTGCTCGCGTTCACCGACAAGACCGGCTCGTTCAACGGCCTCGACAACTTCGTCTGGATGTTCACGCAGCCCGAAGCGCTCGTCACGCTCGCCAACACCGTGGTCTGGGTCATCCTCGTGCCCCTGCTGTCGACCGCGATCGGCCTCGCCTACGCGGTCTTCATCGACAAGAGTCGCGGGGAGCGCGTCTACAAGATGCTCGTCTTCATGCCGATGGCCATCTCGATGGTCGGCGCGAGCATCATCTGGCGCTTCATGTACGCCTATCGCGGCCCCGAGCAGGAGCAGATCGGCCTCGTCAACCAGATCATCGTGTGGTTGGGCGGCGAGCCGCAGCAGATCCTGCAGAACAGCCCGTGGAACACCCTCGCGCTCATCGTCGTCATGATCTGGATCCAGACGGGCTTCGCGATGGTCGTGCTCTCTGCCGCGATCAAGGGCGTCCCGACCGAGCAGCTCGAGGCAGCCCAGATCGACGGCGCGAACCCGTGGCAGCGGTTCGCGAACGTCACGGTGCCCGGCATCCGCACGTCGATCGTCGTGGTCGTCACGACCATCTCGATCGCGACGCTCAAGGTCTTCGACATCGTGCGGACCATGACCGCGGGCAACTTCAGCACCTCCGTCGTCGCGAACGAGATGTACACGCAGGCGTTCCGCTCCGGCGAGCCCGGTCGGGGCGCAGCGCTCGCGCTCATCCTGTTCGTCATGGTGATGCCGATCGTCATCTACAACATCCGCGTCCTCAACCAGCAGAAGGCGATCCGATGAGCTCCGTCGCATTCACCCCCGACCCCGAGGTCACACCCGACGAGGTCGCGCCTGCGGTGCAGACGCGCGCTGATCGCGTCAAGAAGCGCTTGACGAGCCCATGGGCGACGATCGCGGCGCTCGTGATCGCCGTCGTCTGGACGATCCCGACGTTCGGCCTGCTGCTGTCGTCGTTCCGGCCGGCGGGCCAGATCCAGACGACCGGCTGGTGGACGTTCTTCTCCGACCCGCAGCTGACGCTCGCGAACTACAGCGAGGTGCTCTTCTCGGAGTCGGCATCCTCGCCGCAGCTCGGCGAGTACTTCGTGAACTCGCTCGCGATCGCGATCCCGGGCACGATCATCCCGCTCGTGCTCGCGTGCCTCGCGGCGTACGCGTTCGCGTGGGTGAAGTTCAAGGGCTCGTCGACGCTGTTCGTGATCGTCTTCGCGCTGCAGATCGTGCCGCTGCAGATGGCGCTCATCCCGCTGCTGCAGCTGTTCGTCACGTTCCTGCAGCCGTTCCAGACAGCGCTGCACGAGGCGGTGCCGTTCATCAGCGAGCGGCAGTTCCTGCCGGTGTGGATCGCGCACGCGATCTTCGGCCTGCCGCTCGCGATCTTCCTGCTGCACAACTTCATCTCGGCGATCCCCGCGGATGTGATCGAGGCGGCGCGCGTCGACGGCGCGGGCCACGGGCAGATCTTCTTCCGCATCATCCTGCCGCTCGCGATGCCGGCGATCGCGTCGTTCGCGATCTTCCAGTTCCTCTGGGTCTGGAACGATCTGCTCGTAGCGCTCGTGTTCTCGACCGGCACACCGGATACCGCGCCATTGACCCAGCGATTGGCCGAGCTCGCGGGATCGCGAGGCGAGAACTGGGAGCGGCTCACGGCAGGCGCCTTCGTCTCGCTCATCATCCCGCTCATCGTGTTCTTCAGCCTCCAGCGCTACTTCGTGAGAGGCCTGCTGGCCGGTTCCGCGAAGGGTTGAGCGCCCAGGATCGAGCAATCGAGAGGGGCGGCCACAGGCCGCCCCTCTCGACGGCTCGAGATCCTCGGATCGGCCGAGCGCGAGCCTAGATCGAGGGCGGCCGACCGCCGTCGATGAGTCGCACGTGCGCGCGGCGCGGCGAGGTGTCGCCGCTCGTGAACCGCGTGCCGCCGGAGGCCGCCTGCGCCGGCACGGCGATCGTCGGGAGCGGCTCGACGGCGTGCAGGTGACGCTCGCGGCGCGTTGCGTGCTCGGCCCTCCGGTCACCGAGCGCCTGCCAGACGGGTGCGACCGCCGCAGCGCTCCGGGCGTTGGGCGCACCGGCGCCCGGCAGCGGCACGGGAGCGCTCGCGTCGGCGACCCCGTACCCCGCGTACCGCTCCGGCATCGAGCCGTGGAACGCATCCGCCGCCCGCTCGAGCTGCTCCGCGAGCCGGCGCGCCACGTCGTCGAACCCGGTCCGCAGCAGGCCCTCGATCGCCACCGCGGTGTCGTGCGGCCGGATCGCGCCGCCGTTCCACGCGAGCGGCCAGTAGCCGGGCGCGTCGACCGCGATCGAGCGGAGACCGAATCCCGACGAGAGGCGCTCGTCGAGCAGCAGCCCGGCGACGGTCCGCTCCTCGTCGCGCGACAGCAGGGTCGAGCCGATGAGGTGCGCGAGATCGGCCGAGAGCCAGTCGAGCCGCGCGCCGGTTCCGTCGATCGCCATCACGGGATGGCGATCCTGCCCGCGAACCACCCAGAACGCGGTACGGAACCGGCGGCGGAGTCCCTCGGCCCATTCCACCCACGGTGCGCCGTCGTCGCCGAGCGCCTCGAGGAGCGCGCTGCCGCCCACTGCCGCGCGGCAGGCGAGCGCCTGCAGCCGCGCGGTCGCGACAGGCCCCTCGGCCGGCACGCCCTCGGCATCGCGCGGCAGCTCGGGCCCGTCGCCGACGGCGGCGTCGCCGCCCGGCAGGGCGAGGAAGCCGTCGCCGACCTGCTGGCGCAGCCAGCCGAGCGCCGCGTGCAGGCTGGGGCGCAGCTCGCGCACCGTCTCGAGCGGCAGGCCCGCGCGCCACGCGTCGTGCAGCAGCACGATCCACAGCGGCGTCGCGTCGATCGAGTCGGTGAACGAGGGAGGGAGCTCGACCCCCTCGCGCGCGCCCTCGGGGCGGTGCGGCGAGAGCTCGTGCATCATGCGGCCCGGTTCCTCGCCCGTGCGGCCGTCGTGCTGCACGCCCTGGCGCGCGGCGAGCGTGCGGAGCGTGGCCTCGGCGAGCGCGGTGTCGAGCGGCAGCAGCATCCGCGCGGCGCTCAGCGCGTCGCGCGCGACCATCGTCAGCCGCCACGGCGCGCCGGCGGCGAGCACGGGGCCGCTGCCGACGTCGAGCAGGAGGTCCTCGAGGTCGGCCACCGCTCGCTCTCCCCAGCGGTCGAGCGCGGGACGGCCGGTCGGCGCGAGGCCGGGGCTCGGCTCGTCGACGATCGCGCCCCGCACGGCGAGCGAGGCGTCGTCGAGCAGCAGCTCGACCGAGAGCCCGGCCCAGTCGTGCGGCTGCACGATCGCTCGGTGATCCACGACGACGCGGCCGTCGGCGATCGCGACCGTACCCGCGCGGCTGCGCACGCGGAGGGTGCGGATGCCGTCGGTCACGACCGCATCGTCGCCCTCGATCGAGAGGTGCACCGGGACGGCGCCGTCGCGCCCCTCGCGCACGGCGTCGATCGGGCAGAAGGCGACGTCGATCGCGAGCTCGATGCGCACGCCGATCGGCAGGTCGCGGCCGTTCACGACCGTCGCGCGCTCGAGCACCGCGCCCGGGCTGACCTCGCGCATCCGCTCGACCGCGATCCGCGCATCGCCCGGCTCGTCGTCGCGGGCGGGTGCGATGCCGCGGATGAGCGCCCAGTCGCCAGCGCTCGAGGTGGCGAGGTGCTCGATCGGTGCGCCGTCGAGGCGCAGCTCGACGGCCCGCGCGAAGCGCCAGTCGCCGTGGAACAGCCCGTGGATCGGGTGGCCGCCCATGGTGCCGTCGCGGCGCGACCATGCCTGGGTCGGCGCCGAGACCGACGCGAGCTCGTCGTGCAGCAGGGGCGGCGGCTCGACCTGCTGAGCCTGCTCGTGACGCATGGGACCCCCACTTCGTGAATGCCCTTCGCGGTCACGGTAACGCCGACTGCGTCGGTCGGGACGCAGGGCCGCCTGAGCCTTCTCGCATCCCTGGCTCAGCGCCAGGATGTCGTGCTCGGCGGTGGCGGCGCCGATCCGCTACGGCGTGGGGTGGCGCGCGTCGTAGGCCAGGAACGAGCGCTGCGAGCGCGTCACGACGGCGATGAGCGCGACGATGAGCAGCCCGCCGAACAGCGGCGGCGCCCACAGCGCGACGAGGCTCGCGACGGCGCCGGCGTAGAGGTCGCCGAGGCGCGGCCCGCCCGCGACGACGACCTGGAAGAGCCCCTGCGTGCGGCCGCGCATGTCGTCGGGCGTCGCGGTGAGCATCATCGTCGAGCGGAAGATCGCGCTGATCTCGTCGCTCGCGCCCATGCCCGCCATGCCGATCGCGGCGACGATGAGCGCGGGCCACGCGACCTGCGTCCAGTCGGGGCCGACCTCGCCGCCCAGGCCGAGCGTCATCGCGAGGATGACGGCGCCCACGAGCCCGACGAAGCATCCGTAGACGGTGATCGCGCGCGCGATGGCGACGCCGTGCCGGTGCACGTGCGCGACGGGCCCGGAGAACAGGCTCGCGAGCAGGGTGCCGATCGCGGCGGCCGCGGTGAGCACGCCGACCGTGACGGGGCCGCCGCCGATCGCGAGGGCGCCGACGGCGGGCAGCAGCGCGAAGGGGCGGCCGAACGTCATCGCGATGATGTCGACGAGGAACGACATGCGGATGTTCGGAGCGTGCTTGAGGAAGCGCCAGCCCTCGCGCAGCGACTCGAGGCCGGGCTTCGACACCGCGCCGAGCGGCGGCAGCTTCGGCAGGCCGATGATGCCGAGGAAGCCGGCGGTGAAGAGCACCGCGTCGATCGCGAACGTGATCGGCAGCCCGACCGTCGCGACGAGCACGCCCGCCGCGGCGGGACCGACGGTGAGCATCGTGCCGAACGAGATGCCGTTGAGCGCGGCGGCGCGGGAGATGAGGTGGGCGGGCAGGATGCGCGGGGTGACGGCCGAGCGCGTCGCTCCCGAGATCGTGGCCGCGACGGTGCTGATCGTCGTGAGCACGTAGAACGGCCACACGTGCGCGCGCTCGCCCGCCGCGATGAGCGACGCGTCCCACGCGGAGAGCGCGACGAGCCCGAGCACCGCGGCCCAGCCGGTGAGGCTCGAGGCGATGAGGAGCGCGCGGCGGTCGAAGGCGTCGGCGAGCATGCCGCCCCAGAGCCCCGCGACGATCATGGGCGCGAGCGCGATGCCGCCCACGAGCGCGACCATCATGGTGCTGCCGGTCATGTCGAAGATCTGCAGGCCGACGGCGACGATCGTCATCTGCGCGCCGATGCCGCTGATCGCGGTGCCGATCCACAGGCGGGCGAACGCCTTGCTCGCCTTGAGCGGCGCGATGTCGACGAGTCGGCGGCGCCGCTCGGGCGCCTCGCCCCCGGTCTCGCGCGGATCGGTCTCGACGCCGGCGGGCGGCAGGATGCCGTGGGAGCCGGTCGTCGGCTCGTCGCCCGACTCGAGCCGGGTCACGCGGCGGAGTCGTCGCCGAGCAGCGCGTCGATCGCCGAGAGGAGCTCGTCGTGGCGGCCCTCGGCCGCGAGCCGGCGGGCGCGCACGGTCGGCTTGTGCAGCACGACGCCCGCGAAGTGGCGCAGCGCCTGCTCGGCGAGCTTGCGCTCCGCCTCGGTGCCGCGCTTGCCGATGCGCGCGAGCTCTGCCTCGAGCGCGTCCTCGACGTGCTCGCGGAGCGTCGCGATCGCCGAGCCCACCTGGTGCTCGGCGGTGCCGCGCTCGAAGCGGCGCGCGGCCTTGCGCACGAGATCGCGCGCGTCCTCGGTCGCGGTGAGGTGCTCGAGCGGCGCGTGGATGCGGATCGTCTCGAGGTCGAGCACCTCGACGCCCGGCACGGTCGCGACGTCGGGGTCGACGTTGCGCGGCATGCCCATGTCGACGACGAGCTGCGCGGCGCGGCCGTGCTCGACGGGGCACGCCTCCGCGTCCTCGGTGCTCGAGTGCACGGGGCAGCTCGCCGGCGATTCGTGGCCGATCGGGCAGACGGATGCGTCGTGCACGTCGGCGCTCGCGCCCGGGAAGGCGTGGGTCGCGGCGAGCCGCTCGCGGCCCGCGCGCAGCAGGGCGGCGTCGACGACGTGCTGGTCGGAGCTCGTGCAGGTGACGATGACGTCCGCGCTCGCGGCGGCGAGCGCGGCGTCGCGCGGGTCGACGTAGCCGATCGCGTGGCTGCGGGCGAAGCCCTCGCCGCGGTTCGACGGGCTCCACACCTCGATGTGCTCCGCGCCGCGGCGGCGCAGCTCGGCGAGCGAGACGCCGGCGAAGCGCCCGGTGCCGACGAGCAGCACGCGCGCACCGGTCAGGTCGACGCGAGCGCTCGCGAGGTCGAGCGCGAGGCGCACGATCGAGCGGCCCGCCTCGCCGAGGCCGGTGCGGTTCTTGATGCTGCGCTGCGTCTCGGAGGCACGCTGGAAGAGCCGCTCGAGGTGCGCGGAGGTCGTGCCCGCCTCCTGCGCCGAGGCGAGCGCGCGCCGCACCTGGCCGGCGATCTCGCCCTCGCCGATGACGACCGACTCGAGGCCCGCGGCGACCGAGAAGAGGTGCTCCGCGGCGCGGGTGTCGACGAGCGGCTGGAGCGTCTCGGGGCGGTGGAACCCGAGCGCGTCGGCGGCGGCGCCCTGCGCGATGCCGGCGGCCTCCTCGTGCTCGTCGGCGTCGACGTCGAGGTAGACCTCGAAGCGGTTGCACGTCGAGATGACGACGGCGCCGTCGACCGCGGGGTGGGCGGCGAAGGAGCTGGGGAGGGCGGAGGCGTCGGCGGACGACAGCGCCTCGAGGGCGTCGAAGTCGGCGTTCTTGTGACTCGCCGTCAGGCAGATGAGCACCAGAGCATCCTACCGCGCCGCTGTACCCCGCTCCGAGTCCGCTGTCCGCCGTCAGCGATCGCACAGCGCACCGCGAGGCGGGGCCGTCACGCTGGCGGCATGCGCGAGCTCGACCTCATCCTCTACGGCGCGACCGGCTTCGTCGGTCGACTCGTGGCCGAGCACCTCGCGGCCGCCGCGCCCGCAGACCTGCGCGTCGGCCTCGCGGGCCGCTCGATCGAGCGGCTCGAGCGCGTGCGAGCCGGGCTCGGGCCGTCGGCTGCGGGCTGGCTGCTCGCGCTCGCCGACAGCGGCGACCCCGCGAGCCTGCGCTCGCTCGCCGATCGCTCGCGCGTGGTCGTGAGCACCGTCGGCCCCTACCTCCGGCACGGGCTGCCGCTCGCCGAGGCGTGCGCCGACGCCGGCACCGACTACCTCGACCTCACCGGCGAGGTGCTCTTCGTGCGGGAGCTCATCGACCGCTGCCACGAGCGCGCGGAGGCGAGCGGCGCGCGGCTCGTCGTCTCGAGCGGCTTCGACTCGGTGCCCTCCGACCTCTCGGTGCACGAGCTCGCCGCACTCGCGGCCGAGCTCGGCGCGGGCGGTCTCACCGACACGACCCTGCGCGTGCGCGAGCTCTCGGGCGGCATCAGCGGCGGCACGATCGACTCGCTCCGCGCGCAGCTCGAGCGCGCCCAGCGCGACTCGCGGCTGCGGGCGATCCTCGCCGACCCCGCCGCGCTCACGGGCGGCGTGCCGGTGCGGGAGGCGGCGGATGCGTCGCGGCACTTCCGCGACGCCGAGACCGGGGAGTGGGCAGCCCCGTTCGTGATGGCCTCGTACAACACCCGCCTCGTGCTGCGCTCGCACGCGCTGCGGGACCGCGGCTACGGCGAGGGGTTCCGCTACCGCGAGATCGTGCCGACCGGCCGCGGCGCGCGCGGCAAGCTGCGCGCCGCGGCGCTCGCGGCCGGCGTCACGGCGCTCGCCGCGGCGATGGCGACGCCGGGGGTCCGGCGCCTCGCCGACGCGGCGCTGCCCGCGCCCGGCGAGGGACCGTCGGCGGAGGTGCGCGAGCGCGGGCACTTCCGGATGGTCACCTCGGCGCGCACCGAGCGCGGCGACCGCCTCGAGGCGGTCTTCGCGGCGCAGGGCGACCCCGGCTACGCGGCGACCTCGGTGATGCTCGGCGAGGCGGCGCTCGCGCTCGTGGTCGACGGCGAGCGCTGCAGCCGGCGCGGCGGCGTGCTCACGCCCGCGACCGCGATGGGCGACGTGCTCGTCGAGCGCCTCCGGGCACAGGGCTTCGAGATCGACGCGCGCGCGCTCGGCGAGTAGTCGCGACCTCATCGGCGGCGCCCGCACCCTCATGGCTGGCGCACAGCCAGGGCCAGGTCGGCGAGGCGCCCACGTGGGATGATGGAGGGGTGACCGCCCTGCCCGAGAACCACCCGCTCAACACGCGCACCGGCGCCTCGCCGCTCGTCCGCGCGTACCGCGGCGATCGCCCAGAGACGACCCCGGTGTGGTTCATGCGGCAAGCGGGCCGCTCGCTCCCGGAGTACCGCGAGCTGCGAGCGCGCACCGACGGCCCCGACCGCGACATGCTCGACACGTGCCTCGTGCCCGAGCTCGCGAGCGAGATCACGCTCCAGCCCGTCCGCCGCCACGGCGTCGACGCGGCGATCTTCTTCAGCGACATCATGGTGCCGCTCAAGCTCGCGGGCGTCGACGTGAGGATCGCGCCGGGCGTCGGCCCCGTCGTCGCCGACCCCATCCGCACCCCCGACGACGTCGCCCGGCTCGTCGCCAACGACCCGGTGGCGCTCGAGACGGCGCTCGAGCCCGTCCGCGAGGGCGTGCGGCAGACGATCGCCGGCCTCGCCGAGATCGGTGACGGCTCGACCCCGCTCATCGGCTTCGCCGGCGCCCCGTTCACGCTCGCCGCCTACCTCGTCGCCGGCCGCCCCTCGAAGGACCACCTCGAGGCCCGCACCCTCATGCGCGCCCACCCCGAGGCGTGGGACGCCCTCAGCCGCTGGGCCGCCGACGTCACCGGCCGATTCCTCCGCGCCCAGGTCGAGGAGGGCGCGAGCGCCGCGCAGCTGTTCGACTCGTGGGCCGGCTCGCTGCCGCTCGAGCAGTACCGCGAGCACGTCGCCCCCGCGTCGCGCCTCGCGCTCGACCGCGTGCGCGACCTGGCCGACGCATCCGGCACCCGCGTGCCGCTCGTGCACTTCGGCGTCGGAGCCGGTGAGCTCTACGGCGCGATGGACCTCGACGTCGACGCGATCGGCGTCGACTGGCGCGTGCCGCTCGACGTCGCGCTCGAGCGCATCGGCGCCGACGTGACGGTGCAGGGCAACCTCGACCCGGCCGTGCTCGGCGCACCGTGGGAGATCATCGTCGCCGCGATCGATCACGTGATGCTCGCGGGCTCCGTCGCCCGCGCGCACGTGTTCAACCTCGGCCACGGCGTGCCGCCGACGACCGACCCCGAGGTGCTCACGCGCATCGTGCAGGCGGTGCACGCGCGGTGACCGACGACCGCGCGCACGTGCAGGCGGCGGATGCGTCCGCCCACGCCGGTGCGCCGACCCACGACACGATCGTGGTCGGCGCGGGCGTCGCGGGCCTGACGGTCGCGCACGACCTCGCGGGCCGCGGCTACCGCGTGCTCGTGCTCGAGGCCTCCGAGCGGCTCGGCGGCGTCGCGAGCGGCATCGAGGTCGACGGCCTCGCCCTCGACGCGGGCGCGGAGTCGTTCGCGACCCGCGGCGGCGCGGTCGCCGAGCTCGCGGCGGAGCTCGGGCTCGCTGACGACATCGTGAGCCCGAACCCCGCGGGCGCGTGGCTGCAGCTGCCGGGGCGCGCGGTGCCGCTGCCGAAGCAGACGCTGCTCGGGATCCCCGCCGTGCCGCTCGCGCGCGACGTCATCGACGCCCTCGGCTGGGGCGGAGCGGTGCGCGCCTACGCCGATCGGCTCATGCCCGTGCTCAAGATCGGCAAGGACGAGGCGCTCGGCCCGCTCGTGCGCCGCCGCATGGGGCGGAAGGCGCTCGACCGGCTCGTCGCGCCGCTCGCGGGCGGCGTCTACTCCGCCGATCCCGACCTGCTCGACATCGCGGTCGTCGCCCCCGGGCTCAACAACGCCATCACGCGCGCGGGCTCGCTCTCCGGCGCCGTCGCGCTCGTGCTCGAGGAGCGCGCCGGCTCCGCGAAGCAGGCCGGCAAGCCCGGCTCGGCCGTGCAGGGCATCCGCGGCGGCATCCACCGCCTCACCGCGGCGCTCGCCGAGCGCGCGCGAGCGCACCACGCCGAGCTCCGCACGGGCGTGCGCGTGCTCTCCGCCGCGAAGACCGCGATCGGCTGGAGCGTGCAGACGGATGCGGGCAGCTTCGCCGCGTCGTCGCTCGTCGTCGCGCTCCCCGAGCGCGAGGCGCGCCGCGTGCTCGGCTCCATCCGCTCGTCGAGCAGCGACTCCTCCCGCTCGTCGAGCAGCGACTCGTCCCGCTCGTCGAGCAGCGACTCCTCCCGCTCGTCGAGCAGCGACTCGTCCCGCTCGTCGAGTAGCGACTCGTCCCGCTCGTCGAGTAGCGACCGAAGGTCGCGTATCGAGACGGATCTCGATGCGCCCGACTCCGTCGGGCCACTCGATCAACGGGAGGCCGGCGTCACCGTCGAGCTCGTCACGCTGGTCTTCCCTTCCGGCGCGATCGAAGGCGACCCGCGCGGGACGGGCGTGCTCGTCGCCGCCGACGCGGCTGGCGTGCGCGCGAAGGCGATGACCCACTCGAGCGCGAAGTGGCCGTGGCTGCGCGAGGCGGCCGCGGGGCGCGAGGTCGTGCGCCTCTCGTACGGCTCGGGCGTCGCGGCGCCCGCGACCGAGGGGCTCGACGACGCCGCCGCGGCGGCGCTCGCGCTCGAGGACGCGAAGGCGATCCTGGGCATCGACCTCCCGCAGCCGCTCGCGAGCACCCGCGTGCGCTGGGAGCAGGGCCAGCCCTCCTCCATCGTCGGCGCCAAGCGGCGCCAGCAGGCCCTCCGCGACGCCGCCGCCGAGCACGAGAACCTCGAGGTCGTCGGCGCCGCCGTCGCCGGCACGGGGCTCGCGCAAGTCGTGCCCGACGCGCGCGAAGCGGCCCTGCGCATCCGCCGCGAGCGCTTCGCGATCGCCGGCACCCCCTGGACCGAGGACCTCGACGACGAGGCCGCCGTGACCGAGCCGGATGACGCATCCGGCATTGCAGAGACCGACGGACGAGGAGAGACATGAGCGAGCAGCAGGCATCGCCGCAGGCAGGACAGCTGGGCGACGGGTTCACCATCTGGAGCGTGCACCGCCGCGGCGGCGCGACCACCGGCGGAGCGCCGCTCGCCGACGAGCTCGCGGCGCTCGAGGCCGAGGGCATCACGACGCGCGGCATCTACGACGTCTCGGGCATGCGCGCCGACGCCGACGTGCTCGTGTGGATGCACGGCACGCCCGGCGCCGGGACGGGCGCCGAGGCGCTGCAGTCGGCCGTGCGCCGCGTGCGCCGCTCGCGCGAGCTCGCCGGCACGACGCAGACGTGGGGCGCGATGGGCGTGCACCGCGACGCGGAGTTCAACAAGTCGCACGTGCCCGGGTTCCTCCGCGGCATCGAGCCGAAGCAGTGGGTGACGGTCTACCCGTTCAACCGCTCGTACGAGTGGTACCTGCTCGCGCCCGAGGAGCGCAGCCGCATGCTCGCCGAGCACGGCCGCGCGGGCGCCGCCTACCGCGGCGTCGTCGCGAACACCGTCGCGGCGTTCGCGCTCGGCGACTACGAGTGGATCCTGCCGCTCGAATCCGACGAGCTCGTCGAGCTCGTCGACATGATGCGCGAGCTGCGGGCCGTGGATGCGCGCCTGCACGTGCGCGAGGAGATCCCGTTCTTCACGGGCCGACGGATCACGATCGACGAGATCGAGGAGGTGCTCGCATGAGCGAGTCGACACAGGCAGGATCGAGCCAGGCGCAGGGCGGCTGCTGCGGCGGCGGGTGCTGCGGAGGCGCGGCCGTGCAGGCCCAGCCGGAGCAGCAGCAGGCGGAGCAGCAGGGCCGCCGCGAGACCAAGGCGCCCGCCGCGACCGGCGTGCACCTCGAGCCCGGCGCCGCGGTGCCGAGCGCGACCGAGGCCGCGCAAGCCGGGCCCGAGCACGTCGAGGAGCCCGTCGCCTACGACGGCATCCTGCTGTCGGGCTTCGGCGGGCCGGAGGGGCAGGACGACGTGCTGCCGTTCCTCCGCAACGTCACGCGCGGCCGCGGCATCCCGGACGAGCGGCTCGAGGAGGTCGCGACCCACTACCGCCACTTCGGCGGCGTGAGCCCGATCAACGACCAGAACCGCGAGCTCAAGGCCGCCCTCGAGGCGGCGCTCGCCGAGGCGGGCCTCGACCTGCCCGTCTACTGGGGCAACCGCAACTGGGCGCCCTACCTCGACGAGGCGCTGCAGCAGGCGGCCGACGCGGGCGCCTCGAAGCTCCTCGCCATCCCGACCTCCGCCTACTCGTCGTACTCCTCGTGCCGCCAGTACCGCGAGGACTGGGCCGACGCGCTCGAGGCGACGGGCCTGGCGTCGTCGATGCAGATCGACAAGGTGCGGCAGTTCTTCAACCACCCGGGCTTCCTCGCGCCGTTCGTCGACGGCGTGCGCGCGAGCGTCGCCGAGGCGCGCGAGGCGGGCTTCGCCGACAGCGACGTCGAGGTGCTCTTCGCGACCCACAGCATCCCCACCGCCGACGCGGAGCGCTCGGGCGCACCCGACCTGCACGAGTGGGGGCCGGGCGGCGGCTACGAGGCGCAGCACCTCGCCGCTGCCGAGCACGTGATGGCCGAGGCGGCGCCGGGCGTCGCGTGGCAGCTCGTCTACCAGTCGCGCTCGGGGCCCGCCTCGCAGCCGTGGCTCGAGCCCGACATCAACGACGCGATCGAGGCCCTGGAGGGCCGGAAGGCGGTCGTCATCGTGCCGCTCGGCTTCGTGAGCGACCACATGGAGGTCATGTGGGACCTCGACGAGGAGGCGATCGAGACGGCGACCGAGGCGGGGCTGTGGGTGCGCCGCGCCCCGACGCCCGGCGTCGACCCCCAGTACGTCGGCGCGCTCGTCGACCTCGTGCAGGAGCGGCTCGAGGGCCGGCCGGTCGCCGAGCGGAAGGCCGTCACGTCGATCCACCCCTGGTACGACGTGTGCCGCCCCGGCTGCTGCGAGAACCCGCGGCTCGGGTTCCGGCCGGCGATCGCGGGGCTGCAGCCGTGAGCGCGGCGCTGCGGGGGCGGCCGATCCGCTCCGCGGACCCCGCTTCGGTACGCGGACCCGAGATCTGGGGTCCGGCTGCCGAACGTGGGTCCGTTTCGATCGGCGGTCAGCTGTGAGCGCGCTCAAGGTCGGCACGCGCGGCTCCGAGCTCGCGATGGCCCAGTGCGGCGCGCTCGCCGAGCGCTTCGACGCCGAGGTCGAGCTCGTGCCGATCACGACGAAGGGCGACACCGACCGCTCGTCGCTGCAGCAGATCGGCGGCACGGGCGTGTTCGTCTCGGCGCTGCGGGATGCGCTGCTCGAGGGCCGCGTCGACGTCGCGGTGCACTCGATGAAGGACCTCCCGACGGCTCCCGCCGAGGGCATCGAGCTCGCCGCGGTGTCGAAGCGGGAGGACGCCCGCGACGCGCTGTGTGCGCGCGACGGCCTCACCTTCGCCGAGCTGCCCGAGGGCGCGAAGGTCGGCACCGGTTCGCCGCGGCGCATGGCGCAGCTGCGGCTCGCGCGCCCCGACCTCGACGTCGTCGACCTGCGCGGCAACGTGCCCACGCGCCTCGCTCGCGCGCAGGGCCCGGATGCCGACCTCGACGCCGTCGTGCTCGCGCTCGCGGGCCTCAAGCGGCTCGGGCTCGAGGATCGCGCGACCGAGGTGCTCGACGTGATCGACTTCCCGACCGCGCCCGCGCAGGGCGCGCTCGCGGTCGAGATCCGCGCGGGCGACGAGGCGGCGCGGAAGGCCGTCGCGCCCACCGACCACGCGTCGACCCGCGCCGCCGCCGACGCCGAGCGGCGCGTGCTCGCCGGCCTCGAGGCCGGCTGCGCGGCTCCGCTCGCGGCGCACGCGGAGGTCGCCGACGGGATGCTCTTCCTCACCGCCTCGGCGTACGCGACCGACGGCTCGAAGAAGCTCAGCGCATCCCACGCCTACACGCTCGACTCGACGAAGCCCGCCGAGCTCGCCGAGGCGGCGCGCGACGTCGCCGAGCGCGCGGTCGTCGAGCTGCTCGAGGGTGGGGCGGCCGACCTCGTGCACGAGGCGCGCTCGGGCAGCTGAACCGGCGATGCGCGTCCTGATCCCGCGCGGCGGCAGCTGGGGCGACGAGGTCGCCCGGCTCGCCGCGGCGGCGGGCTTCGAGCCGCTCGTGCTGCCGCTCGTGCGCATCGAGCCGGCCGAGGATCAGGATGCGCTCGGCCGCGCGCTCGCGCGGCTCGCGGAGGGCGGCTTCGACTGGCTCGTCGTCACGAGCCGCTCGGCGGTGCCGGTGCTGCCGCCGCTGCCGGGCTCGGTGCGCGTCGCGGCGGTCGGTGCCGCGACGGCCGGGGCGCTGCGCGAGCGCGACGTGCCGGTCGACTTCGTGCCGACGCGGCAATCGGCTGTCGGGCTCGTCGCCGAGTGGCCGAGCCGCGAGGGGAGCGCGCTCTGGCCGCGCGCGCTCGACGCGCGGCCGACGGTCGCCGACGGGCTGCGGCAGCACGGCATGCGCGTGACGGACGTCGTCGCCTATCGCACCGTGCCGGAGATCGAGTCGCGCGAGCGGCTCCTCGACGCGGTCGGCGACGCGCCCCTCGACGCCGTGCTCGTCACCTCCGGCTCGATCGCGCGAGAGGTCGCGCGGCTCGAGCTGCCGCACGACGTGCGGGTGATCGCGATCGGCGACCAGACCGCCGAGGACTGCCGGACGCTCGGCCTGCGCGTCGCGCGCATCGCGGCGCAGCCGAGCGCCGCATCGCTCGTCGAGGCGCTCTCGGCGAGCGGCGGCCGCGCCGCGTAGCCTCGGGGCATGCCTGAGTCGAACCCCGCCCTCGACGCGCTCGCCGCCTCGGGGCTCGAGCACGAGATCACGCGGCACGGCAGGGTCGGCTCGCTCGCCGAGGCCGCGGCCGCTCGCGGGGTCGAGCCCGCGGACATCGTGAAGACGATGGTCGTGCGGCGCGGCGAGGGCGACCACTTGCTCGTGCTCGTGCCCGGAGACCGCGCGATCGCGTGGCCGAAGCTGCGCGAGCTGCTCGGCGTCAACCGGCTCTCGATGCCCGACGCCGACGTCGCGTTCGAGGTCACCGGCTTCCGCCGCGGCACCATCACGCCGTTCGGCACGACGACGCCGCTCCCGGTGATCGCCGACGAGCGGATCCTCGGCCGCCGCGTCTCGATCGGCGCGGGCGACCACGGCGTCGCAGCGACGGTCGACGGCGATGCGCTCGTCGCGCACCTGGGCGCCCAGGTCGCCGACGTGACCGATCCCGAGCCGCCGCGCTGACGGATCCGCCCTGCCCGCAGCGGCAGGTCAGCGCTCGTCGCGCTCCGGCAGCGCGCGCAGCACCGCGAGCACCTGCTCGGCCGGCATCTCGCACGGCTTGAGCCGCGTGCCGCCGCTCGTGCGCCACACGTTCGCGCTCATGCGCGCCCGGCCGCCGAGCTCCTCGCCGTCGATCGTGCTCGAGCGGCCGCCCGCGCGGTCGACACGAGTGATGCTCCAGGCGCGGCCGTCGATCTCGAAGCGGCTCTCGCCGAGCGGGACGCGGTCGACGAGGGCGTCGAGCTCCTCGTCTGGCGTCATGGCGACCACGGTAGCCCGGCGAGCCCGACCGTTGCCGATGCGCGGAGGTTCCGGTACCGTCGCCTGCGCAATCGTCGGCGGTGTCAGCGCCGGCGCACTTCGCTCGAGGAGACCAGAGCATGACCGACAGCACGGGAGCCGCGATCCCGCGCTGACCCGACGGCACACGCACCGTCGACGCATCCGTCAGCGCATCCACGCTCTCGGAGGTCTCCCCTTGGCACACACCGCCATCGCGCTCGCGCGCGTCTCCTTCGCCTGGCCCGACGGCACCGTCGCGCTCGACGCCGTGACCGGCGCGCTCGGCCACGGCCGCACGGGCCTCGTCGGCCGCAACGGCTCCGGCAAGTCCACGCTCCTGCGGCTCATCGCCGGCGAGCTCTCGCCCGCTTCGGGCGAGCTCGCCGTGCACGGCACGGTCGCGACCCTGCCGCAGCAGCTCGCGCTCGAGCCCGGCAGCGTCGCCGACGCCCTCGGCATCGCCCCCGTGCTCGAAGCGATCGCCGCGATCGAGCGCGGCGACATCGCCGAGCACCGCTTCGACGCCGTCGGCGACCGGTGGGGGATCGAGGCGGATGCGCTCGGCGAGCTCGCCGCGCTCGGGCTCGCCGGCGACGCAGACCTCCTGCGGCGGCCCGTCGCGTCGCTCTCGGGCGGCGAGGCGGTGCTCGTCGGGCTCGCGGCCATCCGGCTGCAGCGCGCCGACATCGCGCTGCTCGACGAGCCGACGAACAACCTCGACGCGCGCGCTCGCGCGCGGCTGCACGACGCGATCGGTGCCTGGCGGGGCACGCTCGTCGTCGTCAGCCACGACGTCGCGCTGCTCGAGCGCGTCGACCGCATCGTCGAGCTGCACGGTGCGGCGCCGGTCGCCGGCTCGAGCCTGCGCACCTTCGACGGCCCCTACTCGACCTACCGCGCGGCGATCGAGGCCGAGCAGGCTGCGGCTGAGCGCGATGTGCGCGACGCCGAGCAGCAGCTGCGGCGCGAGCGCCGCGAGCGCGTCGAGGCCGAGCTGCAGCTCGCCGGCCGATCGCGCGTCGCGCGGAAGGCCTATGCCGAGAAGCGCGAGCCGCGCGCCGTCATGAAGCTGAAGGCCCGGTCGGCGCAAGTCTCGGCCGCGAAGCACCGCGACCTGCATGACGACCGGCTCCGGCGAGCGGAGTCGGCGCTCGAGGATGCGCAGGCGCAGCTGCGCGCCGACCGCGCGATCCGGATCGAGCTGCCCGGCACGGTCGTGCCCGCCGGCCGCGACGTGCTCGCGCTGCGCGACGCGGGCGAGAAGCTGCTCGTGCGCGGTCCCGAGCGCATCGCCCTCACGGGTGCGAACGGGGCCGGCAAGACGACGCTGCTCGAGGCGATCGCCGCGGCGGGCGAAGCCCCGGGCGGCGCTCCCGAGCCGGCCGACGGCGCGCCCGCGCCCGTCGCCGAGGTGACGCACCGCATCCGGGAGACCGCGATGCTGCCGCAGCGCATCCGCTTCGACGACGAGGACGCGACGCTCGTCGATGCCGTGCGCGAGACGGCGCCCGGCCGCTCGCCGCAGGATGTGCGGGCGCAGCTGGCCCGGTTCCTGTTCCGCGGCGCGCGCGCCGACCAGCGCGTGCGCGAGCTCTCAGGCGGAGAGCGGTTCCGGCTCGCGTTCGCCCGGCTGCTGCTCGCCGACCCGGCGCCGCAGCTGCTGCTGCTCGACGAGCCGACGAACTCGCTCGACCTCGACTCGATCGACCGGCTCGTCGAGGCGCTCGCCGCCCACCGCGGGGCGCTCATCGTCGCGAGCCACGACGAGGCCTTCCTCGAGCGGCTCGGCCTCACGCGCCGCTGGTCGATCGCCGACGGACGGCTGCTCGACCGCCCCGTCGACGCCGCCGGCGCGGCGCGCGGGTAGCGTGGGCGCTCGACGGCAGCAGGAGGCACACGATGCACATCGATCAGGCAGCGCTCGACGAGGCGGTCGCGAAGGGCTCGTTCACGGGTGTCGCGACGATCGACGTCGGCGACGAGCGCGCGCTCGAGCTCGTCGCGGGTCACCTGCACCGCGCGCTCGGGGTGCCGATGCGTGCCGACGCCCGCATCGCGATCGCGAGCGGCGGCAAGGGCTTCACCGCGCTCGCGACCATGCGGCTCGTCGAGCAGGGCGAGCTGCGGCTCGACCAGCCCGTGCGCGGGCTGCTCGGCGACGACCTCCCGCTCATCGACGAGCGCGTGACGATCGAGCAGCTGCTCGGTCATACCTCGGGCATCGGCGACTACCTCGACGAGGACTCCGACTGGGAGCCGGCCGACTACGTGCTCGAGGTGCCGGCGCACCGGCTCACGACCGCCGAGGCGTTCCTCCCGATGCTCGACGGCCAGCCGCAGAAGTTCCCGCCTGGCGAGCGGTTCGCGTACTGCAACGGCGGCTACATGGTGCTCGCGATCGTGCTCGAGCGCGTCACGGGCGAGACCTACCACGACGCCGTGCGCCGGCTCGTGCTCGAGCCGGCGGGACTCGAGCGCACGGGCTTCCTGCCGCTCAACGCGCTGCCCGCCGACGCGGCGCCCGGCTACATCGACGAGGAGGGCGACCTCGTCAACACCCTGCACCTGCCGATCCTCGGCAACGGCGACGGCGGCATCTTCACGACCGCCGACGATCTGCACCGCTTCTGGCTCGCGCTGCTCGACGGGCGGATCGTGTCGCGCCCGATGGTCGACGAGATGATCCGCCCGCGCCACGACGTGCCGGAGGAGGAGAAGCGCTACGGGCTCGGCTTCTGGCTCCACGGCACGCACGACGCGCTCATGCTCGAGGGCTGGGACGCGGGCGCCTCGTTCCGCTCGACGCACCTCGTCGCCACCCGGACGACCGTGAGCGTGCTCGGCAACAGCTCGGAGGGCGGCTGGCGCCTCATCGGCGCGCTCGAGGAGGCGGTCGACGCCGAGCTGGGCGGAGCACTCGGCGACCGCTGACCGGCGTTCTCGACGACGGGCCGTCGCAGCGCTGCTTCCCCCGGCGCGTGCGCTGTCGGCGCAACCGCGCCCCGGTCCGCGGGGAGCGGCGAGAGTACCCTGGAGGGGATGTCCCCCACGATCCGACCCCGCCGGCTGCGGCAGAGCGCTCCCATGCGCCGCCTCATGGCCGAGACCCGCATCCACCCCGCGCAGCTCGTGCTGCCGATGTTCGTCGCCGAGGGGCTGACCGAGCCGCGGCCGATCGGCTCGATGCCCGGCCAGGTGCAGCACACGCTCGACTCGGCCGCGCAGGAGGTCGAGCGCGCGATCGAGGCGGGCGTCGGCGGCATCATGCTCTTCGGCGTGCCGCAGGAGAAGGATGCGGTGGGCTCGGGCGCGACCGACCCCGACGGCATCCTCAACCGCGCGACCGCCTTCCTCGCCGAGCGCTTCGGCGACGCGACGGTCGTGCAGACCGACCTGTGCCTCGATGAGTTCACCGACCACGGGCACTGCGGCGTGCTCGCGACCGACGGCTCCGTCGACAACGACGCGACGCTCGAGCGCTACGCGGCGATGGCCATCGCGCAAGCGGAGGCCGGCTCGCAGATCCTCGGCCTGAGCGGCATGATGGACGGCCAGGTCGAGCACGTGCGCCACGCGCTCGATGCGGCGGGCCACCTCGACACGGCGATCCTCGCCTACTCGGCCAAGTACGCGACCGCCCTCTACGGCCCGTTCCGCGAGGCCGTCGACTCGAGCCTCGGCGCTGATCCCAGGAACGGCGACCGGAAGACCTACCAGCAGGATCCCGCCAACCGCCGCGAGGGCCTCCGGGAGGCGCTGCTCGACATCGCCGAGGGCGCCGACATCGTGATGGTGAAGCCCGCGAGCCTCTACCTCGACGTGCTCGCCGACGTCGCCGCCGCATCCGACGTGCCCGTGTGGGCCTACCAGGTGTCGGGCGAGTACGCGATGGTCGAGGCCGCCGCCGCGAACGGCTGGATCGACCGCGACCGCATGATCGCCGAGAGCCTCACGAGCATCGTGCGCGCGGGCGCCGACGTCGTGCTGACCTACTGGGCGATCGAGCAGGCGCAGCTGCTCGGCACGATGGGGCTGGGCTCGATGGGAGGCCGCGCATGAGCACGAACGCCGAGCTGTTCGAGCGGGCGAAGCTCGCCATCCCCGGCGGCGTCAACAGTCCCGTGCGCGCCTTCGGCTCGGTCGGCGGCACGCCCTCGTTCCTCGTGCGCGCGCACGGCGCCTACGTGACGGATGCCGAGGGTCGCGACCTCGTCGACCTCGTCGCGAGTTGGGGACCCGCGATCCTCGGCCACGCGCACCCCGAGGTCATCGAGGCGGTGCAGGACGCCGCGAGCCACGGTCTCTCGTTCGGCGCGTCGACGCCCGCCGAGGCGCTGCTCGCCGAGGAGGTCGAGCGCCGCGTCAGCCCCGTCGAGCGCCTGCGGCTCGTCTCGACCGGCACCGAGGCGACGATGACGGCGATCCGCGTCGCGCGCGGCGCGACCGGGCGCGACCTGCTCGTGAAGTTCGACGGGCACTACCACGGCCACTCCGACGGCCTGCTCGTCGCGGCGGGCTCTGGCCTCGCGACGCTCGCGATGCCCGGCTCCGCCGGCATCCCCGAGGCGGTCGCCGCGACGACGCTCGTCGTGCCCTACAACGACCGCGACGCGATCGAGGCGGTCTTCGCCGAGCACGGCGAGCGGATCGCCGCGGTGATCGTCGAGGCCGCCGCCGCCAACATGGGCGTCGTCGAGCCAGACGGCGACTTCAACGGCTTCCTCGCCCGCACCGCGCACGCGCACGGCGCGCTGCTGATCAGCGACGAGGTGCTCACGGGCTTCCGCGTCGACGCGGCCGGCATGTGGGGCATCGAGCGCTGGAGCGGCGACGAGGCGCCCGACCTCCTCACGTTCGGCAAGGTCATCGGCGGCGGCATGCCGCTCGCCGCCGTCGGCGGCCGGCGCGACCTCATGGAGCTGCTCGCGCCGCTCGGCCCCGTCTACCAGGCGGGCACGCTCTCGGGGAACCCGGTCGCGGTCGCGGCGGGCCTCACGACCCTGCGGCTCGCGACCGACGACGTCTACCGGCGGCTCGACGCGGCGGCCGACACGATCACGGCCGCGCTCGCCGACGCCCTGCGCGCCGAGGGCGTCGCCCACTCGATCAGCCGGGTCGGCAGCCTCTTCTCGGTCGCGTTCTCCGAGACGGCGCCGCGCAGCTTCGACGAGGTGCGGCAGCAGGAGGCGTTCCGCTACCCGCCGTTCTTCCACGCGATGCGCGACGCGGGTGTGAGCCTGCCGCCGAGCGTGTTCGAGGCGTGGTTCGTCACGGCGGCGCACGGCGACGAGCCGCTCGCGCGCATCGTCGAGGCGCTCCCCGCGGCCGCTCGCGCCGCCGCCGCAGCGACGATCGCCTAGGCACCGCCGCGCTCCGGCGCAGAGTGCCGACACTCTGCGGTTCCGACCCCTGTGGAGCGCAGAGTGCCGGAACTCTGCGCTCGCGAGGGTGGTGTGGGCTCCGGTCGCGGGCTACCGTGTGCGCATGGCGAAGGCGTTGGCGTGCCCGCAGTGCGGCACCGCCATGCGCGAGATCGTCTGGGGTTACGGCACGATCGCCGACGTCGCCGACGCGGGCGACGTGGTGATCGGCGGATGCGTCGTCGACGTCGACGAGGACGGCCGCGTCGCCGCGCTCCAGTGCCCCGCGTGCGGCACGCGCACCGACGCCGCCGGCCTGCGGCTCGAGCGGTCGGAGCCCGCGGGACCGGCCGAGCACGCGCTCGCCGTCAGCTTCAGCAGTCCGCCACCGGAGCCGTGGGAGGTCACCGTGCCGCAGTCCGAGGGAGCGCAGCAGCGCGAGCAGCAGGAGCCGTTCGGCGAGGCGGGGCAGGGCTTCGCCGTGGCGTCGTCGGCCCCGTTCGTCGACGAGGACTTCGGCGGCGCCCCGCCCGGCGCCGGCTGGCGAGAGCGCGTCGAGCCCTACTCGTCGCACGACGCTCCGCTCCCGGCGGGCTCCGTGCCGGCGCCCGAGCAAGTGCGGCCCTACGCGTCGCGCGAGGACGCGCTGCCCGAGCCGGGCGGGTGGATGCCCGACCACGTGCCGCCGTACGCGTCGCGCGAGGATCCCGTGCCCACGGCATCCGCCCCCGCGCCCGATCGCGTCGACCCCTACGCGTCGCGCGAGGACGAGCCGCCGCAGAGCCAGGCGGGCTGGCGCGAGCGCATCGATCCCTACTCCGCCTAGCTCGCGGCGGCCCGACGCCGCCGGCGTCAGAACAGCCGCGCGTGCCCCGAGTCGATCCCGCGCATCTCGTCGTAGTCGAGCACGACGCAGCGGATGCCGCGGTCCTCGGCGAGCGTGCGCGCCTGCGGCTTGATCTCCTGCGCGGCGAACACCCCCGACACCGGCGCGATGCGCGGGTCGCGGTTGAGCAGCTCGAGGTAGCGCGTGAGCTGCTCGACGCCGTCGATCTCGCCGCGCCGCTTGATCTCGACGGCGACCGTCGCGCCCTCCGCGTCGCGCGCGAGGATGTCGACCGGCCCGATCGGCGTCATGTACTCGCGCCGCCACAGCTCGAAGCCGGAACCGAGCCGCTCGATCTGCTCGGCGAGCAGCACCTGCAGGTGCGCCTCGACGCCGTCCTTCACGAGCCCGGGGTCCACGCCCAGCTCGTGCGACGCATCCGAGAGCACCTCGTGCACCGAGACGATGAGCGAGTCGCCGGTCTTCTTGTGCGTCACCGTCCACACCTCGGTGATGCCCGCCGCGCGCTGGTCGTCGTCGGGCTCGGATGCGGTGAACACGGCGGGCGGGCTCATCCAGTTGAGCGGCTTGTACGAGCCGCCGTCGGAGTGCACGAGGATCGAGCCGTCGGCCTTGAGCATGAGCACGCGCGGCGCGAGCGGCAAGTGGGCCGAGAGGCGGCCGGCGTAGTCGACGGAGCAGTGGGCGACGACGATCCTCATCGGGACTCCTCGGGGGTCGGGGTGCGCTCGCGAGCGACGTGGCTCGTGAGCAGCGAGAGCAGCACGAAGACGAGCACGGCGAGCATCGCGAGGCGGAGGCCCACGATGTCGCCGAGCAGGCCGAGCAGCGGCGGCCCGGCGAGGAAGGCGATGTAGCCGATCGCCGAGACGGTGCCGACGCGCGCGGCCGCGAGGCGCGGCTCGTCGGCCGCGGCGCTCATGCCGACGGGGAAGCCGAGGCTCGCGCCGACGCCCCACAGCAGCACGCCCGCGATGACGAGCGCCGGGTGGTCGGCGAAGATGACGAGCAGCAGGCCGATCGCGGCGAGCGCGGCGGTGCCCCGCAGCACCGGCACGCGGCCGAAGCGCTCGAGCAGCATGACGCCGAGGAGGCGCCCGCCCGTCATCGCGGTGAGGAAGAGCGCGAGCATGATGGCGCCGCCCTCGTTCGAGAAGCCGTGGCCGTCGACCATCGTGAGCGCGAGCCAGTCGTTCGCCGAGCCCTCGGTGAGCGACATCCCGAGCACGAGCAGGCCCAGCATGAGCGTGCGCGGGTCCTTCCAGACCGCGAGGCGCTCGCGGAGCGTCACGGGCTCCTCGTGCTCGGCGACGGTGTCGGCGGGCAGGTAGCGGTAGATCGTGATGCCGAGCGCGGCGGTGACGACCGCGACGCCCGTCGCCTGCCAGCCGACGCCGATGCCGAGCGCTTCGCACAGCGCGCCGAGGCCCGCGCCCGCGACGGTGCCGAAGGAGAAGAAGGCGTGGAAGATCGGCATGATCGGCTTGCCGAGCGCGCGCTCGTTCGCGGCGCCCGAGATGTTCATCGCGACGTCGGTCATGCCGGTGAGGCTGCCGCCGAGGATGAAGCCGCCGACGACGAGCCAGGCCGTGCCGGCGTCGGCGGCCCAGCCGGCGGTCGAGAGGCCGACCGAGACCGCGATCATGCCGATCGAGACGACGAGCCGGGTGCCGAGGGCATGGATGACGTGGCTCGCGATGAGCAGGCCGGTCACGGAGCCGACCGAGATGCCCAGCAGCAGCATGCCCATCTCGCCGGTCGAGACGTCGAGCGTGTCGCGCACGTGCGGCACTCGCGCCATCCAGCTCGCGTAGCCGAAGCCCATCGCGAAGAAGGCGGCGAAGACGGCGTTGCGCCAAGCGGTCGCGGAATGCACTCGCCCCATTCTGCCGTGCCGGGCACCCTGGCCGAGGCTCGGTGCGAAAGGTTTGCGCAATTGCGCAATTGTGCAAGGGCTGTGAGGCTGGAGCGATGCGCCGCGCCCTCGCCCACCCCGCCTACCGACGCCTCTTCCTCGCGCAGGTCATCGCCCTCGCGGGCACCGGCCTCGCGACGGTGGCGCTCGGGCTGCTCGCGTACCAGCTCGACCCGACCGACGCGGCGGGCGTGCTCGGCACCGCCTTCGCGATCAAGATGGTCGCCTACGTGGGCGTCGCCCCGCTCGCGGCCGCGGCGCTCGCGAGGCTCCCGCGGCAGGCGGTGCTCGTCGGGGCGGATGTCGTGCGCCTCGTCGTGGCGCTCGCGCTGCCCTTCGTCGGCGAGGCGTGGCAGATCTACGTGCTCATCTTCGTGCTGCAGGCGGCGTCCGCCACCTTCACGCCCACGTTCCAGTCCGTCATCCCGGACGTGCTCGAGGACGAGGACGACTACACGTCGGCGCTGTCGCTCTCCCGGCTCGCCTACGACCTCGAGGCTGTGCTCTCGCCCGTGCTCGCCGCGATGCTGCTGCTCGTGGTGTCGGCGAGCGCGCTGTTCTTCGGCACCGCGATCGGCTTCGCCGGCTCGGCGCTGCTCGTGCTCGCGACCGCGATCCCCGCCCGGCGCGTGGAGCCGGAGGCGCCGGAGGCGCCGTTCGGCGATCGTGCTCGCCACGGCATGCGCCTGTTCGTGCGCACGCCCACGCTGCGACCCATCCTCGCGCTCAACCTCGCGGTCGCCGCCGCGGGCGCGTTCGTGCTCGTGCAGACGGTGGTGATCGCGCGCAGCTCCCTCGGGCTCGGTGACGAGGCGGTCGCGCTGCTGCTCGCGGCGAACGGCGCGGGCTCGATGCTCGCGGCGCTCGCGCTGCCCGCCGTGCTGCGACGCGTCCCCGAGCGACGCGTCATGCTCGGCGCTGCGGCGCTCCTCGCCGTCGCGACCGCGCTCGCGGCCGGCGCGGTCGCGCTGCCCGGGCTGGAGGGCGCGCTGCTCGTCGGTGTGCTGTGGTTCGCGGTCGGCATCGGCTGGAGCGCGGTCGAGACGCCGGTTGGCCGGCTCATCCGCCGCGGCGTGCCGGCCGGCGACCTCGCTCCGGCCTTCGCGGCGCAGTTCTCGCTCTCGCACGCGTGCTGGCTGCTCACGTACCCGCTCGCGGGCTGGCTCGGCTTCATCGGCCTCCCAGGCACCGCGCTCGTGCTCGCCGGAGCCGCGGCGATCGCGACGCTGGTCGCGTGGCGGCTGTGGCCGTCGACCGCCTCGGAGCGCGCGACGTCTGAGAGCATGCTCGAGTGACCGCAGCGCCGCACCGACCGAGCACCGAGGAGGTGACCGCGGCCGCCGCCGTGCTCAAGCTGCTCGCGGACCCCACGCGCCTCGCGGTGCTCGCGATGCTCGAGGGGGAAGAGCTGTCGGTGGGCGCGATCGCCGAGCGCCTCGACCGGCCGCTGCCCGCGGTCTCGCAGCACCTCGCGAAGCTGCGCGCGCACGGCCTCGTCGTCGCCCGTCGCGACGGCAGCTCGATCCGCTACCGGCAGCCCGACGCACACGTCGCGCGGCTCGTGACCAACGCGCTGCACCACGCCGAGCACCTCCTGCACGAGTCGCCTCCGCATCACGCCGCCTGAAGCCTCCGGCCGCGTGGAGGAGTAGCGTCGGCGGCGTGCCGGGGCCGGTGATCGAGACTCGGGGGCTCGAGAAGCGATTCGGGCGCGTGCGCGCGCTCGACGGGCTCGACCTCGTCGTCGAGCAGGGGCAGGTGCACGGCTTCCTCGGCCCCAACGGCGCGGGCAAGTCGACCGCGATCCGCGTGCTGCTCGGCATGCTGCGCGCGACGGGCGGCGACGCGCGTGTCTTCGGCCTCCACCCGTGGCGCGACGCCGTCGCGATCCACCGGCGCATCGCCTACGTGCCCGGCGACGTGACACTGTGGCCCGGGCTCACGGGCGGTGAGGCGATCGACACGCTCACGCGCCTCCGCGGTCACCGAGCCCCCGCATCCGATCGAGCGCGGCTCATCGAGGCCTTCGACCTCGACCCGCGCCGGCGCGCGAAGGCCTACTCGAAGGGCAACCGGCAGAAGGTCGCGCTCATCGCCGCGTTCGCGAGCGAGGCCGACCTCTACATCCTCGACGAGCCGACGAGCGGGCTCGACCCGCTCATGGAGAGCGTCTTCCAGGCCGAGATCCGCCGGGTCGCCGAGCGCGGCGCGACGGTGCTGCTCTCGAGCCACATCCTCAGCGAGGTCGAGCGGCTGTGCGACGTCGTCTCGATCATCCGCGACGGCCGGGTCGTCGAGAGCGGCTCGCTCGACGAGTTGCGGCACCTGCGGCACGCGGTCGTCGCCTACCGCGGCCCGGCACCGGTCGGCGTGCCGATCGTCGACGCCCTGATCGACGGCGACCGCGTGCGCGGCTCTGTCGCGGGCGAGGACGTGCCCGCGGTGCTGCGCTGGCTGGGCGACCAGGAGGCGCACGCCGTCACGCTCACGCCGCCGAGCCTCGAGGAGCTCTTCTTGCGCCACTACGGCGACGCCGAGCGCGTCGATCGCGCGCGCTCGGAGCGCGCGAAGGGCGAGCGGCACGGCGAGCAGCTGCTCGGAGCGGAGGCCGACGCCCGCACCGAGCCGGAGGAGCTGACCGGGCCGATCGCCTCGACCGGCGTGCTGCCGCCGACCGCGCCGGAGCCGCCCGCGCGCCGTCGTGGCCGCCACGCGGAGTGAGCCCGTGGACGGCACCCGCCTGCTGCTCGCCGCGGCCCTCCGCCGCGACCGGCTGAGCGTCGCGCTCTGGGTGCTCGGCGTCGCCGGGCTCTGGGCGGCGGTGGTCGGCGGCGTCGGCGCGGCGTTCGACGAGGAGTCGCGGCGCGGTCTCGTCGCGCTGCTCGCGGCCCAGCCGGCGCTGCTGCTGCTGCGCGGCGCACCGGCGGGCATCGGCCTCGGCGCGGTCATGTTCGTCTCGACCTTCGCCTACCTCGCCGTGATGGTCGGGCTCATGATGACCTCCTTCGCCGTGCGGCACTCGCGCGGCGACGAGGACGCCGGGCGCGCCGAGCTCGTGCGCGGCACCGCGATCGGCCGCTGGGCGCCGCTCGCCGCGACGCTGCTCGCGGTCGCGATCGAGCTCGCGCTCGTGTGCGGGCTCACCGCCGCGGTGTCGATCGCGCTCGGCCTCGATGCGACCGGCTCGACCCTCATGGCGCTCGCGCTCGCGGGCGTCGGGGCGGTCGCGCTGCTCGTGGGCCTGCTCGCCGCGGGGGCGCTCCCGACGTCGCGCGCGGCGAACGGTGCCGCCGCGATCGTCGTGGGCGCGTGGTTCTTCGTGCGCGGGATCGGGGATGCGCTCGGCGACCCGAGCGCGGACCTCACGCGCGTCGAGGCGGCCTGGCCCGTCTGGCTCTCGCCGATCGGCTGGGGCGCGCAGGCGCATCCGTTCGCCGATCCGCCGTGGTCGCCGGACGCGACACCGCTGCTGCTGCTGCCAGCTGCCGCGCTCGTGCTCGGCGCGCTCGTCGTGCTGCTCGAGTCGCGCCGCGAGCTCGGCGGATCGCTCCTGCCGGAGCGCGGCGGTCGCGCCACCGCCGGTGCGCTCCTCGGCGCGACCCCCTCGGGCGCACCGCTCGGGCTCACCGCACGGCTGCTCTCGGGCGCCGCGCTCGCGTGGGTCGTCGCGGCCGCCGCGATCGGCGCGATCGCCGGTCGACTCGCCCCCGTCGTCGCCCGCGCGCTCGCCGACAACCCTGGGCTCTCCCGCATCGTCGCGACGCTCGGTGAGGAGGGCGGCGACACCGAGGGCGTCTTCCTCACCGCGCTCGCCGCCTTCGTCGCCCTGATGGCGAGCGCCGCGGCGATGCAGTCGGCGCTGCGGCTCCGGCACGAGGAGCTCGCGCACGGCGAGCTCGTGCTCGCCGCTCCGGTGCGCCGCTCGGGCTGGCTCGCGAGCCACCTCCTCGTCGGCGTCGTCGCAGGGCTCGCGACCCTCGCGTCCTTCACCGCGGTCGCCGGGGCGTCGCTCAGCGCGGCGGGCGACGAACGCTGGGGCCAGCTCGGCGCGATCGCCGTCGCCCACCTGCCGCTCATCGCGGTCTACCTCGCGGTCGGCGCCGCGATCGTCGCGTTCGTGCCCGCGGCGGTCGCGTGGCTCGGCTGGGTGCTGCTCATCGGCCTCATGCTCGCGGGCGACTTCGCGCCGCTCCTCGGCGAGCCGTGGGAGCGGATCGAGAACCTCAGCCCCTTCCACTGGGTCGCGAACCCCCTCGACGCCGATCCCGACTGGACGGGCTCCTGGTGGCTCACCGCCATCGCCGCGGCGCTGCTGGCGGCCGCCGCCGTGCGCTTCTCGCGCCGCGACGCGGTCGTGTGACGCCGCTCCCGGCCGCCGCCCCGCATCCGCCGCTCCTCCGTGCACAACGCAAGCCGCGCCGCCGCGAGTCGCGGGGAGCGCCGCGAGCCGTGCCGATCCGCCGCCGAACGCCGCCCGCGGGCTTGCGTTGTGCACAGGGCCGGCGGGAGGCGGGCGGATGCGTCAGCGGCGGCCCGTGCGGAGCCACGCGTCCGAGCGGGCCCGGAGGCCGAGCGTCGTCGCGCGCGCGCCGAGGTAGCCGAAGGAGAAGGCGGCCCAGACGACCGCGAGGGCGTCGACGCCGGGCAGGAGCGCGAGGAGCAGCAGGGGCAGGTAGATCGCGAGGTTCAGCACGCCCGTGAGCGCGAGGTAGCGCGCGTCGCCCGCGCCGATGAGCACACCGTCGAGCACGAAGACGAAGCCAGCGATCGGCTGCGCGAGCGCGAGCAGCACGAGCGCGATCGGCAGCGCGTCGAGCACCGCGGGGTCGGAGGTGAAGACCCCGCCGAGCACCCACGCGACCGCGAGCAGCAAGGCGCCGACGACGCATCCGAACCCCACGCCCCACACCTCCAGCCGTCGCGTGAGCGCGCGCGCCTCGGCCACGTCGCCCGCGCCGAGCGCCTTGCCGAGCATCGCCTGCCCGGCGATCGCGAGCGCGTCGAGCGCGAACGCGAGCGTCGAGAAGAGCGTGAAGGCGATCTGCGTCGCGGCGAGCGTCGCGGTGCCGGCCTGCGTCGCGACGACCGTCGTCGCGAGCAGCGCCGCCCGCAGCGAGAGGGTGCGGAGGAACAGCCAGCCGCCCGTCGAGGCCGTGCGCCCGAGGTCGCCCCAGTGGATGCCGAGCGGCACGCCCTCGCGACGCGCCTCCCGCACCGCGAACCACAGGAAGAAGGCCGCCATGCCCCACTGCGCGATGACGGTGCCGAGCGCGGCGCCCGCGACGCCGAGCCCGACGCCGTAGATGAGCAGCGCGTTGAGCACCGCGTTCGCGGCGAAGCCGATCGTCGCGACGACGAGCGGCGTGCGGGTGTCCTGCAGACCGCGCATGAGCCCCGTGGCCGCGAGCACGATGAGCATCGCGGGCAGGCCGAGGATCGAGATGCCGAGGTAGACGGCAGCGTGCTCGGTGACGGCGGATGCGGCTCCGAAGAGCCCGGCGACCGGGCCGGCGAGCGGGGTGGCCGCGACGAGCACCGCCCCGGCGACGATCGCGAGCCAGATGCCGTCGACGCCCGCGCGGATCGCCGCCGGCCGGTCGCCAGCGCCGAGCAGCCGCGCGACGGCGGGCGTCGTGCCGTAGGCGAGGAAGATGAGCAGCCCCACGGCGGTCGAGAGCACGGCGGCGCCGATGCCGACGCCCGCGAGCTGCTCGGCGCCGAGGTGCCCGACGAGCGCCGTGTCGACGAGCAGGAACGCGGGCTCAGCCATGAGCGCGCCGAGCGCGGGGACCGCGAGCCGCAGGATCTCGCGATCGAGCGCATCCGTCCTCACCCGCACGCAGCCACGCTACCGGCGACCAAGAGGCGGCGACCGAGAGGCGGCGACCAAGAGGCGGCGGCCAATAGGCTGGAGCGCATGACGACCCTGCCCTCCGGCCTGCCCGTCGACGACTTCAGCGACGAGATCCGGCCCCAGGACGACCTGTTCCTGCACGTCCACTCCCGCTGGCTCGAGCGCACCGAGATCCCGAGCGACAAGGCGCGCTGGGGATCGTTCGCGGTGCTCGCCGAGGAGGCCGAGGCCGCCGTGCGCGAGATCGTGATCGAGATGCAGGAGGCCGAGCCGGGCACCGACGCCCGCAAGGTCGGCGACCTCTACGCATCCTTCCTCGACGAGCAGGCCGCCGACGCGAAGGGCATCGAGCCCATCCGCCCGCTGCTCGAGCGCGCCGAGGCCGTCTCGACCGTCGACGAGCTGCTCGCGCTGCTCGGCGAGCTCGAGTCGATCGGCGGGCCAGGCTTCACGGGCGTCTGGGTCGACACCGACCCGGGCGACCCGACCCGCTACCTCGTGCACATGAACCAGGGCGGCCTCGGCATGCCGGACGAGTCGTACTACCGCGAGGAGGCGTTCGCCGAGGTGCGCGAGGCCTACCTCGCCCACTTGACGACGATGTTCGGTCACCTCGGCGCCGCCCAGCCCGACGCCGACGCGGCCGCGGTCTTCGCGCTCGAGACCGAGCTCGCATCCCACCACTGGGACCGCGTCGCCTCGCGCGACGACGAGAAGACCTACAACCTGCAGCGCCCGCTCGAGCGGTACGAGCCGCTGCGGCCGTGGCTGCGAGCGATCCACGCGCCCGATGGCACGTTCGACGAGGCCGTCGTGCGGCAGCCGAGCTTCTTCGAGGGGCTCGGCTCGATGCTCGTCGACGAGCGCCTGCCGGAGTGGCGCACGTGGCTGCGGATCGGCATCCTGCGCTCGTTCGCGAGCTACCTGACGACCGACATCTCGAAGGACCAGTTCGACTTCTACGGCCGCGCCCTCACCGGCGCGCCCGAGCAGCGCGAGCGCTGGAAGCGCGGCGTCTCGCTCGTCGAGGGCATGCTCGGCGACGCGATCGGGAAGATCTACGTCGAGCGGCACTACCCGCCGGAGGCCAAGGCCGCGATGGACGTGCTCATCGAGCACCTCGTCGTCGCATACCGCGAGTCGATCGAGGGCCTCGAGTGGATGGGCGCCGAGACGCGCCGCCGCGCGATCGAGAAGCTCGAGAAGTTCACGCCCAAGATCGGCTACCCCGCGAAGTGGCGCGACTACTCCGCGCTCGAGATCGGCGACGACCTGGTCGCGAACGTGCAGGCGGCGACGCGCTTCGAGCACGACCGCGAGCTCGCGAAGATCGGCAAGCCGATCGACCGCGACGAGTGGTTCATGAACCCGCAGACCGTGAACGCCTACTACAACCCGGGCTTCAACGAGATCGTCTTCCCCGCCGCGATCCTGCAGCCGCCGTTCTTCGACGCGGGGCGGGATGCGGCGGCGAACTACGGCGCGATCGGCGCGGTCATCGGGCACGAGATCGGGCACGGCTTCGACGACCAGGGCTCGAAGTACGACGGCGACGGCCGACTGATCGACTGGTGGACGGATGACGACCGGAAGGCGTTCGAGCTGCGCACCGGCTCGCTCATCGCGCAGTACGACGCGCTCGAGCCTGCCGCGGCCCCCGGTCACAAGGTGAACGGCGCGCTGACGATCGGCGAGAACATCGGCGACCTCGGCGGCCTCGGCATCGCGTGGCGCGCCTACCTCCACTCGCTCGGCGGCGAGGAGCCGCCCGTCATCGACGGCCTCACGGGCGCCCAGCGCTTCTTCCTCTCGTGGGCGCACGCGTGGCAGATCAAGATCCGCCCGGAGGAGGCCGTGCGGCTCGTGTCGATCGACCCGCACTCGCCGAACGAGCACCGCACGAACCAGGTCGTGAAGAACCTGGATGCGTTCGTCGAGGCCTTCGGCGTGCAGCCCGGCGACGGCCTGTGGCTCGATCCGGAGGCGCGCGTCACCATCTGGTGATCGCGCGGCTCCGCGCGGCATCCTCCACGATGCCCGAGCGGAACCTGGGAGCGCGGACCCGGCTCTGCTGGGTATCGTGAACACGCACGACGCCAGCACGGCTGGCATCCCCAACGGCAGGAGCGAACATGCGCGGCAGGATCCTTCTCGTCATCGGCTTCGGGGCCGGCTACGTGCTCGGCGCGAAGGCCGGTCGTCAGCGCTACGAGCAGATCGCCAGCGCGGCCGACAAGGTCTGGAACAACCCGACCGTGAAGAAGCAGCGCCACGAGGTGCAGCACATGGTCGAGACGCAGGCGCCGAAGCTCGTCGAGCAGGCGAAGGGCGTCGCGGGCGACGCGATGAGCAAGGTCGGCGGCAAGGGCAAGGGCCGCCGCGGCAACGGCGGCACGACCGAGATCGCGCGCCCCGAGGACGTCTCATGACGCCGCGCAAGTCGCTCGGCGATCTCCTCGCGGAGACGCCGCAGATGATCGTCGACCTCGCCAAGGCGGAGGTGCAGCACCTCAAGGAGGAGCTCTCCGAGAAGGCGAAGGGCGTCGGCATCGGCGGGGCGCTGCTCGCGGCGGCCGCCGTCGTGGCGATCTTCCTCTTCAGCTGGCTGATCTACGCCGGCTACCAGGGCCTCAACGTGGTCTTCGAGCCGTGGCTGTCGGCGCTCATCGTCTCGGCCGTGCTGCTCGTGATCGTCGCGATCCTGGCGCTCGCGGGCATCCAGCTCATCAAGAAGAACAAGGACTTCGGCGACCTCGAGGCCGTCGACAGCATCAAGGACGACGTGAACATGGTGCGCGGCCTCGGGCACGCGGCCGACGGCACCGACCCGCTCGACGACCTGCCGGCGGCGACGGTGGCCGCGCCTCGGACGACGACGGGCGCGGGCGGTGCGACGAGGGTCGAAGGAGACGTGCGATGACCGAGCAGCGCGAGATCGATCGTCAGCGCGAGCAGCTGCGCCAGCACCTGAACGAGATCGAGGATCGGGTCAACCCGAAGAAGGTCGCCGATCGCGTCGTCGGGCGCGCGCAGGACTCCTACAACGACGACCCGACGCCGTGGATCGCCGCGGCGGCCGGTGTCGCCGTGCTCATCGTCGGCGGCATCGCCCTCGCGATCTTCGGCCGCCGCTAGCGCGCTTCGCGATCCGGACCCCGTCCCGGCATCCGGACCCGAGATCTCGGGTCCCCGCGCCGGGATCGGGTCCGCTTCGCGTGCCGCAAGCCGGCGCCGGGTGCGCGCGGTCGCCGCAGGAGCCGCGGGCGGAGTCAGGCGACGTGCGCCGCCGCGACCTCGTGCAGCTCGCGGCGCTCGACGTGCAGCGTCGAGAGGTCGATGCGCACGGCCGTCTCGGGCAGCATGCGGTTCCAGCCGTCGCCCGTGAGACCGCTCGAGGTCACGGCGATCGCGCCGTCCTCCGAGCGCCGCCACGACAGCTGGTAGTAGTGGTCGACGTGGTCGACCGGCAGGTCGTCGCCGAGGCCCGACTCCTCGAACAGCTCGAGCGGGATCGGCGCGCCCTGGTTCGCGTGCACCGCGATGAGCTCGTCGGGGCTCAGCACGAGCAGGTTGAGCGCCGAGGTCGGGAACTCCTCGCGCAGCTGCGAGACCGTCGACGTCACGGCGTCGAACAGCGGCACGCCCGCGTCGTGCTGCCGCAGGATGAGCGCGAAGACGACCGCGGTGTCGGTCTCGCCGCCCACTCGCTCGAGCTCCGCATCCGTCACCTTCGCCCGCAGCGGCGCGAAGGGCGTCACCGAGCCGTTGTGGGCGAGCGCGACGTCGCCGACCCGGAACGGGTGCGTGTTCTGCACCCGGGTGGCGAAGCCCTCGGTCGCGAGGCGCAGGTGGGTGAGCCGAGCGCGCGAGGGCGTGTCGCCGAGCGCGTCGGTGAGGTCGGGGTTGTCGAGCCCGCGGCGCGCGTCGCGGTAGCGGCGCACCTCGTGGCCGTCGAGCCACGCCGTGCCCCAGCCGTCGGTGTGCAGCCGGCCGAGCCGCTGCCACTCGCGGCAGCTCGCGTCGCCGAGCACGCTCTGCGTCGTGACAGGGGTGGGGGAGACGTGCGCGAGCAATCGGCACATGTGCATCCCCCTTCTTCCGTCCGGAACCATGATGGCGCACGCGAGCGCACGGTGTGCGGATGCGGCGTCACACTGGGTAACAGCGCGTCGCGCCGCGCTGTTCCACGGCGTGGCGCATCGACAGCGGCCCGCGCGTGCAGGCCTGGAAGCGTCGCCGGTGCGGGAGGATGGAGGGATGGACGTCGAGCTGACCCCCGAGCAGCTGGCGATCTACCGGCGCATCGAGGACGGCGACGGGCACCTGTTCATCACCGGCCGCGCGGGCACCGGCAAGTCGACCCTGCTGCGCCACCTCACGGAGCACTCGCGCAAGCAGATCATCGTCTGCGCGCCCACGGGCGTCGCGGCCCTCAACGTCGGCGGGCAGACGATCCACTCGCTGCTGAAGCTGCCGCTCGGCGTGATCGCCGACGCCCCGCTGCGGCAGCGCACCGAGCTCAAGCAGATGCTGAACTCGCTCGACCTGCTCGTGATCGATGAGATCTCGATGGTGAACGCCGACCTGATGGATGCGATCGACCGGTCGCTGCGGCAGGCTCGCGGCGTGCGGTCGGTGCCGTTCGGCGGCGTGCAGGTCGTCATGTTCGGCGATCCGTACCAGCTCGCGCCCGTGCCGGGCGATGCCGAGGAGCGCGCCTACTTCGCCGACCACTACGCGTCGATGTGGTTCTTCGACGCGCGCGTGTGGCGCGAGGAGGCCGAGCTCGAGGTCGTCGAGCTCGTGCACATCCACCGCCAGACCGACCTCGAGTTCAAGATGGCGCTCAACGCCGTGCGGCACGGCACGGTCACCGCGGAGATCGCGCAGCTGCTCAACGACGCGGGCGCCCGGAGGCCCGCGGACGACGTGCTGACCCTCGCGAGCCGCAACGACACCGTCACGCGCATCAACGGCCGCGCGCTCGCGCAGCTGCCCGGCAAGTCGAAGACGGCCGTCGCGGAGGTCTCGGGCGACTACGGCGGCCGCCAGTACCCGGCCGACGTCGAGCTGCAGCTCAAGCTCGGTGCGCGGGTGATGTTCCTGCGCAACGACGCCGAGGGGCGCTGGGTCAACGGCTCGCTCGGCAAGGTCGTCGACATCGGCGGCACCGTGTGGGTCGAGGTCGACGGCGAGCAGCACGAGGTCGAGCCGGCGGTGTGGGAGCAGTACCGCTACTCCTACTCGCCGACGACCAAGGAGATCAAGCGCGACGTCGTCGCGGAGTTCACGCAGTTCCCGCTCCGCCTCGCGTGGGCGGTCACGATCCACAAGGCGCAGGGCAAGACCTTCGACGAGGCGGTCGTCGACCTCGGCTCGCGCGCCTTCGCGCCCGGGCAGACCTACGTGGCGCTGTCGCGCCTGACGTCCCTCGAGGGCCTCTACCTCTCGCGGCCGCTGCGGCCGGGCGACATCATCGTCGATCAGCGCGTGCGCCGCTTCATCCACGAGGTGCGCGCTCGCGCTCGCGCTCAAGACGAAGGCCCTTTCGGGCCTTCGTCGCGCGATACGCGCCGAGGCCCGTCTCGGGCCTCGGGATCCGCCGACGTGGCGAGCACCATCCCGCCGGCGGCGACCGCGAGAGAGGAGGATGGCCGCGACCGCACCGTCGCGGCGTTCGCGCCCGACGGGCCGCTGCCGTTCTAGCCCGCCCGCGGCGCCTCGGCGCCCGGGTCGAGCAGCGGGACCTCCGCGAGCCGGCGGAGGAACGCGGTCACGGTGCGGCGATCGGCGCTCGACATCTCGCACGCCACCCGGAAGCGGCGCAGGTGGTAGCGCCCGACGGTCGCGTTCGCCGTCTGCTGCGTGCTCTCGGAGACGACGAGCGAGAGCGCTCGGCGGTCGCTCGGATGCGGCTCCCGCCGGATGTGGCCGCCGCGCTCGAGCCGGTCGAGCATCTTCGTGACCGATGGGCCCGTGATGCGGAGGTGCTCGGCGAGCATCGTCGACGTGACGATCCGCCGCTCGCGGGTCGTCGCCATGATGAAGCGGATCGCGCGCATGTCGTTCTCGCTCAGCTTCATGTAGCGCCGGCTCGCCTCGCTCTGCGCCTCGGAGGCGCTGTGCCAGCCGCGCAGCGCGTCGAACAGGTCGATGACCTCTTCCACCTCGCCGTCGCTCAAGCCATACTCGGAGACCAGCGACGAAGAGACGTCGTAGCGGCGCGGGTCGAGCATCTCGCGCTCGTGCGGACCCTCGTTCGGCGTCAGCGGCATGCCCTCATTCTATTGCCAAAACTCATAGTTGCAACGGCTAAGTGTTTGCTACGCTCGGTTCATGATGAACGCGGCGCTCACCGACGACGAGCTGGTCGTGCTGCTCGATGCCGACGGCACGCCCATCGGCTCGGCCCCGAAGGCGACGGTGCACTCGGACTCCACGCCGCTGCACCTCGCGTTCTCGTGCTACCTGCTCGACGACGAGGGCCGACTGCTCATCACGCGCCGCTCGCTCGAGAAGCAGGCCTGGCCGGGCGTCTGGACGAACAGCTGCTGCGGCCACCCGGCTCCCGGCGAGGCGTTCGAGGACGCCGTGCAGCGCCGGCTGCGGCAGGAGCTCGGCACGAGCGCGACCGAGCTGCGGCTCGTGCTGCCTGACTTCGAGTACCGCGCGGTCGACGCGAGCGGCATCGTCGAGCACGAGCGCTGTCCCGTCTTCGTGGGCCGCATCGCTGAGCCGCTCGAGCCGGAGCCGAGCGAGGTCGTCGAGTGGCACTGGGTCGACCCCGACGACCTCCGCACGGGCGTGCTCGCCACCCCGTGGGCGTTCAGCCCCTGGCTCGTGCTGCAGGCGGAGCAGCTCCACGCGCTCGCGGGTGCGTCGTGACCGCCGTCGACGCGCCGACGCTGCTCGCCGAGGTCGAGCAGCGCATCGCGCAGCTCGCCGCGCCCACGGGCCCGCATCCCGTGCAGGCGGCCGCGGCGCGCGCCGCCATCGGCGGCAAGCTGCTCCGCCCGCGCCTCGTGATGGCGGCGGCCGGCCGGAGCGCTGATCGCGAGGCCGTCGTCGCGGTCGCGGCCGCGATCGAGCTGCTGCACGCCGCGCTCCTCGTGCACGACGACGTCATCGACGGCGACGAGGAGCGCCGCGGCGAGCCGTCGGTCGCGCGCGAGGCGCGCGACCTCGCCGCCGAGGCGGGCCTCGCACCCGCCAGAGCCAAGCGCCTCGGCCTCGCCGCGGCGATCGTCACCGGCGACGCGCTGCTCGTGCGGGCGATCGCCTCGCTCGGCTCGCTCGACGTGTCCACCGCCGTGCGAGCGCGCGTGCTCGGCATCGTCACCCGCGCGATGGTGCGCGCGGCCGAGGGGGAGCACGATGACGTCCTGCTCGCCGGCGCGACGCCCGACCGGGCCGCGATCGACCGCATCCTCGAGGGCAAGACCGCCGACTACTCCTTCCGCGCCCCGCTCGAGCTCGGCGCCGTGCTCGGCGGCCGCGACGAGGCGGCGATCGCGGCGCTCGGCGACATCGGCCTGCGCATGGGGGTCGTCTACCAGCTGCGCGACGACGTGCTCGGGGTCTTCGGCGACGAGGCGACCACCGGCAAGAGCGTGCTGAGCGACATCCGCGCCGGCGCGCCCACGATGCTGTCGGCGCTCGCGAGCCGCGACACCGCCTGGGCGAGCGTCGCGGGTCACTACGGCGACCCGGATGCCGACGAGGGCGCCGCCGCGCGCGTGCGGCACGTCATGCGCGGCAGCGGCGCGCTCGACGAGGTCGAGCGCCGCATCGCCGGCGGCGCCGACGAGGTGCGCACGCTGCTCGCCGCGGCGCCGGTCGAGCAGCCGGTGCGCGACGACCTGCTGCAGATCCTCTCGCGCTGCGTGGAGCGGGGCCGATGACGGGCCTCGACCTCTACACGCGCACCGCCCGGCGCGCGAGCGCGACGGTCATCGAGGCGTACTCGACGTCGTTCGGGCTCGCGAGCCGGCTGCTGCCGCCCGTCATGCGCGGCGACATCGCGAGCGTCTACGCGCTCGTGCGCGTCGCCGACGAGATCGTCGACGGCCCCGGCGCCGAGTCGGGCCTCGACCGCCGATCGTGCCGCGAGGTGCTCGACGCGCTCGAGCGCGAGGTCGAGCGCGCGGTCGCGACCGGCTTCAGCGCCGACCTCGTAGTGCACGCCTTCGCCGAGACCGCTCGCCGCGTCGGCATCACGGCCGACCAGACGGCGCCGTTCTTCGCCGCCATGCGGCGCGACCTCGAGCCGGTCGCGTTCCGCGACGAGCGCGAGCTGCGGAGCTACGTCTACGGCTCGGCCGAGGTCGTCGGCCTCATGTGCGTGCGCTGCTTCCTCGGCGGGCGGCGGCTCCCCGACGCCGAGGCGCGGCGCGTCGACCGCGGCGCCCGCGCGCTCGGCTCGGCGTTCCAGGTCGTGAACTTCCTGCGTGACATCGGCGCCGACGCCGACGGTCTCGGCCGCGCCTACCTGCCCGGCGTCGACCCCGCGCACCCGACGGAGGAGGCCGTCGGCCGCGTGCTCGACCGGCTCGAGGGCGAGCTGCGCATCGCGCGCGACACCGTGCCGCTGCTGCCTCGCGATGCCCGCCCGGCCGTGCTCGCCGCGCACGGTCTCTTCGCGGCACTCGCCCGACGCATCCGCGCGACCCCGGCTGCCGAGCTCCCGCGCCGCCGCATCAGCGTGCCGAGCGCCGAGAAGGCTGCGATCGTGGCGCGCGCGGCCCTCGGCGCGAGCGTCGCCCGCGCGGCGAGCGCCCGTGAGGCGCGCCTGGAGCCGGCCCGATGAGCCGCATCGTCGTCATCGGCGGGGGCATCGCGGGCCTCGCGAGCGCTGGCCTGCTCGCGCGCGACGGGCACGAGGTCGTGCTCGTCGAGCAGGGCGGGTCGCTCGGCGGTCGCGCCGGCACCTGGCGCTCGAAGGGCTTCACGTTCGACACCGGCCCCTCGTGGATGCTCATGCGCGAGCCCTACGAGCACGCGTTCCGGATGCTCGGGTCGAGCCTCGAGGCGGAGGTCGACGTCGAGCGCCTCGACCCGGCGTACAAGGTGCTCTACGAGGGCGTCGACGAGCCGCTCGAGGTCTCCGGCGACCTCGACGCGACGATCGCCGCGTTCGAGCGCATCGAGCCGGGCGCGGGGGAGCAGCTGCGGCGCTACTTGCGCTCGGCGACCGAGACCGCCGAGCTCGCGACCTCCGGGCTGCTCTCGAACCGCTTCGACTCGCTCGGTGCCTTCGCCGGACTCGGCGGCGGCACCCGGGTGCCGACGCTCGCTCGGCTGCTCGTCGAGACGCTGCACGCGCGCGTCGCGCGCTCGTTCCGCGACCTCCGCTTGCGGCAGGCGCTCGGCTACCCCGCCGTGTTCCTCGGCACCGAGCCGAGGTCGGCGCCGTCGATGTACCACCTCATGAGCCACTTCGACCTCGTCGAGGGCGTCTGGTACCCGCAGGGCGGCTTCGGCGTGCTCGTCGAGGCGATGGCCCGGCTCGCGCGCGAGGCGGGCGCCGAGCTGCGCACCGGTGCCCGCGTGCGCCGCATCGTCGTCGAGCAGGGTGCTGCGCGCGGCGTGCTGCTCGAGAGCGGCGAGCGCATCGACGCCGACCTCGTCGTCTCGGCCGCCGACGGGCACGCGACCGATACGAAGCTGCTCGCGCACGTGCCCGGCGTGGCCGAGCGCGGCCACCGCCGCTGGGCGAAGCGCGTCGCCGGGCCCTCCGCCGTGCTCGTCATGCTCGGCGTCGAGGGCGAGCTGCCCGAGCTCGAGCACCACACGCTGCTGTTCACGCGCGACTGGGAGGACGGCTTCGGGCGCATCTTCGGCGCCCCCGCCGCCGACCCGGCCGACGGCGTGACGGACCCCGCCTCGCTCTACGTCAGCCGCACCTCCGCCACCGACCCCTCGGTCGCGCCCGCCGGCCACGAGGCGCTCTTCGTGCTCGTGCCCGTGCCGGCAGATCCGCGGCTCGGGCGCGGCGGCATCGACGGCACCGGCGACGCGGCGGTCGAGGCGATCGCCGATCGCGCGATCGCCCAGATCGCCGCGTGGGCCGGCATCGAGCGGCTCGCCGAGCGCGTCGTCACCCGCCGCACCATCGGGCCGGCCGACTTCGCGGTCGACCTCGACGCGTGGCGCGGCACGGCGCTCGGCCCGGCGCACACGCTCCGGCAGTCGGCGTTCCTGCGCGGCTCGACGAAGCACGGCGCGGTGCGCGACCTGCTGCTCGCGGGCTCGACGACGGTCCCCGGCATCGGCGTGCCGATGTGCCTCATCTCGGCCGAGCTCGTCGTCAAGCACGTGCGAGGCGACCGCTCGACCGGTCCGCTGCAGCCGCTCGAGCCGGAGCGATCGGGGCAGCGCCGGTGAGCTTCGTCTACCTCGGTGCGATCGTGCTGTCGGCGGTGTGCATCGGCGCGATGGATGCGCGCTGGCGGCTCGCGCTCTTCGCCGACCCGCTGCGCGCGCTCGGCGCGATCGCCGGCACCGCCGCGGTGCTGCTCATCACCGACCTCGCGTGCATCGCGACCGGCAACTTCCGCCTCGGCGCCTCGCCCTGGATGACGGGCTTCGAGGTCCTCCCGCACCTGCCGATCGAGGAGCTCTTCTTCATCACGTTCCTCGCCTACGTCTCGCTCGTCGCCTTCGCGGCAGGCGAGCGGCTGCTCGCGCGCCGCCGCGCCAGGGCCGAGGAGCACGCGTGAGCTACATCCTCGTGCTCGCGCCGCTGCTGACCGCCTCGATCGTCGCGGCGGTGCTCGCGCTGCGCCGGGATCGCCGCCGCTGGGGAGCGCTCGCGATCGCCGCGGCCATCGTGCTCGCGCTCACGATCGTGTTCGACTCGCTCATGATCGCGGCCGACCTCTTCCGCTACGACGACGCGAAGCTGCTCGGCCCGCACATCGGCCTCGCGCCGATCGAGGACCTCGGCTACGCGCTCATCGCCGTGCTGCTCGCCGCGGCCATCTGGACGCTGCTGCCGAGCCGTGGCGCTCGCGCGCGCGACGGTGCATCGGCGCGGCGGGCGTCGGAGGACCGGGATGCGTGAGGTCGCCGAGCCGGGCGCGGTCACCGGTCCCGGGCTCGCCCGCCGACTGCTGCTCGCCTCCCGCCCGGTGAGCTGGATCAACACGGCCTTCCCGTTCGCCGCCGCGATGGTGCTCACGACCGGCACGGTCGACGTCCGCACGATCATCGGCACCCTCTTCTTCCTCGTGCCGTACAACCTCGCGATGTACGGCATCAACGACGTCTTCGACTACGCATCCGACGCCAAGAACCCGCGGAAGGGCGGCGTCGAGGGCGCCCTGCTGCCGCCCGAGACGCACCGGGCGACGCTCGCGTGGTCGATCGGGCTCGCCGTGCCGTTCGTCGTCGCGCTCGTCGCGATGGGAGGCCCTGCGTCGTGGGCGGTGCTCGCCGTGAGCCTGTTCGCGGTCGTCGCCTACTCGGCGCGGGGCCTGCGCTTCAAGGAGGTGCCGCTGCTCGACTCGATCACCTCGAGCACCCACTTCGTGAGCCCCGCCGTCTACGGGCTCGTGCTCGCCGGCGCCGACTGGACGCCCGAGCTCGTCGCCATCCTCATCGCGTTCTTCTGCTGGGGCATTGCGAGCCACGCCTTCGGCGCCGTGCAGGACGTCGTGCCCGACCGCGAGGGCGGCATCGCCTCGATCGCGACGGTGCTCGGCGCCCCCGCGACCGTGCGGCTCGCGATCGCGCTGTGGGCCGCCGCTGGCGTGCTCATGCTGCTCGCGCCGTGGCCCGCGTCGCTCGGGGCGCTCGTCGCCGTGCCGTACATCGTGCTCGCCGCGCCGTTCTGGAGGATCACCGACGCGTCGAGCGCGGGGGCGAACCGGGGCTGGCGCCGCTTCCTCTGGGTGAACTACGGCTGCGGGTTCGTCGTCACGATGCTCTGCATCGCGTGGGCGATGCTCGGCCGATGACCGCGCACGCAAGCGTGGCGCGGCTCGCGCCCGAGCCGCCGATCGAGCGGCTGCCCGAGGCGGAGCGCCGCTCGGTGCTCGTCACCGGCGCGACGGGCTACGTCGGCCCGCGGCTCATCCCGCGGCTCGCCCTCGCCGGCCACCGGGTGCGCGCGCTCGCGCGCGATCCCGGCCGGCTCGCCGACGCTCCCTGGGCCGACGAGGTCGAGGTCGTCCGCGGCGACCTCGAGGAGCCCGAGGGCCTCGCCGCGGCGTTCGAGGGCCAGCAGGTCGTCTTCCACCTCGTGCACGCGATGAGCGCGGGCGGCGACTTCATGGCCGCCGAGCTCGCGCAGGCGCGGCACGTCGCCGCCGCGGCCAGGGCGGCGGGCGTCGAGCGCATCGTCTACCTCTCGGGGCTGCACCCGGAGGGCGAGCGGCTCTCGAAGCACCTCGCCTCGCGCGTCGCCGTCGGCGAGACGCTGCTGGCCTCCGGCGTGCCCACGATCGTGCTGCAGGCGGGCATCGTCATCGGCTCCGGATCCGCGTCCTTCGAGATGATCCGCCACCTCACCGAGGTGCTGCCCTACATGCCCGCGCCCCGCTGGGTGCGCAACTTCGTGCAGCCGATCGCGATCCGCGACGTGCTCCACTACCTCGTGCACGCGGCCACGGTGCCGCGCGAGGTGCACGGCGCCTTCGACATCGGCGGCCCGGACGTGCTGCGCTACGGTCAGGTGATGAACGGCTACGCGCTCGAGGCGGGCCTGCCCCAGCGGCCGATCGCCCCGCTCCCGGTGCTCACGCCGTGGCTCGCATCGCAGTGGGTCAACCTCGTCACGCCTGTCCCGCGGGCGATCGCCGTGCCGCTCATCGGCTCGCTGCTGCACGACTGCGTGGTCGCCGAGCGCCGCATCGACGAGATCATCCCGCCGCCCGCGGCCGGGCCCACCGGCTACCGGCAGGCCGTGCGGCTCGCGCTCGCCCGCGAGCGCTCCGGCGACATCGAGTCGAGCTGGCGCTCCGCGAGCCCCGCGGGCGCACCCTCGGACCCGCTGCCGAGCGACCCGACCTGGTCGGGGTCGACGGTGTTCGAGGACGCCCGCGAGCGGGTGACGGATGCGTCGCCCGAGTCGGTCTGGAGGGTCGTCGAGTCGATCGGGGGCGAGCGCGGCTGGTACTCGGTGCCGCTGCTGTGGAGCCTCCGGGGCCTCGCCGACCGCCTCGTCGGCGGCGTCGGGCTGCGTCGCGGTCGCCGCGACCCGGAGGCGCTCCGCGAGGGCGACGTCGTCGACTGGTGGCGCGTCGAGCGCATCGAGCGCGGCCGGCTCCTGCGGCTGCGCGCCGAGATGCGCGTGCCCGGGCGCGCGTGGCTCGAGCTCGAGGTCGCCCCGCACGGCTCGGGCGCGCACTACCGGCAGCGGGCGGTGTTCCTGCCGAGCGGGCTCGGCGGCCGGCTCTACTGGTGGTCGCTCGTGCCCGCCCACCAGGTCATCTTCGACGTGATGGCGAGCCGCATCGTGGCGGCGGCGGAGGCGGCTCGCTCGTGAGGATCTGGTCGCTCCACCCCGGGCTGCTGGATCGACCGGGGCTCACCGCGTGCTGGCGCGAGGCGCTGCTCGCGCAAGCGGTGCTCGCCGGCCGCACGCGCGGCTACACCCGGCACCCGCAGCTGCAGCGGTTCCGCGAGCAGCCCGATCCCGTCGCGGCGATCGGCGCCTACCTCGCGGGCGTCGCCGACGCGGCGGAGGCGCGCGGCTATCGCTTCGACCGCACTCGGATCGACCGGCCGGGCCCCGCACCCCGGATGGTCGTCACCGACGGCCAGCTCGAGTACGAGTGGGGCCACTTGCGGGCGAAGCTCGCCAGGCGCACGCCCGAGCGGCTCCGCTACGCGCGTCGGCCCGTCCCGCATCCGCTCTTCACGGTCGAGCCGGGCCCGGTCGCCGAGTGGGAGCGCCCCCAGCTGGCGCGATCCTCGCGCAGCGGCTCGTGAGCGAGGTGCTCGACGACGGGCAGGTCCGCGAGCAGGCTCAGGAACTTCGTCGCGGCCCGGCGCTCCTCCGGCGAGAGGGCGGCGGCGACGGCGTAGCGCCGCGCGTGATCGGCGCCGACGGACGCCGTCGCCTGCGCGCGCGTCTCGTCGGTGACGACGATCGAGAGCGAGCGGCGGTCGCGCGGGTGCCGTTCGCGACGGATGTGACCGGCGTGCTCGAGCCGGTCGAGCAGCTTCGTCACCGAGGGCCCCGTGATGCCGAGGTGCTCGGCGATCATCGTCGACGTGACGATCGCGCCGTCGCGGCCCGCAGACATGACGTAGCGGATCGCGCGCATGTCGTTCTCGCCGAGCCGCATGTAGCGGCGGCTCGCCTCGCTGTGCGCCGCGGACGTGCGATGCCAGCGGCGCAGCGCGTGGAACAGGTCGGTGATCTCGTCGACGTCCGCGTCGCTGAGCCCCTGCGCGCGCACGAGGTGGGCGGATGCGTCGAGACGGCGGGGATCGACGAGGTCGCGATCGTCGTCGCCCACCGCCTCACTCATGAGCCGATCCTAGGACTTCGGCTCATAGTTCGCCAGGCTCAGCACCGGCGGGGGAGCGCGATCAGCGCCGCTCGAACCGCCACGGCAGCGACCCGACGTGCAGCCGGTGCCTCGGGCCCTCATCGGAGTCGGCGCCGCCGTCGTACGCCTCGTCGCCCTCCCAGATCGCGAGCGCGCGGGCGGGGTCCTGCTTCGTCGCGTAGCGCTGCGGTGCCCGGCCGCCGATCGCCGTGAGCGCCGCGTCGACGGTGGGGTAGGCCAGTAGCGTGTCGAGGGTCACCCACGTGGGCGGGAAGAGCCGCAGGTCGCCCTTCCCGTGCCGCTTGAGCGCATCCGCCGGTCGGATCCACGTCGCGTCGATCGCCTCGGCGTGCTGCAGGCGCAGCTCGCCCTCGGGCGCGCGGGCGACGAAGAACCAGGTGTGGAACTTCGTCGCGAGCTGCTCGGGCGGGATCCACTGCGACAGCGGCACGAGCGCGGCCGGGTCGACGACGAGCGCGCTCTCCTCGGCGGTCTCGCGCACCGCGGCGTTGCGCGCCGTGGTCTCCTCGTCGGCCGCCTCGTCGACGGGCTCCACCCGGCCGCCGGGGAACACCCAGCCGCCCGGGAACGAGCCGCGATCGGGCCGCTGCAGGAGCAGCACCTCGATGGCGCCAGCGTGGCCGTCGCGCACCAGCACGAGGGTCGCGGCGACGGGGATCTCGGTCACGTGCTCACGCTACCGCCGAGGGCCCCGCTTCCTCGGCATCTCGGACCGCCTCGCGCACCATGTCGCGGATCGCCTCGTCGGCGTGCACGTCGGGCTTCTGCGCCGCGACCGCGAGCACCTCGAGCGGCGGGTGCCGCTCGAGCGAGGGCTCGAGGCCCTGCAGGCTCGAGAACCGCCGCGCCTGCGTCACGACGTTGCGGTCGAGGGATGCGTTGAAGGCGTTGTACGCCTCGACCGTGCGGTTGAGGCTGCTCCCGAGCTTCGTCAGGTGGGTGCCCATCGTGCCGAGCCGCTTGTGCAGCTCGCGGCCCACCTCGAGCACCTGCAGCGCCTCGCCGGCGAGCTGCTCCTGGCGCCACGTGTAGCCGACCGTGCGCAGCAGCGCGACGAGCGTCGCGGGCGTCGCGAGCACGACGTTGCGCTCGAAGGCGCGCTCGAACAGGGTCGGGTCGCGCTCGAGCGCCGCGTTGAGGAACGGCTCCGCGGGGATGAACATGACGACGAACTCGGGGCTGCCAGGCACCGCCTCCCAGTAGGCCTTCGAGCCGAGCTGGTCGATGTGCTCGCGCAGGTGGCGCGCGTGCGCGTCGAGCCGCTTGTCGCGCGTCGCGTCGTCGGTCGCCTCCATCGCCTCGAGGTAGCCGGCGAAGGCGACCTTCGCGTCGACGATCACCTGCTTGTCGCCCGGCAGGTGCACGAGCATGTCGGGCCGCAGCGCGCCGTCGTCGGTGGCGTGGTGCGCCTGCTCGGTGAAGTCGACGTGCTGCAGCATGCCGGCGGCCTCGACGACGCGCCGCAGCTGCAGCTCGCCCCAGCGACCCCGCACCTGCGGCGCCCGGAGCGCCGTGACGAGCTGCCGCGTCTCGGTCGTCAGCCGCTCGGAGCTCGAGCGCATGAGCTGCAGCTGCTCGGCGAGCGCGGCGTTCGCCTCGGCGCGCGCCTTCTCGGCGGCGGTGACCTCGGAGCGCACCGACTCGAGCGACTTCGAGAGCGGCTCGACGAGCTGCTGCACCGCCTGCTCGCGCTTCGCGAGCTCGGCGGCGCCCTCGCTCTGGGAGCGGCGCAAGCGCTCCTCGGCCTGCTCGAGGAAGACGGCGGAGTTGCGCTCGAGCGCTGCGCTCGAGAGCTTGGCGAACTCGTCGGCGCGGCGCTGCGCGTCCTGCTGCAGCTCGGCGAGCGCCGCGCGGCCGCGCTCGCGCTCCTCGGCGAGCCTCTGCGCCGCCTCGGCGCGCACTTCCTCGAGCTGCGCGGCGTGCCGCCGATCGGCGACGTCGCGCTCCCGCGCGCGCTCGCCCTCGAGCGCCTCGAGGCGGGCGCGGGCGGCCTGCAGCTCGCCGCGGCTCGCGGCGTGCTCGACGGCGGCGCGGGCACGGCCTGTGCGCGAGCCGAGCAGCGCGCCGAGCGCGCCGGCGAGCAGCATGCCGAGCAGGGCGACGACGACCAGGAGCGGTTCCATGCCGCCATGTCACCAGATGCCGCTGACACCTCGGGACTACCCTCGGTCACATGGTGGAGATCCAGCGCATCGTCGCCCCGAACCCCGGCCCGATGACCCTCGACGGCACCAACACCTACGTGCTCGGCGGCGAGGTCGTCGTCGACCCCGGTCCCGCCGACGTCGAGCACGTCGAGCGGCTCGTCGACCTCGCTCCTCGGCTCATCCTCGTCACCCACAAGCACACCGACCACACGGAGGCGGCGCGCGAGCTCGCCCGCTCGACCGGTGCGGTGCTGCGCGGCCTCGATGCTGATCAGTGCCACGGCGGCGCACCGCTCGTCGACGGCGAGTGGATCCCGGTCGGCGACGCCGAGCTGCAGATCCTCGCGACCCCGGGGCACACGCACGACTCGATCTGCATCGTCGTGCCGGGCCGCGCGGTGCTCACGGGCGACACCATCCTCGGCCGCGGCACGACCGTGATCATGCACCCGGACGGCGCGATCGCTCCCTACCTCGCGAGCCTCGACAAGCTCGAGGGGCTCGGCGACCTCGAGGTGCTGCCCGGCCACGGCGACCCGCTGCCGTCGGTCGCCGCCATCGCGCGGCAGTACCGCGCGCACCGGCTCGAGCGGCTCGAGCAGGTGCGGCAGGCGCTGCGCGATCTCGGCTCGAGCGCGGCCGACGCGACGGTCGGCGACGTCGTCGACCGCGTCTACGCCGACCTCGACGACGACGTGCGCTTCGCCGCCGAGGCGTCGACGGCGGCCCAGCTGAGCTACCTCGCCCAGGTCGGCTGAGCCAGAACGCCCGCTCGTCGCGGAGGACTCGATGAGCTGTGCAGTCCGCACACTCCGAGTCGAAGTATCGACTGATCGCACATGGTGACGCTCCATGCAGCCTCATACCGTTGCGCCATCGACCGCTTCGACCAGGAGGGCGCCGCTATGGAAGCCACTGCCCACGACGACTACTCGCTGCAGCGCGTGCCGAAGGCCGCGCGCAGGCATTGGTTCGGCATCGCTGTGCAGCGCTTCGGCCAGGTGTCGGCCCTCTCGCAGTTCCTGCTGGGTGCCACGCTCGGCTACGCGCTGGGGTTCTGGGATGCGGCGCTCGCGTTCCTGCTCGGCTCCATCATCCTCGAGGTCGTCATCATCCTCGTCGGGATCGTCGGGCAGCGCGAAGGCATGCAGACGTCGCTCCTCACTCGCTGGACGGGGTTCGGCGAGATCGGCTCGTCGCTCGTCGGCCTCGCGATCGCGATGAGCCTCATCGGCTGGTTCGGGATCCAGAGCGCCATCTCCGCCGAGTCGCTCGACTCGCTCATGCCCGACGTCATGCCGATCCCCGCCTGGTCGATCATCTTCGGCCTCGCGGTCACGGGCGTGGTCGCGTTCGGCTTCAAGGGGATGCAGCTGCTCGCGAACATCACGGTGCCGCTCTTCCTCGTGCTCGTCGGCTGGTCGATCGTGAGCGAGCTGAGCCAGCACTCGATCGTCGACCTGATGAACAGCGCTCCGGCAGGCGAGCCGATGTCGGTCTTCGCGGGCGCGGGCGTCGTCGCGGGCGGCTTCATCGTGGGCGCGATCATCACGAGCGACATGACGCGCTTCAACCGGACGCCCGGGGACGTGGTCAAGGTCACGGTCGTCGGCATCACCCTGGGCGAATTCGTGATCGGCCTGGCCGGCGTGCTCCTCGCCCATGCCGCGCAGAGCGGCAACATCGTGGCGATCGTGACGTCCGCAGTCGGCTGGGTCGGCCTGCTCATCATCGTCACGGGCACGCTCAAGATCAACGACTGGAACCTGTACGCGTCGGTGCTCGGCCTCGTGAACTTCGTCTCGACGGCCTTCAACCGCAGGCTGCCGCACCTCGCGACGACCATCGTGATCGGAGTCGTCGGCACGCTGCTCGCCGCGTTCGGCATCCTGCAGGGCTTCATCCCCTTCCTCACCGTGCTCGCCGCCGCCTTCCCGCCGATCGCGGGCATCATCCTCGCGGAGTACTTCGTCGTCCGGCGGTTCCGCCCCGCGCTCGACGCGACGCGCGGGGCCGGCACGCTGCCCGCGACGGCCCCGCGAATCGTCCCGGCGACCCTCGCGGTCTGGCTCGTCGCGAGCCTCGTCGGCTACTTCGTGACGTGGGGCATCCCGTCGATCACCGCACTCGTGCTCTCGTTCGTGCTCTACGTCGTGGCGGGGAAGCTCGGCCTCGTGCGAGGGATCGGCGAGGTCACGACCGACAACGACATCGCCATCGGCGGCGCGGCGAGCCCCGTCGTCGAGGCCACCGAGCGCTGACGCGCCGAACGAGCAAGCACACCGGACCGGAACCAGAGGAGACGCTCGCGATGCACATCGGAATCGACGTCGGCGGCACGAACACCGACGCCGTGCTCATGGAGGGATCGCACGTGCTCGCGAGCGTCAAGCGCTCGACGAGCGCCGACGTGACGAGCGGCATCGTCGCGGCGATCGAGTCGCTGCGCGCCGACCGGCCGTTCGAGGGGGTCGAGATCACGGCTGTCATGATCGGCACGACCCACTTCATCAACGCGCTCGTGCAGGCTCGCGGCCTCGCTCCGACGGCGGCCCTGCGCCTCGGCCTTCCGGCGACGCGCGCTCTTCCGCCGCTCGTCGACTGGCCGGGCGAGCTGCGCGAGGCGATCCAGGCGCGCACCTACCTCGCGCACGGCGGCTACGAGTTCGACGGCCGTCCGATCTCGCCGCTCGACCCCGACGAGCTGCGCCGCCACGCCGCCGACATGGCCGCCAACGGCATCCGCTCGGTGGCGATCTCGAGCGTGTTCAGCCCGGTCAACCACGACCTCGAGCTCGCGGCCGCCGAGGTCGTGCGCGAGGAGCTCGGCGACGACGCCGCGATCTCGCTCAGCCACGAGATCGGTCGCATCGGTCTGCTCGAGCGCGAGAACGCGACCGTCATCAACGCGGCGCTCCGCGAGCTCGCGGTCGAGATCGTCGACGGGCTCAGCGCAGCCGTGCGAGCGCAGGGCATCGCCGCGCCGATCTTCCTGAGTCAGAACGACGGCACGCTCATGGACGAGGAGTTCGTGCGCCGCTATCCCGTCGCGACGTTCGCCTCGGGTCCGACCAACTCGATGCGAGGCGCCGCGGCGACGAGCGGCCTCACCGACTGCGCGGTCATCGACGTGGGCGGCACGACCGCCGACATCGGCCTGCTCGTCAAGGGCTTCCCGCGCGAGACGTCGACCGAGGTCACCGTCGCCGGCGTGCGCACGAACTTCCGGATGCCGGACGTGCTGTCGCTCGGCATCGGCGGCGGCAGCCACGTGCACGAGGAGTCCCGCGAGGTCGGCCCCACCTCCGTCGGGTACCGCCTGACGAGTGAGGCGCTCGTGTTCGGCGGATCCACGCTCACGGCGACCGACATCGCCGTCGCCGCCGGCCGCGTCGAGATCGGGGATGTCGACCGCGTGCGCCACATCGAGCGCTCCTTCGCGCTCGCCGTCATCGACCGCATCGCGGAGCGCGTCACCGAGGCGGTCGACCGGATGCGCACGTCGTCCGAGCCGATCCCCGTGGTCGCCGTCGGCGGCGGCTCAATCCTCCTACCGGACGTGCTGCCGATCTTCGGAGCGGTGCAGCGCCCCGACAACTACGCGGTCGCGAACGCGATCGGCGCGTCGATCGCGCAGGTGGGCGGTGAGATCGACAAGGTGGTCGCCGTCGACCCCGGTCGGCGCGATGCGATCCTCGACGACGTGCGGCAGGAGGCCGTCGACAAGGCGATCGCCGCGGGCGCGACGCCGCAGAGCGTGCAGATCGTCGACTTCGACGAGGTGCCGCTGCCCTACCTCCCCGGCAACGCCACGCGCGTGCGCGCCAAGGCGGTCGGCGACCTGGACATAGGCCGATGAGCTGGCACATCACCGCCGACTCCATCCCGGGACTCGCTCTCGGTGCCGCGGTCCTCGGCACGGGCGGTGGAGGCGACCCCTACGTCGGCGCCCTGCTCGCGCGGCAGGCGATCGGCGACGGGAGCGTCGAGGTCGTGCCGCTCGCGTCGCTGCCCGACGACGCCGTCGTCGTGAACGCGGCGATGATGGGCGCCCCGACCGTCATGGTCGAGAAGCTGCCGAACGTCGACGAGGTCGTCGCGGCGATCGAGGCGCTCGCGGCGCAGCTCGACCGACGGCCGACGCACATCGCATGCGCCGAGGTCGGCGGTGTCAACTCGACGATCCCCGTCGCCGCCGCCGCGATGCTCGGCCTCCCGCTGCTCGACGGCGACGGCATGGGCCGCGCGTTCCCCGAGCTGCAGATGGTGCTGCCGACCCTCTACGGCATCACTGCCTCGCCGCTCGGGATCGCCGACGACAAGGGCAACACGGCCGTGCTCTCGACGGTCGACAACCTGTGGACCGAGCGCATCGCACGCGTCGCGGCGATCGAGATGGGCTGCTCGGTGATGATCTCGGGCTTCGCGATGAGCGGGGCCCAAGCGCGCGAGTCGCTCGTGGCCGGCTCGCTCTCGCTGTGCGTCGAGCTCGGCGACGCGATCGAGCGCGCCCGCAGCGCGAACGTCGACCCGGTCGCGGCCGTCGTCGACCGGCTCGGCGGTCGCGAGCTCTTCGCCGGCAAGGTCGTCGACGTCGCGCGCGCCACCACGACCGGCTTCGCGCGCGGCAGCGCGCGCATCACGGGCGACGCGGGCGCGCTCACGCTCTCCTTCCAGAACGAGCACCTCGTCGCCACGCTCGACGATGAGGTGCTCGTCACGACGCCGGACCTCATCGTCGTGCTCGAGCACGACTCCGGCGCGCCGATCACGACCGAGGGCCTGCGCTACGGCCAGCGCGTGCGCGTCGTGGCCGCGCCGGCCGACGAGCGCTGGCACTCCGAGGGCGGCATCGCGCTCGCGGGTCCCGCGTACTTCGGCTACGACTGCCCGCCGACCCGGTTCGACGGCTCGATCCAGGAGGTGGCCGCATGAGCTTCGAGCTCCGCGCGACCGATCTCAGCGACCTCGCCCGAGGCGCGACCCTGCTCGGCACGGGCGGCGGAGGTGACCCGTACATCGGCCGCCGGCTCGTCGAGCAGGTGCTCGGCGACCGCGCGATCACGGTGCTGGACCCCGAGGACCTCGCCGACGACTGCTTCGTCATCCCGACGGCGCAGATGGGCGCGCCGACCGTCATGGTGGAGAAGATCCCGGCCGGCACCGAGCCGACCCTCGCGCTGCGCATCCTGGAGGAGCACCTCGGCAGGACGGCGGATGCGACGATGCCGATCGAGTGCGGCGGGATCAACTCGATGATCCCGCTCGTCGTGGCCGCCGAGACCGGTCTGCCGGTCGTCGACGCCGACGGCATGGGGCGGGCCTTCCCGGAGCTGTCGATGGAGACGTTCGCCGTCTACGGTGTGCACGGGTCCCCGCTCGCCCTCGCGGGCGAGCGAGGCGAGCGGGTCATCATCGACACCGGCGACGACGATCGGCAGATGGAGTGGCTCGCGCGCGCGATCACGATCCGCCTCGGCGGGGTCGGCCACATCGCCGAATACGCGATGTCGGGGGCCGATGTGCGCCGCACCGCGATCCCGCGCACGCTCTCGATGGCACTCGCCCTCGGGCGCGCGATCCGCGAGGCGCGCGAGGAGCACCGCTCGCCGTTCGATGCGATCGCCGCGTGCCTCGCGACCACGCTCTACAGCCATGTCCGGGAGCTCTTCCACGGCAAGGTCGCCGATGTCGAACGTCGCACGACCGACGGCTTCGCGAAGGGCCGCGCCCGCATCGACCCGATCGACGGCGGTGGCGAGGCGCTCGAGGTGCAGTTCCAGAACGAGAACCTCATCGCCAAGCGCGGCGGTGAGACGGTCGCGATCGTGCCCGACCTCATCTGCGTGCTGGATGCGGACAGCGCCGAGCCCATCACCACGGAGGGACTCCGCTACGGCCAGCGCGTGCGCGTGCTCGGCATCTCGACGCCCGACATGATGCGCACGCCGGGGGCGCTCGCCGCGTTCGGTCCCGCGGCCTTCGGGCTCGACGAGCCGTTCGTGCCCGTGGAGGTGCAGCCCGCCACCCCGGGGGCGTGACTGCTGCGCCGTAGGCTGGACGCATGGGGTGGACGCTGGAGCGCGACGACCTCGCGGCGCTCGGCACCGGCGCATCGCTCCTGGGCGGCGGGGGCGGCGGCACCCCGCGGCTGATGGCGCTCAGCGCCGGCAGCGCGGTGAGCTGGCCGCTCTCGGTGCACGACGTGCACGACCTCGACCCCTCGACGCCGTGCGTCGCCGTCGGCGTCGGGGGCTCGACCATGGTCTTCGGCGAGCGGCTGCCCGGCAGCGACCTGTTCGCCGATGCGATCGAGACGATCGACCGGTGGACGGGCACCCGAGCGGCGGCGGTGTGCGTCACGGAGGCGGGCGGCATGAACGCGCTCGCGCCCCTGCACGTCGCGGGTGACCTCGCGCTCGTCGACGCCGACCTCATGGGGCGGGCGCTCCCCGACCTCGACCAGTTCTCGATCCTCGTCGACGACCTCCCCGGCATCGCGATCGCGATCTCGGCCTGGCGGCGCGGCTCGCTGCTCCTCACCGACGCGCGCCCCGCCGACGTCGAGCACGTGCTGCGCGCCGCATTCCAGGCGGCGGGCGGATGGGCCGGGATCGTCATCGGCGGATTCACCGTCGGGGACCTCGAGGAGCACGCGATCCATGGCACGCTCGCTCGCGCCCGGGCGCTCGGCGAGGCGTGGGGATCGCACGACGCGATCGCTGCGCGCGTCGCCGCGATCGGCGCTCGTGCCCTCGCTCTCGGGCGAGTCGCGCACGTCGGGCCAGACCCCGCGGACGTCCGCGTGCGCGTCATCGACATCGCGGCCGACGACGGCGCCGCGGTGCGGCTCGTCGCCCGTTCAGAGGTCGTGGCGTGCCTCGTCGACGGCGCCGTGGTCGCGCGCTCGCCAGACATCGTCGACGTCGTCGATCCGCAGTCCGGCGCGATCCTGCAGGTCGAGGAGATCGCCGCGGGCCGCAGCGTCGCGGTGCTCGGCCTCGAAGCGCCCGCCTGGTGGTCGACTCGGCCGGAACGGCTCGAGCGCGTGCTGCCCTCGCACTACGGCCTCGACGGGCTCGACGAGGTCGCGGCATGAGTGCCCTGCATCTCGACGCGCTCCTCGAGCAGCCCGGCCACGGCGGCATCGAGGTCCTCGTCCGTGCGGCCGACGCCTGGGACCGCGTCGAGGTGGAGCCGGACGAGTCGACGCTCGAGCGAGCATCCGCGGCGACCTTCGCGATCATCGTGACGGCGAGCGCGACGCGCGCGTGGCAGCTCGACGCGCTCGTGCGGCGCGTGCGCGACCTCGGCATCACCGGTCTCGCGCTGCCGGGCGGCACCGCCGTCTCGGCCGGCACCGCCAGCCTCGCCGCTCGCGTCGGGCTCACCCTCGTCCGCGCAGCGCGGCCCACCTCGCTCGCGAGGACGTGCTGGGAGCTCACGACGAGCGCCGACGCACTGGCGCTCTCGCTCGTGCGACGCGTGGCCCAGACGATCCAGTACGCGGCGCGCGACCTGCCCGACCAGCTCCGGCACCTCGCCGCGGGCATCGGCCACGGCGTCGCGCTCGTCGCTCCGCACGGCATCGTGCAGCAAGCGGGACCGGAGCTCGATCCGAGCGTCCTGGCGCACATCGACTTCGACCGCTGGGTCGATCGGCTCGAGCATCCTGCGGGCACCGTCGCTTCGGTGCGTGTCGACAGCAAGGGCTCCGACCGGCTGCGCCTGGCGTTCCACGGACGCGCGCTGAGCCTGCGGCAGCTCGCGGCGCTCGCCTCTGCCGCCGAGATCGCGATGCCTGCAGTCGCGGCCCGCATCCTCATCGACGAGGTCGAGGAGCGCGACGACGCCTCGCGCTCGTCGTCGCTCCTGAGCGAGCTCCTGGATCCGTCTGCGAGCCACGACCCCGAGCTCGACCGCCGCGTCGCCGAGCGCGGGTGGACGACCGAGGGCTGGCATGTCGGCTTCGCCGTGCAGGGACGTGGTCGTGTCGAGCCGCTCGAGGTGCTGCGCCTCCTCCGCCCGAGCCTCGCGGCGCTGCGGGTGCGCGCGCACTCGACGATCCGCGGCGCTGGAGCCGTCGGGTGGCTGAGCTTCTCGAGCGCGCCTTCGCGCGCTGAGCTCAGCGCCGCCATCGCCGCGCTGCGCGAGCGGCACGGCGCGTGGCTGCTGCAGCTGCCGGTCGCGACGGGCGTCGGCACGCTGCAGCGCGGCGTCGCCGGCTTCGCGCAGACCATCCACGAGGCGATGGACGCAGCGCGACTCGCGGCCGACCGCTCCGCCGCCGACTGGTTCCTGCACGTCGATCGGCTCGGGATCGACCAGCTGCTCCTGGCGTGGACGGGCAGCGACGCCTTCCTCCCGGCGGCGCGAGGACTGCTCGAGCCGCTGCGCGTCGACGACCGCCGCACGCTCGCCGCCTATCTCGACCACGAGTCGTCGCTCGCGGCGACCGCGAGCGCCCTCGGCATCCACCGCAACACCGTCGCGCAGCGGATCGCGCGCGTCGGGCAGGAGCTCGGGATGGATCTGGCCGACCCCGAGGTGCGCCTCGCCCTGCAGCTCGCGGTGCGCGCAGCGCCGGCACGCTGACTCGGCGCCGTCGCCGAGGCCGGTCGTGATACCCCGTGGGGGTATACTGGCGGCAGTCGAAAGGAGACGCCGTGCTGGGAGGACTCGCTCGCATCGCCGCGCCGACTGCGGCCGTCGCCGCGCTCGTGCTCGTCGGGTGCTCGGGGGCGGTGCAGGAACCGACCGGCGGGGCCGGGGCATCGTCCGGAGCCGCCGCCGCGTTCAACGACACGGACGTCGTGTTCGCCCAGGGGATGGTGCCGCACCACGAGCAGGCCGTCGAGATGGCGGAGATCGTGCTCGCGATCGAGGGCGTCGACCCGCGGGTCGTCGAGGTGGCGGAGGAGATCCGGGCGGCGCAGGCTCCTGAGATCGAGCAGCTCGACGCGATGCTCGAAGCGTGGGGTCAGGATCGCGGGCGCGTGGACGGTCACGGTGAGCACGGTGCCCACGGCGGCACGGGCGAGGGGATGATGTCGCCCGCGGACCTCGAGGCGCTCGAGCGCGCGGAGGGGGCCGAGGCCTCCCGGCTGTTCCTCGAGCAGATGATCGAGCACCACGAGGGCGCCGTGATGATGGCGCAGGTGGAGGTCGATGGTGGCGAGAGCGCCGCGGCCGTCCGCCTCGCGGAGGCCATCGTGCGCGAACAGCGGGCGGAGATCGACGCCATGCGCGCGCTGCTGGACCGGCTCTGACGTGCGCACGCGACGATCGCTCCCCGCGCTCACCGCGCTGGCCGCCGTCGGCATCGCCGTGCTCGCCGGTTGCGCAGCGGTGCCCGCTCCGCAGGGCGCGCCGGCGAGCTCGGCGACCGACGACGTCCTGGCCGACCATGGCTTGGCCGGGCTCACCGCGGTCGAGGTCATCGATGTGCTCGACCGCGTGGCGGTCTCGGAGCGCTCGACGAGCCTCATCGCTTCGGTGCGGCCGGATGCGCTCGTGCTGGAGGACGAGCGTGGTGAGACGTCGCTGCCGCTGCCCGACGACCTCGCCTACGTCTCGATCGCGCCCTACGTCGAGCAGACCCACGAGTGCCACTTCCACAGCCTCACGACGTGCCAGGGTGAGCTCTCGCGCAAGCCGGTGCGCGTGACGATCACGCACGCATCCGGCGCGGTGATCGTGGACGAGAGCACCCAGACGTTCGACAACGGCTTCGTGGGCTACTGGCTGCCCCGCGACCTCCGCGGCTCGATCGAGATCGAGCACGCGGGCATGACGGGTGTCGCGACGCTGTCGACGTCCGCAGACGCCCCGACCTGCATCACGACGCTCGCGCTGCGCTGAGGCGCGCAGCTCGGCTCGTCGGCGCTCAGCCGCTCTTGCGGCGGTGGACGCGCTTCTGCACCGCGGGGCCCGAGTGGGCGCCCTGCACCCCGCCCTGCGGCGCCATGCCCTGGCCGTGGTGGCCGAGCTTCTTCTTGTCGAGCGCCTCGCGGAACTTGCGGCGCTGCGCCTCCTCGGCGCTCTCGACGCCCTCCGGGGTGTCCTGGGGCGCGGGTGCCGCTGCCGGTTCGTTCTCGCTCATGACCCCACCTTGCCGCCTGAGGGTGACGATGTCGAGTCCGGCCGCCCGGTCGGGCCTCGGCGCAGCAGGCTCGGCACGCGCGAGGGGCGGGATGCGTCGGGGGCGAGGTCCCCGATCGTGCGCACGAGCGTCGTGAGCCACGCGAACGCGATGCCGACCGCCACGGCCTCGAGGCCGGCGGCGGAGTAGACCTCGAGCGGCCGCCACAGCGCGAGCGCGACGACGATCCCCGCCGCGGCCCCCGCGGTCGTCAGCACGAGAGCCCGCGGCCGGAGCGGCATCACGAGCATGACGGCCGCCGCGGAGGCGGCGAAGAGGCCGAGCGTGCCGAACGCCGCGATGTTGTGCGGCAGCGGTGCCGCCTGCACCGGGAAGAGGCCCACGCACGCGAGCGCGAGGCCCGTGAGCGCGAAGAGCACCACGACGCTCGCGATGCCGCGCAGCGCCCGGTCGCCGAGCCAGCGGTGCAGGTCGCGGCCGATGTACGAGCCGATCGTCGCGACGAGCAGCCCGGCGACGACGACCGTGCCGTTGAACGCCCACGATCCTGCGCCCGAGCCTGCGCCGAGGTCGGAGAAGTGGCGCTCCCACCAGCGGGGATCGGCCGCGGTGAGCATCGCGAAGACGGTGCCGATCGTGAGGAAGCCGAACAGCAGCGTCGCGAGATCGCGCGTGCGCAGCTCGATGCCCGCCCGGTAGGCGAGCCAGCCGCCCGCGGCGCTCGCGATCCCGGTCAGCAGCGCGCCGCCGATCGCCGGTGCCTCGAGCCCCTGCAGGCCGCGAGCGAGGATCTCTGCGCCCGTGAGCGTGCCGAGGTAGGCGACGGCGGCGAAGGCGACGGTGAGCGCGACCGTCGAGACGCGCGAGACGACGCGCTGCCACGGCGGCATCGGGCCCGCCTAGTCGCGCCGGTGCAGGAGCGTGCTGAGTGCGAAGGCCCCTGCGGTGATGAGCGCCACGATGCCCGCCGCGGGCAGCGCGACGGAGCCCTCTCCCGCGATCGGCCTCGGCTCACCCCACACCGCCACGAGCGCGAACAGCCCGCCGACGGCGAACGAGGCCCACGCCGCGGCGATCGCGCGCGCCTCGCGACGCAGCTCGACGCTCGTGACGGCCTCCACGCATCCGATCGAACCATGCCGCGCCCACCGCACGCCGAGCGCGCGTCGGCGCCGCGCCAGGGACGCGGAACGGCCCGCGCGGCGAGTCGCCGGCGGGCCGTTCCCAGGGGTGCGTCAGCGGCGCGTGTCGCCCTCGCGGTCGATGTCGATCTCCTCGCGCGCGACGTCGGCCTGCACGGTCTCGTTGTCGACGACCGTGCGGCGGTCGACGCCGATGCGCTCGGCGTCGACGACCCGCTTGTCGACGACCGGCCGCTCCTCGCTGAGCGTGACCTCGATCTCGTCGTCGCCGAGATCGCCGCGGGTGCCGGTGCTCGTGCCGTCGAGCGGCTCGCGAACGATCTCGACCTCCTCGCGCTCGACCGGGACGGTGACCGTCTCGTGGTCGGTCACGACGTGCTTGCGGATGCGCAGGCGGCCGGACTCGACGCGCTCGGTACCGACGTGCAGCTCCTCCTCGCGACGGACGATCGACTCGTGGTCGCTGTCGACCGCGTCGGTGCCCGTGCCCATCGAGCCGGTGCCCACCGAGCCCGTGCCCACCGAGTCGGTGCCCGTGGTGCCGGTGCCGCCCTGGTAGTCGTAGTAGCGGAAGAGCTCCGCCTCCTCGGCCTCGCTCACGTGCGCGTCTGCGTCGATGTTCGGAGCGTCCTTGATCGTGTCCTTGGTGTGCGGCACGTGGATCTCGTCGTCGCGGACGGTCGCGTCGCGGAGCGGCACGAAGCTCTCGCGCGTGCCGAACCATCCGGTGCTCACGGTCGCGAACGCCGGCTGGCCGGTCGAGTCGTCGAGGTAGACGCTCGAGACCTTGCCGACCTTGTCGCCGGTCGAGTCGTAGACCGTGCCGCCCTGGACCTGGTCGATGGAGAGATTGCCGTTGCTCATGGTCATGCCTCGTTTCCTGTCGGATCTGGTGGTCTGCGTCCAGCCTCTCGACTCCGCCTGGGCGTCCCGTCCTCGTGACCTGCACGTCCGCCGTGTACCCCACACCGATTCGCCGGTGAGCGCCACCATCCGACGACGACATCGACATTCGACCGGTATCTATTGATTCTCAATAGCAAAGCCAGCAAGATGGGTGCATGCTCCGCTCTCGCTGGACCGTCCTACCGCTCCGGGTCGCGCTCATCCTCGCCGCCGCCTGGCTGCTCATCATCATGCTGCTGTCGCTGCCGGGCGAGCTCGCCGACGAGGGGCTGTGGTTCCGTGTCGGCGCGCAGGCCGTGCTGTCGCTCGTGATCCTCGCGGTGCTCGCGGTCATCGCCTGCATCTGGCGGCTGCTGACCCTCGTGCGGCGTGACCGCATCTTCAGCCCTGAGGCGCGCCGCTGGGTCGACGCGATCGTGTGGGCGCTCGCGATCGGCTGGGCGCTCTTCGCCGCCGGCGCGCTCGTCGTCGGGGCGGTCATCTTCCTCACGCCCGAGCTGCGCGATCCGGGCATCCCGATGGCGCTCTTCGGGCCGGTCGTGCTCTCGCTGCTGCCGCTCCTGCTCATGCTCGTCATGCGCGGCCTGCTGCAGCAGGCGAGCGGCTACCGCGCCGAGCTCGACGAGGTGATCTGATGCCGATCGTCGTGCGGATCGACGTCGAGCTCGCCAAGCGCAAGCTGAGCGTGGGCGAGTTCGCCGAGCGCGTCGGGCTGAGCCCCGCGAACGTCGCGGTGCTGAAGAACGGCCGTGCGAAGGCGGTGCGGTTCTCGACGCTCGACGCGATGTGCCGCGTGCTCGGCTGCCAGCCGGGCGACCTGCTCGAGTGGGTCGACGACGACGGGGCGGATGCGTCGGCCTGAGCCGCGCGGGCCGGTCATGATCGCTCCGTCGAACCGGGCCGCTGCCGGCTCACGGCAATCCGCTCGACCACGACTCCGCCCGTGTCGTCCCGGTGGACGAGCGCGGTGGCGCCGAGGGCTCGCGCGAGCCGCCGGGCGCGCCGGGCGGTGCGGTGCAGTGCCGCTGAGCGAGCGGTGAGGCTGCGCCGCCGCAACGCGAGTGGAGCCGGCGCGAGCTCTCGCGCCATCTCGGCGAGGTGCTCGACGAGCGCCTCGCGACGCAGCGCGTGCCGGTCGGCGAGCGCCGCATCGGTCGTGAGGCCGAGGCGGCGCACCGCAGCGACCACGACGAGGCCGTCGAGCGGCTCGGCGAGGGCGCGGGCCATGAGTTCGAGCGGGCGCTCATCCGCTTCGTCGACCAGTACCGCGACGGTGTGAGCGACAGTCACCGGCGGCTCAGCTCGCGCGCGCGGCGGCGACTCAGCAGCGGCTCGAGCTCGGCGAGCTCAGCCGCTGTCGCCACGCGGAAGGAGCCCGCGGGCGCTGTCTCGACGGCGCGGCGCTCCTGCCCTCGCGTCGCCGCGAGCGACACCGCGATCGAGATGCCGATGATGAGCGCGACGACGGTGAGGGAGACGAGCGTGGGGATGTACAGCACGTCCAGCAGCGCCATCTTCGCGCCCACCCAGATCAGCACGAGCGAGAGTCCGACCTTGAGGTAGATGAAGCGGTGGATGAGATCGGCGAGCAGGAAGTACATCGCTCGCAGCCCGAGGATCGCGAACGCGTTCGCGGTGAAGACGAGGAACGGCTCCGAGGTGACCGCGAAGATCGCCGGGATCGAGTCGACCGCGAAGACGATGTCCGTCACCTCGACCAGCACGAGCACCGCGAGCAGCGGCGTCGCCACCACGACTCCCGCCTTCCGCACGAGGAAGCGCTGCCCGTGGTACGCATCCGTCATCGGCACGACGCGCCGGAAGAGCCTGAGCACTCGCGAGCGCTCGGGGTGCACGTGCTCGTTGCGAGTGCGCAGCATCTGGATGCCCGTGACGATGAGGAACGCGGCGAAGACGTAGAGGATCCAGGCGAAGCTCTCGATGAGCGCAGCCCCGACCGCGATGAAGATGCCGCGGAAGACGAGCGCGCCGAGCACACCGAGGAACAGCACTCGGTGCTGGAGCTCGCGCGGCACCGAGAACGCGGCGAAGATGATCGCCCAGACGAAGACGTTGTCGACCGCGAGCGACTTCTCGATCAGGTAGCCGGCGAAGTACTGCTGGCCGAGCTCGGCGCCCCACAGGTTCCAGACGACGATCCCGAAGCTGATGCCCGAGAGCACCCAGACGATCGACCAGGCGAGCGCCTCGCGCACGCCGATGACGTGTGCCCGCCGATGTGCGAAGAGATCGATCGCGAGCATGACGACGATCGCCGCGAGCACGGCGAGCCAGGCATAGAAAGGTACATCCATCGTGTCCTCCAGTTGACGGTGCAACTGGAGGTCTCGTCCGAGACCCGAAGGCCTCCAAGCGCCGGAGCCCGATGGCGAGCACGAAATGACGACGCGTGGCCGGGGGACTACTCCCCTCCGCAAGCATCATACATGCGCAGACGCTGCGGCCGGAACCGATCGGGGCGCTCTCCTTGCGAGGCCACAGCGAATGCCGCGGTTCGCCGCACGGATGGCCCTCAGCCGAGCATCGCTAGCCTCGAGCATGCGCAATCCCATCCCGGAGCTGCTCGACGAGATGCTGCGCGAGTGCGCCGACGACGACGGCGGGGAGCTGCACGACGAGATCCCCGAGCTCGCCGAGGCCGACCCCGACCGCTTCGCCATCGCGCTCTGCACGGCCGACGGCACCGTCTACGCGACGGGCGACGCCGAGCACCGCTTCACGATCCAGTCGATCTCGAAGCCGCTGGTCTACGCGCTCGCGCTCGCCGACCGTGGGCTCGAGAAGGTGCTCGAGCACGTCGGCGTCGAGCCCTCGGGCGACGCCTTCCATGAGATCTCGCTCGAGCCGAGCGGCCGGCCGCGCAACCCCATGATCAACGTCGGCGCCGTCACGACGCACTCCCTCGTCGGCGACCCCGCGTGGAGTCTGGCCGAGCGCGACGAGCGCGTCCGGGCGGGGCTCTCGGCCTTCGCCGGCCGCGAGCTCGAGATCGACGAGGCCGTGTTCGAGTCGGAGCGCTCGGTCGCGAGCCACACGCTCGCGCTCGCCTACCTGTCGCACTCGCAGGGCAAGCTCGACGGCGAGCCGCACGACGCCGTCGACGGCTACATCCGCCAGTGCTCGATGCTCGTCGACGTGCGCGACCTCGCGGTGATGGCGATGACGCTCGCGAACGGCGGCAGGAATCCGATCACCGGCGAGCAGGTCGTGCCCGTCTGGGCGTGCACGCAAGCGCTGAGCGTAATGGCGACGTGCGGCATGTACGACGCCGCGGGGGACTGGATGAGTCGGGTCGGCATCCCGGCGAAGAGCGGCGTCGCGGGCGGTGTGCTCGGGGCGCTCCCCGGCCAGATCGGCGCCGGCGCGTTCTCGCCGCGGCTCGACGACGTCGGCACGAGCGTGCGCGGCGCGCGAGCGTTCGCGCGCATGTCGACCGAGCTCGGCCTCCACCTCATGCACGCGCCCGAGGTCGCGACGCACGTGCTCTACGGCGTGGTCGAGCCCGACACCGACGGCGACGGCGTGCGCGAGGTGCAGCTGCAGGGCACGATGCACTTCGCCGCGGCCGAGGCGGCGCTGCGCGAGCTCGAGGGGCTCCCCGACGATCGCTCGCCCGTCGTGCTGGACCTGACGCGCGTCGTCTCGGCGAGCGCGATCGGCCGTCGCCTGCTGACCGAGGCCGTCGAGCGGATGCGCGCCGACGGCCGGGACGTGCGGGTCGCCGACCCCGACGGCGTGCTCGGCACACGCGCCTGAGGTTATTTCCTTCGCGGAGAGGAGCCCCGTGCTCGCACGAGGCTCCTCTCGGTGCGCTGATCTTGGGACCAGCGGGTCGCGCGTCCCGCGTGGTTCGGTTCGAAGGCTTAGATCATCATCGTGCGCCCGCACTTGCTACAGCGGATCCGCCCATGACGCTTCACAGCGACACCGACGAACGTGTAGTGGCAGTACGGGCAGGTGATCGTCGGGATAGACCCCATGCGATCCTTCTTCCTACTCGAGAAATGGAACTGTTTCCGCAAGCGGTGGTAGGGACCAGGCTGCGGCAGGCGCGAGCTCGCCCGCCACAACCCGTCCTGAAGGGCGTTAGCCCTTCGGCTTCACGGTGATCCGGATGCGCTTCGGCACCCGGATCCGGATGACTCGTGCCATGCCGGTTCCTCCTCTCTCGCCTGAGAGGGGCTCTGGGATCGAACACGCGTGCGGTTGCACCAGTGCTCCATCGCTCGTAGGCTGATGTTGCTTGCAAAGCACATCAGAACCCCAGAGCCCAAGCCCGCGTTTCGCGGGCTCTCATTCGTTCTGAGAGAAGGGGCGCGGACTGCCATCCGCGCCCCTTCTGCTGTCTTGGTCACGACTAGAAGTCCCAGTCCTCGTCCTCGGTCGCCTCGGCTTTGCCGATGACGTAGGATGAGCCGGAACCCGAGAAGAAGTCGTGGTTCTCGTCGGCGTTCGGCGACAGCGACGACAGGATCGCCGGGTTGACGTCCGTGACGGTCGACGGGAACAGCGGCTCGAAGCCCAGGTTCATCAGCGCCTTGTTGGCGTTGTAGTGGAGGAACTTCTTGACGTCCTCGGTGAGGCCCACGGGGTCGTAGAGCTCGGCCGAGTACTTCGACTCGTTCTCGTAGAGCTCGTAGAGCAGCGAGTACGTGTAGTCCTTGATCTCGGCCTGCTGCTCAGGGCTGAGCTTCTCGTAGCCCTTCTGGAACTTGTAGCCGATGTAGTAGCCGTGCACGGCCTCGTCGCGGATGATGAGGCGGATCATGTCGGCCGTGTTCGTGAGCTTCGCGCGGCTCGACCAGTACATCGGCAGGTAGAAGCCCGAGTAGAACATGAACGACTCGAGCAGCGTCGAGGCGACCTTGCGCTTGAGCGGGTCGTCGCCCTCGTAGTAGCCGATGATGATCTCGGCCTTGCGCTGCAGGTACGGGTTCTCCGTCGACCAGCGGAAGGCGTCGTCGATCTCCTTCGTCGACGCGAGCGTCGAGAAGATCGACGAGTACGACTTCGCGTGCACGCTCTCCATGAAGGCGATGTTCGTCAGCACCGCCTCCTCGTGCGGCGTGACCGCATCCGGGATGAGCGAGACCGCGCCGACCGTGCCCTGGATCGTGTCGAGCAGGGTGAGGCCGGTGAAGACGCGCATCGTGAGCAGCTTCTCGTCCTCGGTGAGGGTCGCCCACGACTGGATGTCGTTCGACAGCGGCACCTTCTCGGGCAGCCAGAAGTTGTTCACGAGGCGGTTCCACACCTCGAGGTCCTTGTCGTCCTCGATGCGGTTCCAGTTGATCGCCTGCACGAGGTGGTTGTGGCGGTGCTGGCGCTTCTGAGCCTCGGTCTGGGCCGTGCCGTCGAGCGCCTCCTGGATCTCGGCGTGGTCGGCCTCGATCGCCGCGCCGGCCTCCTCGGCCAGGGTCGGCTCGACGATGGGGTCGTCGAAGACCGATGCCGTCTCTTGGGTGTCCATGTCCTGTTCCTTCTTCGTCTCGTCCGCCGGCGTCACAGCATGCAGCTGACGCAGCCGTCGACTTCCGTGCCCTCGAGCGCCAGCTGGCGCAGTCGCACGTAGTAGATCGTCTTGATGCCCTTGCGCCATGCGGAGATCTGCGCGCGGTTGATGTCGCGGGTCGTCGCCGTGTCCTTGAAGAACAGCGTGAGCGAGAGGCCCTGGTCGACGTGCTGCGTCGCCGCGGCGTAGGTGTCGATGATCTTCTCGGGGCCGATCTCGTACGCGTCCTGGAAGTACTCGAGGTTGTCGTTCGTCATGAACGGCGCCGGGTAGTAGACGCGCCCGAGCTTGCCCTCCTTGCGGATCTCGATCTTCGCCGCGATCGGGTGGATCGACGACGTCGAGTTGTTGATGTACGAGATCGAGCCGGTCGGCGGCACCGCCTGCAGGTTCTGGTTGTAGATGCCGTGCTCCTGCACGAGCGCCTTGAGCTCACGCCAGTCGTCCTGCGTGGGGATGTGGATCTCCGACGTGTCGAAGAGCTCCTGCACGCGGGCGGTCGCCGGCTTCCACTCCTGCTCGGTGTACTTGTCGAAGAACTCGCCGGTCGCGTACTTCGAGCGCTCGAAGCCCTCGAACGTGCGGCCCTTCTCCTGCGCGATGCGGTTGGAGGCCCGCAGCGCGTGGAACAGCACCGTGTAGAAGTAGATGTTCGTGAAGTCGATGCCCTCCTCGGAGCCGTAGAAGATCCGCTCGCGGCCGAGGTAGCCGTGGAGGTTCATCTGGCCGAGGCCGATCGCGTGGCTCATGTCGTTGCCGCGGGCGATCGACGGCACGGAGCCGATGTTCGACTGGTCGGAGACCGCGGTGAGCGCGCGGATGGCCGTCTCGACGGTCTTGCCGAAGTCGGGCGAGTCCATCGACAGCGCGATGTTCATCGAGCCGAGGTTGCAGGAGATGTCCTTGCCGACCGAGACGTAGTCGAGGTCGTCGTCGTAGGTCGACGGGGTGTTGACCTGCAGGATCTCGCTGCAGAGGTTCGACATGTTGATGCGGCCGTCGATCGGGTTCGCCCGGTTCACCGTGTCCTCGAACATGATGTACGGGTAGCCCGACTCGAACTGGATCTCGGCGAGCGTCTGGAAGAACTCGCGCGCGTTGATCTTCGTCTTCGTGATGCGGGCGTCATCGACCATCTCGTGGTACTTCTCGGTCACCGAGATGTCGCTGAAGGGCACGCCGTAGACGCGCTCGACGTCGTACGGCGAGAACAGGTACATGTCCTCGCCCTTCTTCGCGAGCTCGAACGTGATGTCGGGCACCACGACGCCGAGCGAGAGCGTCTTGATGCGGATCTTCTCGTCGGCGTTCTCGCGCTTCGTGTCGAGGAAGCGCATGATGTCGGGGTGGTGCGCCTGGAGGTACACCGCGCCCGCGCCCTGGCGCGCACCGAGCTGGTTCGCGTACGAGAAGCTGTCTTCGAAGAGCTTCATCACGGGGATGACGCCCGAGGACTGGTTCTGGATCTGCTTGATCGGAGCGCCGTACTCGCGGATGTTCGTGAGGTTGAACGCCACGCCGCCGCCGCGCTTCGAGAGCTGCAGAGCGGAGTTGATCGAGCGGCCGATCGACTCCATGTTGTCCTCGATGCGCAGCAGGAAGCACGACACGAGCTCGCCGCGCTGCTTCTTGCCCGCGTTGAGGAAGGTCGGGGTGGCCGGCTGGAAGCGGCCGTTGACGACCTCGTCGACGATGTGCTCCGCGAGCGTCTCGTCGCCCGAGGCGAGCGCGAGCGCGACGTTCACGACGCGGTCCTCGTAGCGCTCGAGGTAGCGCTTCCCGTCGAACGTCTTGAGCGTGTACGACGTGTAGTACTTGAAGGCGCCGAGGAACGTCGGGAAGCGGAACTTGTAGCCGTAGGCCCGCTTCATGAGCGACTTGATGAACTCGAAGGAGTACTGGTCGAGCACGTCCTTCTCGTAGTAGTCGTTCTCGACGAGGTAGTCGAGCTTCTCCTTGAGCGAGTGGAAGAAGACGGTGTTCTGGTTGACGTGCTGCAGGAAGTACTGGTTCGCGGCCTCGCGGTCCTTCTCGAACTGGATCTTGCCGTCCGGTCCGTAGAGGTTGAGCATCGCGTTGAGCGCGTGGTAGTCCATCGCCGACGTCTTGCCCGTCGTCATCTCGGGCGTCACTGTCGCCATAGTCCATCCAATCCGTCGTTGACGACGCGCACGTCGTCGGGGGTTCCGAAGAGTTCGAAGCGGTAGAGGTGCGGCACGTCGCACTTGCGGGCGATGATGTCGCCCGCGAGCCCGTAGCCCGCACCGAAGTTGGTGTTGCCGGCGCTGATGACGCCTCGCAGGTGCTTGCGGTTCTGCTCGTCGTTGAGGAACCGGATCACCTGCTTCGGCACCGCGCCCTTGCCGTCGCCGCCGCCGTAGGTCGGCACGATGAGCACGAACGGCTCTCGCTGCTCGAGCGGCGGGTCGGAGGCGTAGAGGGGGATGCGCGAGGCCGGCCGGCCGAGCTTCTCCACGAAGCGGGCGGTGTTGCCCGACACGCTCGAGAAGTAGACGACCTGGTTCACGGCGCCCTCCTGCCGGCGGCGGCTCAAGCCGCGATGATCGCCTTGATGCGGTCGGGCTGGAAGCCCGACCAGTGCTGCTCGTCGGCGATCACGACGGGAGCCTGCATGTAGCCGAGCTCCTTGACCGTCTGCAGCGCCTTGTCGTCGGCGGTCACGTCGAAGATCTCGTACTCGATGCCCTGGGCGTCGAGCGCGCGGGTGGTCATCGTGCACTGCACGCAGGCGGGCTTCGAATAGACGGTGACAGTCATGGCCGCTCTCCTCGGGATGGTTCCGGTGCTGGGGTCTCGTGGTCCGGCCGTGGCCGGGCTCCCACTATATGTGGGGTCTGACGGCGATCAAGGACACAAGATGGTGTGTTTCTCCACACCTGAGTCAACAAGAACTCCACAGGTGTCATTCCCGCCGCGGAACGACGCGGAAAAGCCTGTGGACAGTGGTCGCTGACGCCTGTGGGGAGTCGGTCGGAAGATCTCGGCGACACGCCGAGCGCGACTTACAACGGTGTCGTTCGGGGTCGTCATCGGTCACCTCCGGGAGCCTTCGAGGAGCACGCTACGCCGGGCCACCCACATGCCCAGGCGGCGCTCACGAGGCGCCCAGCGGCCCCCCGTAGCGTTGCCCGTGTACCGATGGAGAAGGAGGCAGCATGGCTGACATCACCGGCAAGAAGGTCGCGTTCGTGCTCACGGACGGCTTCGAGGACTCCGAGCTCACGAGCCCCTGGGAGGCGGTGCAGAGCGCCGGCGGCGAGCCGACGCTCATCTCGCCGAAGGAGGGCTCGATCGAGGGCAAGAACGGGCACGAGCAGGCGGTGGATGCGTCACCCGGGTCGGTGAGCGCATCCGACTTCGACGCCCTCGTGCTCCCGGGCGGCGTGGTGAACGCCGACCACCTGCGCATGGACGAGGCCTCCGTCGCGCTCGTCAAGGGCTTCGCCGACGCAGGCAAGCCCATCGGCGTCATCTGCCACGGCGCGTGGATCCTCATCGAGGCGGGCGCCGTCGACGGCCGCCGGATCACGAGCTACCCGAGCCTCAAGACCGACCTGCGCAACGCCGGCGCCGACTGGGTCGACGAGGAGGTCGTCACCGACAAGGGCCTCGTCTCGAGCCGCACGCCCGACGACCTGCCCGCGTTCAACGCGAAGATCGTCGAGGAGTTCGCCGAGGGCACGCACGACCGCTGACCCGAGCGGTGAGGAGCCGGCTGCCCGCTGCGGCAGTCGGCTCCTGCCATCGGGGGAAGCTCAGCCCTCCTGCCACCCGAGCTCGCGCGCCACGGCGACGAGCGAGCCGAGCAGGTGGGCGTTGTAGTCGAGGCCGAGCTGGCTCGGGAGCGCGAAGAGCACCGTGTCGGCCGCTTGCACCGCCTCGTCGGCGAGCAGCCGGCGGGCGACGTGCTCCGGCTCGCCCGCATAGGTCGGGCCTCCCCGCACCGCACCGCCCTCGAGCCGCCCGATGCCGTCGCGCTGCTCGTCGGCGAGCCCGAAGTAGCGGCGGTCGTCGTCGGAGAAGAAGGGGAAGGCGCTGCGGGTCACCGCCGTGCGCGGCGGCACCTCGTGCCCCGCCTCGGCGTAGCCCGCGAGGTAGTCGCGCACCTGATCGACCTGCTGCACGTGGAAGGGCCGGCCGTCGTCCTGCGTCAGCAGCGTCGACGAGAGCAGGTGGTAGCCGTGCTCTGCGGCCCACAGCCCGGAGGTGTGGTTGCCGGCGCCCCACCACAGCCGGTCGGCGAGCTCGGGCGAGCGCGGCTCGACGGGCAGGTCGGGGCCCTGGCCGAGCTGCGCCGCGCGCTCCGAGCGAGCCTGCGGCTCGCCGCGCAGCGCCCGGCGGAAGTGCGCGGCGCGCTCACGGGCGACGTCCGACCAGCGCTCGCCGGCCTCGAGGCCGAGCCCGAAGCGCTCCTGCCCGTCGATCGCCGGCTCGGGGGAGCCGCGCGAGATGCCGAGCTGCAGCCGGCCACCCGAGAGCAGGTCCGCGGCGCTCGCGAGCTCGGTCATCGCGAGCGGCTGCTCGTAGCGCAGGTCGACGACGCCCGTGCCGAGCTCGAGCCTCGACGTGCGGGCGGCCATCGCCGCGAGCAGGGGATACGGAGTCGCGAGCGACTTGTCGAAGTGGTGCACCCGCACCCAGGCGCCGTCCATGCCGGCCTCCTCGGCAGCGACGGCCAGCTCGACGTGCATGCGGAGCGAGTCGCCGGCGCTCGGCACGCGCGAGCCGACGACGCTCCGGTAGTGCCCGAACGAGAGGAAGCCGATCCGCTTGCGCATGCCCGGGAGAACCGCAGCGCGGGCAGGCGCATTCCGTGCCCGCGGCCATCGCGCTACCGGCCGGAGCCGCCCTGCCCCGGCCGCTCGGTGCCCGCCGCCTCCGCCGTCTCGCGCAGCCGCGCGACGTAGTCGGCCCACCAGTGCTCGTCGACGTCGGGCAGGTTCGAGACGCCGGGTCGCAGCCCCGCGGCGCCGTCGATCGTCTCGCGGAGGATGTCGGCGTGCCCCGCGTGCCGCGCGACCTCGGCGATCATGTGCACGATGAGCCGGTGCAGCGTCGTGTCCGCCCGGTCGCCCCACCACGGCACGTGCGCGGGGGCGTCGAGCGGCAGCGCCTCGAACGTCGCGCTCGCGTGGGCCCACGCTCGATCCCAGAGCGCCAGGATCGATTCCGCGGTCTCATCCGGGCCGGCCCACATGTCGGCGTTCGGCTCGGCATCGTCGGCGTTCCACGGCAGCGGCTCGGGGAAGGGCCGCCCGACGCACGTCCCGAAGTAGTCGGCCGCGACGCTCGCGACGTGCTTCGCGAGGCCGAGCAGGTTGGTGCCCGTCGGTGTCATCGGCATCCGCAGCTCCCGCTCACCGAGCCCCTCGAGCTTCCAGCGCAGCGCGTCGCGCTGCGCGTCGAGGTACCGCACGAGGGTCGCCTTCGCGTCTTCGCTCATGCAGACACCATGCCAGCACCTGTCCACGCCAGCCCCTGCCCATGCCAGCCCCTGCCCGCGTCGACCTCGCGGACTCGCTCGGGGCTCGAAGTGACAATGGCACGTTATGGGCGCTATAACTGAACCTGCGCTCGCGCTTCGTGCCGCGCATCCCCTCACCGCATCCCTAGGAGCACCGTGCCCACCACTGCCGCGCCTGCGCCCTCACGCGCTCGCCGGATCCTCGGATCCTTCGGCTTCCAGATCTCCGCCGCGCTCGTGCTCGGCGTCCTGCTCGGCCTCGTCGCCCTGCAGCTCGGCCCCGGCGCCGACGGCGCCGACAACCCGCTCGCCGAGACGCTCGCGACGATCGGCTCGAGCTACGTCGCGCTGCTGAAGACCGCCGTCGTCCCGCTCATCCTCACCGCGATCATCGCCTCGATCGCTCGCCTCGGCCGCGTGCAGAACGCCGCGCGCCTCGCGGGTCAGACGCTCGTGTGGTTCGCGATCACCGCCGCGATCGCCGTCACGATCGGCATCGCCCTCGGCGTGACCCTGCAGCCCGGCGCCCGCGTCGACGGCTCGGGCCTCGAGGCGGGCGAGCCGAGCCGCGTCGGCGGCTGGTGGGACTTCCTCACGGGCCTCGTGCCGCAGAACTTCCTCGGGCTCACGGTCTCGACGCGCGAGTCGGCCGAGGGCGTCATCAGCTCGACGGTCGGCTTCAACGTGCTGCAGGTCATCGTCGTCGCGACGGTCGTCGGCATCGCCGCGCTCAAGCTCGGCAAGAAGGCGCAGCCGTTCCTCGACTTCACCGAGTCGACCCTCAAGGTGATCCAGAAGGCGCTGTGGTGGATCATCCGCATCGCCCCGATCGGCACGGTCGGCCTGCTCGGCAACGCCGTCGTGCAGTACGGCTGGGAGAAGCTCGGCACCCTCGCGTGGTTCGTCGGCGCCATCTACCTCGGCCTCGCGCTCGTGCTGTTCGTCGTCTACCCCGTGCTGATCAAGGCGCACGGCCTGTCGATCCGCCAGTACTTCTCGGGCGTCTGGCCCGCGGTGCAGCTCGGGTTCGTGAGCCGCTCGTCGATGGGCACGCTGCCGCTCACGCAGCGCGTCACCGAGCGCAACCTCGGCGTGCCGCGCGAGTACGCATCGTTCGCCGTGCCGTTCGGCTCGACGACGAAGATGGACGGCTGCGCCGCGATCTACCCCGCGATCGCCGCGATCTTCGTCGCCCAGTTCTTCGGCATCGAGCTCTCGCTGATCCAGTACGTGCTCATCGCGGTCGTCTCGATCGTCGGCTCCGCCGCGACCGCCGGCACGACCGGCGCGACCGTCATGCTGACGCTCACCCTCTCGACGCTCGGCCTCCCGCTCGAGGGCGTCGGCCTGCTGCTCGCGGTCGACCCGATCGTCGACATGGGCCGCACCGCGGTCAACGTCGCCGGTCAGGCGCTCGTGCCGACGATCGTCGCCAAGCGCGAGGGCATCCTCGACCGGGCCATCTACGACGGTCCCCGCGGCGACGGCCCGTTCGTCGACGACTCGGACGAGGCGGACGCGTCGGATGCGTCGACGAACGCGGGCGCGGAGCCCGACGAGCGTCGGGAGCCCGTGCCGGCGCGCTGAGCCCGCGCAGGATCCGAGAAGCGAGCCGCGATGCGCGCGGGCATGATGGTGCGCATCGCGGCTCGCGCGATCGACGACGATCGGAGGATCCCCATGGCCAAGACCGACGCGAAGGCCGACGACGGCACCCTTTCGAAGGAGGAGCGCGAGGCGCTCAAGGCGCGCACCGCGGAGCTGCGCCGCCAGTCGAAGGGCGGCAACAAGAAGGAGCGCGACCGGCAGGACGTGCTCGACGCGATCGAGGGGCTCCCCGAGCCCGACAAGTCGCTCGCGCAGATGGTGCACGAGGTCGTCTCCGAGACGGCGCCCGACCTCGACCCGAAGACCTGGTACGGCTTCCCCTCCTACGCGCGCGACGGGAAGGTGCTCGTGTTCTTCCAGCAGGCGTCGAAGTTCGACGAGCGCTACTCGACGCTCGGCTTCCAGACCATCGCCAACCTCGACGACGGCGACATGTGGGCGACGTCCTACGCCGTGGTCGCCGACACCCCCGCGGTGCGGCAGCAGATCGCGGAGCTCGTCGCGAAGGCGGTCAGCTGAGCTGAGCTGCGAGCCCGCCTCTGTCGCCTACTGCGACACGTTTGCTAGCATTCTGCGACATGAGGACGCTCTACTTGCGCAACGTGCCGGACGAGGTCGCGCGCCGCCTGCAGCGGCTCGCGGAGCGCGACGGGATGTCGGTCGGTGCGGTCGCCGTCCGCGAGCTCGCCGAGGTCTCGCGCCGTGCCGACAACGCAGCGCTGCTCGACGCACTGCCCGACCTCGGCGTCGGGGCGACCCCGGTGGTCGCGGCGCTCGACGACGAACGAGAGGCTCGGTGATCGTCCTCGATGCCTCGGCCGCAGTCTCCGCCCTGCTCGACGACGGCGCAGCGAGGTCGTTGCTCGCCACAGAGGCGGCGCACGCTCCCCACCTGATCGATCTCGAGGTCGCGAGCGTCCTGCGGCGCATCGTCGCGTCCGGGCGCATCGCGGCCGACGACGGCTGGGCGGCGATCGAAGCCTGGCGCCGCATCGGCATCACGCGGTACGCGGTGACCGGGCTCCTGCCGCGCATCTGGGAGCTGCGCGACAACCTGTCCGCGTACGACGCCGGCTACGTCGCGCTGGCCGAGGCCCTCGAGTGCCCGCTCGCGACGACGGACTCGCGCATCAGCCGGGCACCGGGGCTCCGATGCCCGATCACGGTCCTGCCCGGGTAGCAGGCAGCAAGGAAGCGATCGCCGCAGGCGGGAATGCGCATCGACGGTGTGCGTTGTCTAAACTTGAGTCGGGCACACTCAAGTCCGACACGACGACTTCAGGGAGATGCACATGGCCGCGATCTACGGGCCGACCTACGGGTTCGGCGGCGACGGGTCCTTCGATGACTTCATCGCGCGGATCCTGCAAGGACAGCGCGTCCCGGCGCAGCGCTCGATCGACCTCTCGCGCCTCGTCTCGCGGCGCATGAGCTCGGTCATGGCGAGCGCCGTCGAGTACGCGCGCGAGCACCGGCACGCCGAGGTCGATGCGCTGCACCTGCTGCACGCGCTCCTCGAGCTGCCGCAGGTCGGCGCGACCGTCGCGGGCGTCGGCGTCGACACGGATGCGCTGCGCACGACGGTCGAGGAGCGGATGCCGGCCGACGGGGATCGTGAGATGCCCACCCCGCCGTCGCTCACCGCATCCGCCCAACGCGCGCTGCGCGACGCCTACCAGATCGCGCGCGCCAACGGCTCGAGCTACATCGACCCCGAGCACCTCTTCTTCGCCTTCATCGTCGCGGGCGACAGCGCCGTCGGCGCGCTCCTGCAGGAGGCGGGCATCACGCCCGATGCGCTGCAGCGCGCGGCCGTGCAGGCGCAGCGCGACGCGATCGAGGCGCAGCAGGCGCGGCCGTCGAAGGCGGTCGACCCGAGCTCGACGACGCCGACGCTCGACGAGTTCGGCACCGACCTCACGGAGCGCGCCCGCGCGGGCGAGCTCGACCCCGTGATCGGTCGCGCCGACGAGATCGAGCAGACGATCGAGATCCTCTCGCGCCGCACGAAGAACAACCCCGTGCTCATCGGCGAGGCGGGCGTCGGCAAGACGGCGATCGTCGAGGGGCTCGCGCGCGCGATCGTCGAGGGCGAGACCGAGGCCGGCACCGTGCCGAAGTCGCTGCTCGGCAAGCGCGTCGTCGCCCTCGACATGACCGCGATGGTCGCCGGCACGCGCTACCGCGGCGACTTCGAGGAGCGCATCACGAAGGCGATGGAGGAGATCAGCGCGCACAAGGACGAGCTCATCGTCTTCATCGACGAGCTGCACTCGATCCTCGGCGCGGGCGGCGGCGGTGAGGGCGGCATGGACGCCGCGAACATCTTGAAGCCCCGCCTCGCGCGCGGCGAGCTGCACATGATCGGCGCGACGACCCTCGCGGAGTTCCGCCGCATCGAGAAGGACGCGGCGCTCACCCGCCGCTTCCAGCCCGTGCTCGTCGCCGAGCCGAGCGTCGAGGACGCCGTGCGGATCCTCGAGGGGCTCGCGCCCGCCTACGCGGAGCACCACCGCGTGACGTACACACCCGAGGCGATCCGCGCCGCGGTCGAGCTCTCGCACCGCTACATCAGCGACCGCTTCCTGCCCGACAAGGCGATCGACCTCATCGACCAGGCGGGCGCGCGCCTGCGGCTGCGGCTCGGCACGAAGGTCGACGTCGACGCGCTCGTCAAGGAGCGCGAGCACCTGGAGGACGAGAAGCGGCAGGCCGTCGAGGCCGAGGAGTTCGAGGAGGCGACCCGCATCCGCGACCGCATCGCGGCGATCCAGGCCGCGATCGACTCCGGCTCGGGCGAGGACGGCACGGTCGACGAGGAGGAGATCGCCGAGGTCGTCGCGCGTGCGACGGGCATCCCCGCGTCGCGGCTCACCGAGGGCGACCGTGAGCGGCTCGCCCGCCTCGAGCAGGAGCTGCACGAGCGGGTCGTCGGGCAGACGGATGCGGTGAGCGCGATCGCGAAGGCCGTCCGCCGGTCGCGCTCGGGGCTCGGCGACGCGTCGCGGCCCATCGGCTCGTTCCTCTTCCTCGGCCCGACGGGCGTCGGCAAGACCGAGCTCGCGAAGGCGCTCGCGTCAAGCCTGTTCGGCTCGGAGGGCGCGCTCGTGCGCTTCGACATGTCGGAGTTCGGCGAGCGGCACACGGTCGCGCGCCTCATCGGCGCCCCTCCCGGGTACGTCGGCTACGACGAGGCGGGCCAGCTCACCGAGAAGGTGCGGCGCCAGCCCTACTCGGTCGTGCTGCTCGACGAGATCGAGAAGGCGCATCCGGATGTCTTCAACCTGCTGCTGCAGGTGCTCGAGGACGGCCGGCTCACCGACGGCCAGGGCCGCACGGTCGACTTCCGCAACACGGTCGTCATCATGACCTCCAACCTCGGCAGCGAGTTCCTCGCGTCGAAGGCCGGCCCGATCGGCTTCCAGGCCGGCGACGGCACGGGTTCGAGCGACGAGCTGCGCGCGAAGGTCATGGGCAAGCTGCGCGAGCAGATGCGGCCGGAGCTCATCAACCGCATCGACGAGATCGTGCTGTTCCAGAAGCTCGAGCCGGAGGAGCTGCGGCAGATCGTGACGCTGCTGCTCGATCGCGTGCGCGAGCGGCTCGCCGCGCAGGAGCTCGAGCTCGAGGTGACGGATGCGGCGCTCGGCTGGCTCGCGGAGCACGGGTACGAGCCCGAGTTCGGTGCGCGGCCGCTGCGCCGGCTCATCCAGCGCGAGGTCGAGGACCGCGTCGCCGACCTCATCGTCGGCGGCCTCGAGCGCGGCACGGTGCGGGTCGACGTCGAGGGCGACAGCCTGGCGGTGACCGCGGCCTGACCCGCACCGCGGGCCGCAGGGGGCTTGCCACCCGGCGTGTCCCCCGCCATGCTCTCCTGACACGAAGGAGGCGCCATGGCCGCTCTCTCCGCTCGGCTCGCCGCGGTGCTCGACGCGCTGCCGCTACGCCCAGGCATGCGCGTGCTCGAGCTCGGCTGCGGCCCCGGCGCGCTCGCGCGCGCGATCGCCGAGCGCGTCGGGCCCGAGGGCTTCGTGCTCGGCGTCGACCGCTCGATGATGGCGGTGCAGGCGGCCGAGCGGCAGTCCGACGCCGGCAACCTGAAGTTCCGGGTCGTGAACGCGGAGGGCTTCCGCCTCAAGGCGGGGGAGGAGCCCTTCGACCTCGTCGTCGCCATCCGCGTCGGCGCGCTCGACGGACGCCATCCCGAGCTCGAAGCCGCGGCGATGGAGCGGCTCCGCGCCGCGACCGTGCCCGGCGCATCCCTCTTCATCGACCGCGGAGACCCGCTCGAGGAGATCGGGCTCCACAGCGAGCCTGCTCCGACCGCGTGAGGCTTCACGGCCGAGGTATCGTCGAGCCGGATCCGTCGGCAGGCCTCGGGGAGCGCAGCATGAGCCATCGCGTCGCGGTGATCGGCGCGGGCGTCATCGGCCTCTCGATCGCCCACGAGCTCGCGGCCGCCGGGCACGACGTGACGGTGCTCGCCGATGCCGACCCGCTCGAGACGACCTCCGCGGTCGCCGGTGCCGTCTGGTTCCCCTACGCGGCGGAGCGTTCGGCCGCGGTCGACGCGATGCTCGCCGCGACCCTCGAGCGCTTCCTCGCGATCGCCGCGGAGCATCCGGAGGCGGGCGTCGACCTCCGCTCCGGCGTCATCGTCGAGCGCTCGCCCGAGCCCGACCGCTCCTGGACCGCCTGGGTCGACGCGGCCGAGGTCGACGCATCCGAGCTTCCCGTGTTCCGGCTGCCCGATGGCGCGACGGGCCTCCGCACCACCGTGCCGCTCGCGACGATGTCGCTCTACCTGCCGTGGCTGCTCGAGCGCTGCGCCGCGCTCGGCGTGCGGTTCGAGCGACGCGCGGTCGACGACGTGGATGCGCTCGCGCCCGCCTTGGACGTCGCCGTCGTCGCCGCGGGGGTGCGGTCGGGCTCGCTGCTCGGCGACGACTCGAGCGTCGTCCCGATCCGCGGGCAGGTCGTGCGGGTCGAGAACCCCGGTGTGACCGAGTTCGTGATCGACGACGAGGATCCCGCGGGCCTCACCTACGTGCTGCCGCGCCGCGACTGCCTCGTGCTCGGCGGCACGCACGAGGCCGGTGCGACGTCGCTCGAGCCCGACCCCGCTACGGAGGCGGCGATCCTCGAGCGCTGCGCGCGGCTCGTGCCCGCCGTCGCGGGGCAGCGGATCGTGTCGCGCGGCGTCGGCCTGAGGCCGGGCCGGGAGCGGCTCCGCATCGAGGAGGTGCCCGGCCGCGCGCTGCGCACCATCGCGGCCTACGGCCATGGCGGCTCGGGCATGACGCTCTCGTGGGGCACGGCCGAGCGCGTCGCGACGCTGCTCGCGTGACCGCGGCCCGGGTCCGGGCTGGGGCGGTCTGATCTATCCCTGCGTCGGCGGCTGGCCGTAGCCCCGGCCCGGCTGCTGCTGCCCGTGCGGCTGCTGCCCGTACGGAGCCTGGCCGTACGGCTGCTGCCCGGGCTGCCAGGGCTGGGCGTAGCCCTGCCCGTACATCGCCCGGTAGGCGGGGTCGTACTGCACGCCCGCCGGGTTGGAGGGGAGGATGCACATGATGAGCGGCACGATGCCGAAGCCGACGACGCTCAGCAGCGCGAACGCGCCGTGGAAGTTCGCGTCCTGCAGTCGCCGCCACATGACCGCGTAGGTCGGCAGCAGCAGCGCGAGCCCGACGACGAGCAGGAGGGCGAGCCAGCCGAGCATCGCGCCGAGCGGCGCGAGCACGTAGCTCGGGTCGACGGTCGAGCCCGCCCCCGCGCGCTCGGCGTCGATGGCGCGCGCGACGAGACCAACGTAGGCGATCCAGAACGGGATCTGCGCGACGAGCGAGATCACGGTCGTGAACAGCATCGCCCACCAGAACTCGCTGCGGCTCGCGCGGCCCGAGAACTGCACGTAGCCCTGGAAGAAGCGCTTGATCGCCTGGCCGAAGGAGGCGCCGTGCAGCGGCTGGCCGACCGGCGGGAGGCCCGCGGTGCTCGTGCTGGTGCTCGTCACGCAGCCATCATGGCGCACGAGGGCTGCCGTCGCGCCTACGGCGTGAGCCCTTGCCCGAGCACGGCCGCGGCGAGCGAGCGGTTGCCGCGCACGCCGATGCCCGGTGCGTCGAGCGGGAGGCGGCCCCACGCGAGCAGCGCGAGCGACTTCGACGACCCGGCGACGATCACCTCCTCGGCGCCCTCGGGCGCTCCCGCGAGCGCGAGGGATGCCCCCGCGCCCTCCGGCTGGAAGGCGATGGCCGCCGAGGGCGGCGCGACGCGCTCGAGGCGCACCTGCCGGGGATGCATGACGGTCACGACCTCGTGCAGGCAGTCGAGCCAGCGCTCCGGCGGCGCCGCGACGTCCTCGCCGATCGCGGCGCGCAGGTCCCAGAGGTGCACGAGCGTCTCGTGCGCCTGCCGACGGTGCCAGAACCGCACGGTGCTGCCGGGCTGCGGCCCGGTGCGCTCGTCGCGCGGCACCCCGTCGTCGAGGAGCGTCCACGCCGGCGCGGCGGGGTCGAGCTCGGCGAGCGTCTCGCGCAGCTCCGCCGCGCACTCGGCGTAGAGCGCGGGCGCGTCGAAGGGGCCGCGGCCGAGCGGGGTCTCCTGCTGTCGCCGCGCTTGGCCCGCGGCCCAGTGGTGGATGCGCGCGAGGTGGACGACGAGCTTCTCCACCGTCCACCGGCCGAGCCACGGCACCGGCGTCGCGGGATCCGCGCGCTGCGCCGTCTCGAGGAACTGCTCCTGCAGGTCGGCGAGGGCGCTCAAGTGGTCCATGGCCGCACGCTACGCCACCCAGCGCGCCCCGAGCGGCGAGAACGCTCAGTCGCGACCGGTGAACGTCGGCGTGCGCTTCTGCTGGAACGCCGCGAAGCCCTCGCGGTAATCGGCCGTCTGCGAGAGCGCCGCCTGCGCCGCGCTCTCGCCGCCCATCGACTGCCACAGACCCAGCCGCTCGTCGCGGAGGCCCCGGATGAGCTCCTTCGAGGCGATGTAGGCGAGCGTCGGTCCCTGTGCCGCGTGCGCGGCCGCCGCGCGCGTCGCCTCGAGCACGGCGTCGTCGGTGAAGACCTGCGAGAAGAGACCCGCGGCGACCGCCTCGGCGCCGGTCATGAGCCGGCCGGAGTAGATGAGGTCGAGCGTGCGGTGCGCGCCGAGCCGCTCGAAGAGCAGCGCGTGGCCGCCGGAGTCGAGCGTCGCGCCGAGCGCCGCGAAGGGGCTGCCGATCTTCGTCGACTCGGCGACGTAGACGACGTCGGTCGCGACGAGGAGGCCGAGGCCGACGCCGAGCGCGGCGCCGTGCGCGGCCGCGAAGGTGGGCGCGGGGAACGCCGACATCCGCTGCAGCAGCGGCTGCACCTGCTGGTGCAGGAACCCGTCGACGTCGTCGGTGCGCGGGTCGACGCCCGAGATGTCGCGGCCGGCGCAGAAGACCTTCCCCTCGCCGCGGAGGACGAGCGCTCGCACGCCCGCGCGCTCGGCCTCGGCGTACGCATCCGAGAGCTCCGCGAGCGCGGATGGGTCGAGGGCGTTGCGCTTCTCAGGCGCGTTCAGCACGACCTCGGCGATGTCGTCGGCGATGGCGAGCTCGATCATGGGTGACTCCTTCGTCGGTACCTCGTTCGTCGAGGAGGCCGCGCAGCGGCCGTATCGAGACATCTCGGATCGGTCTCGATACGCGTCGTTCGGACGCTACTCGACCAGCGGCGGGTGGGGGTCTCGATACGCGTCCTTCGGACGCTACTCGACCAGCGGCGGGGTGGGCGGGGGTTTCGATACGCGTCGTTCGGACGCTACTCGACCAGCGGCGGGTGGGGGTCAGACGTCGTAGTCGACGACCACCTTCGCGGTGTGGGGCTGCGGGTGCGACTGGCACGTGAGCACATAGCCGCGCTCGAGCTCGTCCGGCTCGAGCGCGTAGTTCTCGGTCATGTGCACGCTGCCCGAGACGACCTTCGCTCGGCACGTGCCGCACACGCCGCCCGCGCACGCGAACGGCACGTCGGGTCGCACGCGCAGCGCCGCGTTGAGGATCGATTCGCGCGCCGCGATCGGGCTCTCCACTTGCGTCGACTGCCCGTCGAGCGTGAAGTCGAGCGTCCACGTCTGCTCGCCCGCCTCGACCTGCACGGGCCGGCCGCGGTCGCCGCCGGCGTCGTCGGGCCGACCGGTCGTGAACAGCTCGAAGCGCACGTGCGCCGCATCGACCCCCTTCGCCTCGAGCACGTCGCGGCACAGCTGCACGAGCTCGAACGGCCCGCACAGGAACCACTCGTCGACGCTCTCGGGGCGGATGAGGTCGGTGAGGATGCGCTCGAGCCGCTCCTGGTCGATGCGGCCCGACATGAGCGGCGCCGCGCGCTGCTCGCGCGAGAGCACGTGGTGCAGCGCGAGCCGCGCGGGGTAGCGATCCTTGAGGTCGGCGAGCTCCTCGATGAACATGACGTCGAGCGTCGAGCGGTTCGAGAAGACGAGCGAGAACGTCGACGTCTCGGAGCGCGCGAGCACCTCGTGCGCGAGCGCCATCATCGGCGTGATGCCCGAGCCCGCCGCGATGCCGACGACGTGCGCGCCGTCGACGCGCTCGAGCGCCGAGGTGAACGTGCCCTGCGGCACCATGACGTCGACGCGATCGCCCGGGCGCAGCTCGCTGTTCGCCCAGGTCGAGAAGCGGCCGCCGAGGTCGCGCTTGATCGCGACCGCGATCGAGCCGGGGGTCGGCGGGCGGCAGATCGAGTACGAGCGGCGCAGCTCCTGCCCGTCGATCGTCTTGCGCAGCGCGAGGTGCTGGCCGGCGACGTAGCCGAAGTCGTCGTGCAGTGCGTCGGGCACCGCGAACGTCACCTCGACCGAGTCGGCGGTGAGCGGTCGCACCTCGGCGACCTCGAGCTCGTGGAAGCGGGCGCGCTTGCGCGAGGTCGACGAGCCGAGCCCCGTCGAGCCCAGGTTGATCGCCGCCATCAGTGCACCTTGAAGTGGTCGAAGGGCTCGAGGCACGCGAGGCACTCGAAGTGGCTCTTGCACGCGGTCGAGCCGAAGCGCGACACCTCGCGGGTGCGCAAGCTGCGGCAGCGCGGGCACTGCACGCCGAGCGAGAGCGGGATGGGCCCCGAGCGCTCGCCCGCGCGGTGCGTCGGCGGCGCGATGCCGTACTCCTCGAGCTTCGCCTTGCCGGCCTCGCTCATCCAGTCGGTCGTCCAGGCGGGGGAGAGCGTGAAGTCGACCCGCACGTCGCCGAAGCCCTCCGCGGTGAGCGAGAGCAGCACGTCGTCGCGCATCTGGTCGATCGCGGGGCAGCCGGAGTAGGTGGGCGTGAGGGTCACGACGATCGTGCCGCCCTCGAGCCGGACGTCGCGCAGCACGCCGAGGTCGTCGATCGTGAGCACGGGCACCTCGGGGTCGGCGACCGCAGCGGCGGCACGGCGCGCCTCTTCCACCCGGTGATCGAGTAGCCGGCCGGAGGCCGGCGTATCGAGATCGGGCGCGCGCGTCTCGATACGGCCCTGCGGTCCTACTCGACGAGCGGCGGAGGGGGCCATCGTCACCACGTCGCTCCCGGGTGGCGGCGCGCGAGCACCTGCATCTCGGCGAGGATCGGGCCGAGGTGCGTCGAGTGGTTGCCGAAGCGGCCGCCGCCCGAGGAGTGCCCGATCTTCGGGTTGACGTAGTCGCTCTCGGCGATCTCGGCCTCGGCGAGCACGGCGCTCCACACCTCGTCGAAGCCTGCGCGCAGGCTCGAGGGCAGCGGGGCGACGTCGCCGAGCCGCTCGTGCAGCTCGTCGTCGCGGAAGAGCTCGTCGATGTAGGGCCACGTGTCGGTGAGCGCGACGAGCATCCGCGCGCGCGACTCCTCCGTGCCGCCCGCGAGCCGCAGCGTCCACTGCACGGCGTGGTCGCGGTGGTAGGCGACCTCCTTGACCGACTTCGCCGCGATCGCCGCGAGCGACGCATCCGTCGACGCCGAGAGCGCGGTGTAGAGCTCCTGCATGTAGATCGCGGCGATGAGGCCGCGTGCGATCGTGTGCGCGAAGTCGCCGTTCGGCTGCTCGAAGAGCCACGCGCAGCGGAACTCGTGCTCGTCGCGCCAGTAGGCGAGGTCGTCCTCGGAGCGACCGGATGCCGTGCCGGCGTAGTGCAGGAGGCTGCGGGCGTGCCCGAGCAGGTCGAGCGCGATGTTCCCGAGCGCCATGTCCTCCTCGAGCTCGGGGGCGCGCGAGATCCACCAGCCGAGGCGCTGGGAGAGGATGAGCGCGTCGTCGCCGAGCCGCATCGCGTACTCCGCGACGTCCGGGCTCGCCTGCGTGGACGCATCCGCCCCCGTCAGCTCGGCCGTGAGGTCGACGTCGTCGACCGAGACGTGCACGTCAGCCGCCTCGGCCTCGTGCAGCGCGGCGATCGATGCGGCATCGCGACGCGTCGCCGGTGCGGCCTCGGGCGCCTTCGCGGACTCGGCGAGCTCCGCGTCGTTCAGCTGGGCGTTCACAGGTGCGGCACCTCCGCGCTCTTCTCGTAGTACTTGGCGTGGCGGTAGTTCTTGCCGGCGGGGCTCTCGAAGAACGCGCCCTTCATGTCGGGGTCGCTCGTCGTGATCGCGCTCGAGCGCACGACCCACACCGAGACGCCCTCGTTGCGGCGGGTGTAGAGGTCGCGGGCGTTGCGCAGCGCCATGTCGTCGTCGGGCGCATGCAGCGAGCCGACGTGCACGTGGCTCAGGCCTCGGTTGGCCCGCACGAACACCTCGTACAGCGGCCAGCCCTCGCCTGCCACGTCTCCGGGTGTGGACATCGTCGTCTCCTCTGTCAGTCAGGACGGTCTCGATGCGCCGGCCTGCGGCCGGCTACTCGACCAACGGGAATCCGGTCAGGCGGCCTGGCGCTCGCGCGCGGCCTGCTTCTCGGCGTAGGCCGCCGCGGCCTCCCGCACCCACGCGCCCTCCTCGTGGGCGTCGCGGCGGTGCTGGATGCGCTGCGCGTTCGCCGGGCCGCGGCCCGCGAGCACCTCGTTGAACTCGGTCCAGTCGATCTCGGACATGTCCCACTGGCCGGTCTCCTCGTTCCAGCGCAGGTTCGGGTCGGGCAGCGTGAGCCCGAGCACCTCGGCCTGCGGCACGAGCATGCCGACGAAGCGCTGGCGCAGCTCGTCGTTCGAGAAGCGCTTGATCTTCCACGCCATCGACTGCGCCGAGTTGGGCGACTCGTCGTCGGGCGGGCCGAACATCATGAGCGACGGCCAGTACCAGCGGTTCACGGCGTCCTGCGCCATCTGGTGCTGCTCGGGCGTGCCCTGGCTCAGCTCGAGCAGGATCTCGAAGCCCTGCCGCTGGTGGAACGACTCCTCCTTGCAGATGCGCACCATCGCGCGGCCGTAGGGGCCGTAGGAGGCGCGGCACAGCGGCACCTGGTTGCAGATCGCGGCGCCGTCGACGAGCCAGCCGATCGCGCCCATGTCGGCCCACGTCGGCGTCGGGTAGTTGAAGATCGAGGAGTAGCGGGCGCGCGAGGTGATGAGCTGCTCGGTCATCTCGTCGCGGCTGATGCCGAGCGTCTGCGCGGCGGAGTAGAGGTAGAGCCCGTGGCCGGCCTCGTCCTGCACCTTCGCCATCAGGATGGCCTTGCGCTTGAGGCTCGGCGCGCGCGAGATCCAGTTGCCCTCGGGCTGCATGCCGATGATCTCGGAGTGCGCGTGCTGCGAGATCTGCCGGATGAGCGTCTTGCGGTACGCCTCGGGCATCCAGTCGCGCGGCTCGATGCGCTGATCGGCCTCGATGATCGCGTCGAAGCGGGCCTGCAGCTCGGCGACGTCGTCGCCGTCGGGGTGCAGGGCGGATGCGTCGGGTGCGGTGAGCGTCATCGTCGACTCCGTCTCGTCGGTGCTTGATCCCGGCCGGTTCGATCCGAATTAGTGACCGAACGTTCAGTAAGTATAGACTCGGGTGCGGCGGACCTGCAACGGGTGCGCCCGACAGTGCCGGACGACGCAACGGAGCGCGCATGCTGGAGACGCGGAACCCCGAGATCACGCGGGACGAGACGTGGCTCGCCACGATCATGGCCGAGACCGATCGCGCCAAGGAGGCGTTCGGCATCGAGATCGTCGAGCTCGAGCGCGGCCGCGCAGTGCTGACGATGGAGGTCACCGACGCGATGGTGAACGGCTTCGGGATCACCCACGGCGGCCTCGTCTTCACGCTCGCCGACACCGCCTTCGCGTACGCGTGCAACGAGGACGCGACCGTCACGGTCGCCTCGGGCGCCGACATCACGTTCGCGAAGGCCACGCACGCGGGCCAGACGCTCACCGCGACCGCCGAGCGCCGCTGGCGCTCCGGCCGCAACGGCCTCTACGACGTCTCGATCGTCGACGAGACCGGCGAGACGGTCGCGGAGTTCCGCGGCCGATCGTTCGGCACCTCCCGCCCCGCGCCCTCGACGCCCGCGGGTGCCGGCGGCCCCGCCTGACGACCTCCACCCCCCTATTCCGTTGGTCGAGTAGCCGGCCGCAGGCCGGCGTATCGAGACCAGCACCGCACCACATCTCGATACGGCCCTGACGGGCCTACTCGATGTCCGAGGAACGAACAGGAGCAACGATGCTCAGCCAGACCACCGCATCCGCCGACCTCCGCGACGCGGGCGAGCGCCTCTCGCTCGACGAGCTGCGCGCCCTGCAGCTCGAGCGGCTGCAGCACACCGTGCGCCATGCGTACGCGAACGTGCCGACGTACCGGCGGAAGCTCGATGCGGCCGGCGTGACGCCCGACGACATCCGCTCGCTCGACGACCTCCAGCGGCTGCCCTTCACGACGAAGGAGGACCTGCGCGAGTCCTACCCCTTCGGCATGTTCGCGGTGCCGATGGAGCACGTCGCGCGCATCCACGCATCCTCCGGCACGACCGGTCGGCCGACCGTGGTCGGCTACACCAAGGAGGACCTCGACAACTGGGCCGATGTCGTCGCGCGCTCGCTGCGCGCTGCGGGGGTGCGGCCGGGCATGAAGGTGCACAACGCCTACGGCTACGGCCTGTTCACCGGCGGGCAGGGCGCGCACGCGGGCATCGAGCGGCTCGGCGCGACCGTCATCCCCGTCTCGGGCGGGCAGACGGCGCGGCAAGTGCAGCTCATCCGCGACTTCGAGCCCGACGCGATCATGTGCACGCCGTCGTACCTGCTGACGATCGCCGACGCGTTCGAGGACGCCGGCTTCGACCCGCGCGGCACGTCGCTCAAGGTCGCGATCTGCGGCGCTGAGCCGTGGACGAACGAGATGCGGCACGAGCTCGAGCAGCGCATGGGCATCGATGCGGTCGACATCTATGGGCTCTCGGAGGTCATGGGCCCGGGGGTCGGCAGCGAGTTCGCCTCGACGAAGGACGGGCCCACGATCTGGGAGGACCACTTCCTGCCCGAGATCATCGACGGCGAGACGGGCGAGCCGCTGCCCGACGGCGAGGTGGGCGAGCTGGTCTTCACGTCGCTGACCAAGGCGGCGTTCCCGGTGGTGCGCTACCGCACGCGCGATCTCACGCGGCTGCTGCCGGGCTCGGCGCAGCCGACCATGCGGCGGATCGAGAAGATCACCGGGCGCAACGACGACATGATCATCCTGCGCGGCGTGAACCTCTTCCCCACGCAGATCGAGGAGCTCGTGCTCGCGATCGAGCACCTCACGCCGCACTTCATCCTCGAGCTCACGCGCTCGGGCCGCATGGACGACCTCACGGTCAAGATCGAGCCGACCCCGCACGTGCCGCACGAGGTGTCGGAGGCGGCTGCGCACATCCTGCGGGTGCGCATCAAGGAGCAGATCGGCACCTCAGTGCGCGTGCAGATCGTGCCGTGCGGCTCGCTGCCGCGCTCGGAGGGAAAGTACAAGCGCGTCTACGACTTGCGCGGTGGAGCTTGAGGCGGAGGCCCTTTCGGGCCTCCGCCGCGACCCCAGCGCCGAGGCCCGTCTCGGGCCTCGGGAACCGCTGAAGAGGCTGGAAGACTGGTGAGATGACCACCGCCACCGAGCCCGCCCGCCGCGGCCGCCCCGGCTACGACCGCGACTCCATGCTCGAGGTCGTCGTCGAGGTCTTCAACGAGCGCGGCTACGACGCGGCGTCGCTCGGCTCGATCGCCGAGAAGCTCGGGCTCTCGAAGTCGGCGATCTACCACCACTTCGCGTCGAAGGAGCAGATGCTCGAGGTCGCGCTCGGCCGCGCGCTCGACGCGCTCGAGGCCGTCTTCGAGTCCCCGGGGGCGACGACGGGGCCGGTCGTCAGCCGCATCCGTCACGTCGTCCGCGGCGCGGTGCTCGTGCTGTGCGAGGAGATGCCGTTCGTGACGCTGCTGCTGCGGCTGCGCGGCAACACGCCCATCGAGCTCGAGGCGATGCGCCGCCGGCGCGAGTTCGACCGCAAGCTCCGCGCGCTGTTCGAGCTCTCGCGCGACGAGGGCACCCTGCGCGCCGACATGGATCCGCGGATCGCTGAGCGGCTCACGTTCGGCATGGTCAACTCGATCGTCGAGTGGTACCGCCCTGACGGGACGATCACGCCCGAGCAGCTCGCCGACTCGGTGCTCGAGCTCGTGCGGACGGGCCTGCGCGACCCGGCGTCGCTCTAGCAAGCGCCTCGATAAGTCTATCAAGGCGCTCACCGCTCGGGAAACTTATCGCCCACCGCGCAAGACCCGAGCGCGGCGACGGGAGCTCGAGCCCGGGCGTTCGCGGTCAGCGGAATTCGTTACCAAACCGTGATCTTCGCGTAGTGTCGTCACCCTGAACCGCGAAGGGCAGCCGTCGTGTCCGCCCCGAGAGCCCTCGCGCCATCGAATCCAATTGCACCGGTCGGGCGGTCGCGCGCGCTGAGCGCCGCGAGACGGGACCGCGGAGTTCATCGTGACCAAGCAGCACACCACCACTCGCGCGCGCCGTTCGAAGCGAGCCATCGGCGGGATCGTCGCCACCGGCATCGCGACCGTCGCGGGCGCCGTCCTCGTGCCGACCGCGGCGAACGCGGCATCCGACTCCACGTGGGACGCGCTCGCGCAGTGCGAGTCGGGCGGCAACTGGGCCATCGACACGGGCAACGGCTACTACGGCGGCCTGCAGTTCTCGCTCTCGACCTGGCAGGCCTACGGCGGCACCGGCAACCCTGCCGACGCGTCGCGCGCGGAGCAGATCCGCGTCGCCGAGAACACCCTCGCCGGGCAGGGCTGGGGCGCGTGGCCGACGTGCTCGGCTCGCATCGGCGCGAGCGGCGCGGCCGAGCCGCGCGCGGCCGCCCCGCAGCCCGCGCAGCAGGCCCAGCAGGCGCAGCAGGCCGCTCCCGCCCAGGCGCCCGCCCAGCAGGCGCCGTCCGCGCAGCCCGCACAGGCTGCGCCCGCCGCCCTCCAGCTGCCCGACGTGCAGCCGGGCGACGAGACCTACGAGGTCGTGCCGGGCGACACGCTCTTCGAGATCGCCGAGGCACAGGGCGTCGAGAGCGGCTGGCTCGGCATCTTCGCCGTCAACCAGGACGAGCTCTCGAACCCCGACCTCATCATGGCCGGCCAGCAGCTCGTGCTCCCCGCCGAATAGCAGCGACGCGAGAGCGCCCCAGCACGCGACGTGCTGGGGCGCTCTGCGCGACCGCGACCGATCAGGCCGAGGCGACCGGCGGGTTCGAGGCCTCCTCCTGCGTCTTCGCGACGTAGGTGAGCAGGTCGTACTGCGCGACGACCTCGTCGTCCTGGTTCGTGAGCACCGCATCCCACCGCACCTCGCCGTAGGGGTCGGTCTCGCGGGGCGTGATCTGCTTCGCCGTGAGCGTGACCCGCAGCGAGTCGCCGGGCGAGACCGGCGTCATGAAGCGCAGGTTGTCGAGACCGGTGTTGGCGAGCACCGGGCCCGGCGCCGGCTCGACGAACAGGCCCGCCGCGAACGACAGCAGCAGGTAGCCGTGCGCGACCCGGCCGGGGAAGAACGGGTTCGCCTCGGCGGCGGCCTGATCCATGTGCGCGTAGAACCTGTCGCCCGTGAACTCGGCGAAGTGCTCGATGTCCTCGAGCGAGATCTCACGCCGCTCCGAGACGACCTGGTCACCGATCGCGAGCTCGGCGAGCGACTTCCGGAACGGATGCGGCGCCTCCGTCGACGACGGAGCACCGGGGTGCCAGACGCCCGTGAGCGCAGTGAGCATGGTCGGCGAGCCCTGGATCGCGGTGCGCTGCATGTAGTGGAGCACCGAGCGGATGCCGCCGAGCTCCTCGCCGCCGCCCGCGCGGCCGGGGCCGCCGTGCACGAGCATCGGCAGCGGCGAGCCGTGGCCGGTCGAGGCGCGCATGTCGTCGCGGTCGAGCAGCAGCACGCGGCCGTTGTGCGGCGCGATCCGCCGCGTGAGCTCGGCGACGAAGACCGGGTCGTGCGAGGCGACGGAGGTGACGAGCGAGCCGCCGCCGCGCGCGACGATCTCGGCGGCCTGCTCGGGCGAGCCGTACTCGACGAGCGACGAGACGGGGCCGAACGCCTCGATCTCGTGCAGCGCATCCGCCTCGGCGTCGCGGAACGCGAGCAGCGTCGGCGCGACGAATGCGCCGCCCTCGGCGACGCCCATCGACCCGTCGGCGAGCCGCACCTCGCCCGCGTCGCCGCCGACGACGATCTGCCCGCCGCCCTCGCGCAGCTTCATGACCTGCCCGAGCACCTCGTCGCGCTGCTCGATCGAGGCGAGCGGCCCCATCGTCACGCCCTCGGCGCGCGGGTCGCCGACGACCACCTTCGCGACGATCCGCTCGCGCACCGCCTCGGCCACCGCATCCGTGAGCCCTGAGGGCACGAGCGCGCGGCGGATGGCCGTGCACTTCTGGCCCGCCTTCGACGTCATCTCGCTCACGAGGCCGCGCACGAACGCGTCGAACTCCGGCGTGCCGGGCTCGGCGTCCGGGCCGAGCACGGATGCGTTGATCGAGTCGGTCTCGACCGTGAAGCGCACGCCGCCCGTCTGCACGGCATCGTGGAGCCGCAGGCTCGCGGCCGTCGACGCGGAGCCGGTGAAGCTCACGGTGTCGCCGAGCCGCAAGTGGTCGAGGATGTCGCGCGCCGAGCCGGAGACGAGCTGGAGGCCGCCTGCAGGGAGGAGCCCCGACTCGACGAGGATCCGCACCATGTGCTCGGTCACGTAGCCCGTCGGGGTGGCGGGCTTGATGATCGTCGGCATCCCGGCGAGGAACGCCGGCGCGAGCTTCTCGAGCGCGCCCCAGACGGGGAAGTTGAACGCGTTGATCTGCACCGCGACGCCCGGGAGGGTCGTGCAGATGTGGCGGGCGAGGAAGGAGCCGTCCTTCGAGAGCTGCTCGACCGGCCCGTCGAGGTAGATCGTCGACTGCGGCATCTCGCGGCGGCCCTTCGACGAGTAGGTGAAGAGCACGCCGATGCCGCCGTCGATGTCGACCCACGAGTCCTGCTTCGTCGCGCCCGTGCGGCTCGAGAGCTCGTAGAGCTCGCCCTTCCGCTCGGTGAGCGCGAGCGCCATCTGCTTCAGCAGGATCGCCCGCTGGTGGAAGGTGAGCGGCGCGAGCGAGTGCTGGCCGACGGAGCGAGCGTGCTCGAGCGCGGCGGGCAGGTCGAGGCCGCTCGTCGAGACGCGCGCGACCTCCTCGCCGGTGGAGGCGTCGCGCACGACGGCGGCGCCCTCGTCGCTCGCGGGCTCCCACCAGCCGTCCTGCACGTAGCTCGGCAGCAGTCGGGTGCGGGTCATCGTGTCGGTCATCGTCGTCTCCATCGCTCGATCGTCGTCGCCCCGTGCACAACGCAAGCTCCCTCGGCCGATCCGGCGGCGGATGCGTCGGATCCGCCCGATCGGCCGCGGACCGCGGCGCGCGGGCTTGCGTTGTGCTCGGGCGGGTGGGCCATTCAGGCGTTCCAGTCGTAGAAGCCGCGGCCGCTCTTCTTGCCGAGCCGGCCCTCGGCGACCATGTCGCGCAGCAGCTGCGGCGGCGCGAAGCGGGGTCCCAGCTCGCGGTGCAGCTGCTCGGCGATGCCGAGGCGCACGTCTAGGCCGACGATGTCGGTCGTGCGCAGCGGCCCCACGGGGTGCTTGTAGCCGAGCTCCATCGCGAGGTCGATGTCGCCGGGGCTCGCGACGCCCTCCTCGACCATGCGGATCGCCTCGAGCCCGATCGCGACGCCGAGCCGGCTCGAGGCGAAGCCGGGCGCGTCGTGCACGGTCACGGGCGTCTTGCCGATCGCCTCGACCCACGCGCGGGCGTCGTTCGCGAGCGCGGGGTCGGTGCGCTGGCCGAGCACGATCTCGACGAGGGCGGATGCGGGCACCGGGTTGAAGAAGTGGAGGCCGAGGAAGCGCTCGGGGCGCGAGAGCGCCGCGGCGAGCCGGTCGATCGAGATCGACGACGTGTTGCTCGCGAGCGACGCGGACGGTGACAGGACCGCCTCGACGCGTGCGAGCGCATCCGCCTTGAGCCCCTCGTCCTCGGGCACGGCCTCGATCACGAGGTCGCAGTCGACGAACGCGGTGGCTTCGACCGCGACGCGCAAGCGCCCCTCGAGCTCGGCGAGCGGCTCGGCCCAGCCGCGCTCGACGCTCTTGCGCAGGCTCTGGGCGACGCGGTCCTGCGCGGCGCTCGCGGCGGCGGGGTCGCGCTCGACGACGACGACGTCGCTGCCGGCGAGCACGAAGGCGTGCGCGATGCCCGCTCCCATGCGGCCGCCGCCGAGCACGCCGACGCGCTCGGGGGCGCCGGCGCCGACCTGCGCGTCGGTGTCGTCGGCCTGCGGCCGCTCGTCGGGGGCGACCGCTTCGGTCACGTCGGTCATCGGGACTCCTTCACCGCTCGCTTCGCGCCGCGGCGCTCGAGGAACTCGGTCATGCGCCGCTGCTTCTCGGGGCTCTCGAACAGCACCGCCTGCTCGGCGAGCTCGATCTCGGGGTGCGCGCTCGCGGGCGCGAGCAGCGCGCGCTTCGTCGCCTGCGTCGCGGCGGGGTCGAGCGCCGCGATGCGCTCGGCGAGCGATGCGGCGTGCTCGAGCGCCGCGTGCGACTCGACGACCGTGCTCACGAGCCCGGCGGCGAGCGCCTCGTCGGCGCCGAGGATGCGGCCCGTCAGCAGCATCTCGGCCGCGAGCGCGTCGCCGACGATCTCCTTGAGCCGCCACGTCGCGCCGGCGGCGGCGATGATGCCGAGCCCGGTCTCGGGATTGCCGATCTTGAGGCTCGGGGTGCCGATGCGGATGTCGGCGGCGTAGGCGAGCTCGGCGCCGCCCCCGAGGGCGTAGCCATCGAGCACGGCGATCACGGGCATCGGCAGGGCGCGGATGCGCTGGAAGCAGCGGGTGTTGATGCCCTTGAGCGCGTCGGTCGCACGCCGCTCGCGCAGCTGCGCGATGTCGGCGCCGGCCGCGAACGTGCCCCCGGAGCCGGTGATCACGAGGGTGCGGCGCTCGACCTCGAGCCGCGCGCACAGCGCGTGGAGCGCATCCACCAGGTCCTGGTCGATCGCGTTGCGCTTCTCGGGGCGGTCGAGGGTCGCGAGCACGAAGGCGCCGCGGTCCTCGACGCGCAGGGACTCGCTCATCGCCGCGCCTCCCCGCCCGCGCCACCCGAGGGATCTTCAACCGGATAGCCGGTAGGGCGCGACAGATATCGGCTCGCCGCACCGGTCATCCGGTTGAAGATGGCTCGAGTGACGGGCCCGCTCACGCGCGCTCCAGCAGGATCGAGGTGCCCTGGCCGACCCCGACGCACATCGTCGCGAGGCCGATCTCGGCCTGCTCGCGCTCCATGCGTCCGAGCAGCGTCACGATGAGGCGCGTGCCGGACGAGCCGAGCGCGTGGCCGAGCGCGATCGCGCCGCCGTCGGCGTTCACGACGGCGTCGTCGAGGCCGAGCCGCCGGATGGTGCCGATCGACTGGGTCGCGAACGCCTCGTTGAGCTCGATCGCGCCGATGTCGTCGATCGCGTAGCCCGTGCGCGCGAGCAGCTTCTCGGTCGCGGGCACGGGGCCGAGGCCCATGACCTCGGGGGCGATGCCGGCGCTCGCGCCGGCGACGATGCGCGCGCGGGGCGCGAGCCCGAAGCGCTCGACCGCGGCTTCGCTCGCGACCACGATCGCCGAGCCGCCGTCGTTGAGCGACGAGCTGTTGCCGGCGGTGACGACCGAGCCGCCGCCGACGACGGGCTTGAGCGCCGCGAGCCGCTCGAGGCTCGTGTCGCGACGAGGCTGCTCGTCGACCGTGACCTCGCCGCCGCGGGTCGGCACCGCGACGATCTCGGCCTCGAAGCGGCCCTCGTCGATCGCGGCGATCGCGCGCTGCTGGGAGCGGAGCGCGAACTCGTCGGCCTCCTCGCGCGTGATGCCGTCGACGCGCGCGACCTCCTCGGCCGTCTCGGGCATCGCGAAGGTCGCCTTGTCGCGCGCGACGAGCTTCGGGTTGGGGAACCGCCAGCCGATCGACGTGTCGTACGCCTCGCCCGGCTTCGCCCACGCGCGCTCGGGCTTCGCCTGCACCCACGGCGCGCGCGTCATCGACTCGACGCCGCCCGCGACGACGATGTCGGCGTCGCCGGCCTTCACCATCTGCGAGGCCATGATGACAGCCGACATGCCGGATGCGCACAAGCGGTTGACCGTGATGCCCGGGATGTCGTCGGGGAGACCCGCGAGCAGCACCGACATCCGGGCGACGTTGCGGTTGTCCTCGCCGGCCTGGTTCGCGCCGCCGAGGATGACCTCGTCGACCGCGTGGGCGGGGATGTCGGCTCGCGCGATCGCCTCGGCGACGACGAGCGCCGCGAGGTCGTCGGGCCGCACGCCCGCGAGCGCGCCGCCGTAGCGGCCGACCGGGGTGCGGGCTCCGCCGATGAGGAATGCCTCGGGCAATGGGGGCTCCTGACTCCGTCGTCGTGACACCGGATGCGGTCGTGAATTAGTGACCGATCGTTCAGGAATACCTTACGGGGCCGTACATGGCCCCGCAACACCGGCGCGCTCGCGTCAGTGGCGTCGTGCGCGCCGCACGACCTCGCCGGCGCCCCACGCCGTCACGATGATGGCGCCGCCGACCGCGAGGATCGTGGCGGCGGCGATCGCGAGGGCGGCGAGCGCGAGGTCGGCGGCGACGAACAGCAGGTCGAAGATCTCCATGCTCCGACGCTAGGAATCCTGGCCCCCCGCCGCGTCCGTCCGAGGTCGACGGATCGTCATCCCTCGGGATGATCCCGTTGGGAAGCTGCTCGGCCTGCCGCCGGCGCCGTCGCGTCGTTCTACGACTACTTGAGATGAGGTGACCGACGATGAGCATCCGAACCGACCCCGACCGATCCGGACTGAACGCGCTGGATCCGGACAAGGCGACCGCCCGCGACGCCGTCCACTTCCGGCGCATCCTGGCCGCCCGTGCCAAGCCTGCCGCGGCCGAAGCCGAGCTGCGCGAAGCCGTCAGTGCCGCTCGCGATGCCGGTGGCTCCTGGAGCATCATCGGTGCAGCGCTCGACACGAGTCGACAGGCTGCGCAGCAGCGATTCGGGGGCTGAACGACCGCGAGGTGGCATGCTCGACCCATGCCGATCGAGCCCGACACGAAGGACTGGACCTGGGTGCTGCGCGAGCGGTGCCCCGAGTGCGGCTTCGACCCCGCGCTCGCCGAGCGGGGCGAGCTCGGCCCGCGCATCCGCGATGCCGCAGCCGCGATGCACGCGCGGCTGCACGGCGACGCCGTGACCGAGCGGCCCGACGATTCGACGTGGTCGCCGCTCGAGTACGCGGCGCACGTCCGCGACGTCTGCACCGTGATGCGCTCGCGGCTGGATCAGATGCTCACGGAGGACGACCCGGAGTTCGCGAACTGGGATCAGGATCAGGCCGCGATCGACGGCGACTACGCGAGCCAGGAGCCCGAGCACGTCGCGGTCGAGCTCGACGTGGCGGCAGCGGAGCTCGCGAACGCGGCGGATGCGGTGCCCTCCGACGCGTGGGACCGCGCCGGCTCGCGCTCCAACGGCTCGTCGTTCACCGTCGAGACGCTGCTCGTGTACGCCCTGCACGATCTCGAGCACCACGTGCAGGACGTGCAGCGCTGAGCGGGGAGCGTCCGGGGCACGACGCCTCTGGGGAGAGCGCGGTCGCGCTCGGCATCATCGCGCTCGCGTGCCTCGCGCTGCCGATGGTGGGCGACGTCGTGTCGCTCCTCGTGGCGCTCGCGGCGGTCGGCGTCGGCCTGGCCGGCGTCCGGCGGCACGCGCGCGGACGCGCGAAGCACGTCTGGCCGGCGCTGCTCGGCACGATCGCCGGCGGCCTCGTCGCGCTCGTCGCGGCGGTGCTCCTCCTCGGCTCGGCGACGTCCGCGGGCTGAGCCGCACGGGGCGCAGCCGGCCCCGCCTCAAGCGGTGCCGTGGGACGCCTCAGCGACGAGCAGGGCGACGGCAGATCTGCGCTGTCGCGAGGAGCATCTTGCGAGAGATCTGACTATACGGACGATGTTCTGCTCAGTTCTCTGGGCGATGCTGGTCTCCGTGGCCATCACCGCTTCGGAGCGGGAGCTCCCGACCCTCCCCGCCGGGGTGGTGCCCGGCGTCGTGGCTCGGCGTCGGGCGGGGATCGACCGGCTCCGCAACCCGCGGTCGCTGCTCGCCCTCGCGCTGCTCGTGCTCATCGGCCTCGGTGTCGCCGTCTTCGTCGACGCGGCCGCGAAGAGCGAGCCGATCGCGCCGCTGGGCGCCGCCGCCGACATCCCCGGCGGGGTGGCGCGCATCAACGGCGTCATCCCGCTCGAGCGCGACGGCTGGCTCCCGGCCGATCCCGCTGCCGTGCTCACCGATCCCGTACCGGCAGGCAGCCACCTCGTGCGCGTCGAGCTCGAGCTGACAGCGCTCGATGCCGAGGGCGTGACGTTCTCCGCCGAGGACTACTCGATCCTGGGGCTCCGCTCGGAGCGGCTCCACGTGCTCTGGACCTCGCCGGAAGCCGCTCTGGTGCCGCAGGGCCAGGTGCTCAGCACGACCCTCGTCTTCCAGATCCCCGACAGGGCGATCGCGCTCACGCTCGAGGGTGAGCACGGCGGCCGGCTGTCGCTCGGCGTGGAGCACCACACGCCCGACCCCTGAGCTGCGCTGCAGCGATCCGTGAGCCGCACCGACCCGGGTGCGCTCGAGGTGCGAGGAGGCACCGATGACCATCACACGACGCCAGTTCCTGGTGTACGGCGGGATCGGGGTGCTCGGCGCAGCCGCAGCCGTGACCGTCCCCCTCAGCAGCGTCGACGCGAAGTCCGCGAGTCGGTTGAGCGATCGCGACATGCCGCGGCCGTACCGGACCGCGTTCGCGCAAGCACCGATCCTGCGGCCGGAGTCGACGGGGGTCGACCCGATGGACGGTTCCCCCGTGCACCACTACACCGTGACGCAGATGGCAGCGAGCGCGGCGATCCTGCCCCGGCTCACGACGCCGATCCTGTCGTACAACGGGATCTTCCCCGGCCCGACCATCAGCCTCGAGCGCGGCACGAAGGCGGTGCTGCGAGTGCGGAACCAGCTGCCCGCGAGCCATCCGATCGACGGTCACGTGCTGTCGACCTCGACGCACCTGCACGGCTCGGCTTCGCTCCCGCAGTTCGACGGCTACGCGAATGACGTCACGTACCAGGGGTTCAAGAAGTACTACCGCTACGACAACGCCCAGCCGGCCAGGACGCTCTGGTACCACGACCACGGCGTCCACCGCACGTCGCTCAACGTCTACGCGGGGCTCGCGGCGCAGTACCACGTGCACGACCCGGCCGAGCGGCAGCTGCTGCCCCAGGGCGAGTTCGACGTCGCGCTGACCGTCAGCGACGCGATGTTCGCGGCCAACGGCGCGCTCGCCTACGACGACAACGACCACTCGGGCCTCTGGGGCGACGTGATGCTCGTCAACGGGAGGCCTTGGCCCGTGATGCGGGTGCAGAAGCGCGTCTACCGGTTCCGCATCCTGAACGCGAGCATCGCGCGCTCGCTGCGGCCGGCGCTGAGCACGGGCGACCCGATGACCATCGTGGCGACCGACGGCGGCCTCATGCCCGTTGCGCGCTCGGTCGCGAACTACCGGCACGGCGGCGCCGAGCGCTACGAGGTTCTCATCGACTTCCGGAAGTACGCGACGGGTCAGCGCATCGAGCTGCGCAACCTCTCGAACCGGAACAACGTCGACTACGACCACACGAACAAGATCATGGCGTTCGACGTGATCGACGCGCCGGTCGACACGAGCGACCCGACCTGGAACACGATTCCCACCGCGCTCGCGAGCAGCCACGTGATGTCGCTCAAGGCGTCGCAGTCGCGGAAGACCCGCAGGTTCCGGCTCAAGCACAGCGACACGACGAACCTCTTCACGATCGGCTCCGACTCGTGGCAGGACGTCGTGGCAAGCGGCTTCCGCAAGGTCATCGCTGACCCTGCCCTCGGCGCGACCGAGATCTGGGAGTTCGAGAACAGCTCGGGCGGCTGGTTCCACCCCATGCACATCCACCTGGTCGACTTCCAGGTGCTCAGCCGGAACGGCAGGGCGCCGTTCGCGTACGAGCTGGGGCCGAAGGACACCGTCTACGTCGGCGAGGGCGAGACCGTGCGGCTGCTCATGCAGTTCGGGCCGCACCGCGGGAAGTACATGCTGCACTGCCACAACCTGCCGCACGAGGACCACGACATGATGGTGCAGTTCAGCGTCGGGCTCGCCCAAGGCGACTACGACCTCAACGACCCGATGACGGCGGCACCGGCGGTATGGGACGACGGCAGCTGACGAGGCCGGTGGCGCTCGCGATCGTCGCGGCGCTGCTGCTCGGCGCGGCGGTCGTGGCCGTCCGCACCTGGGTGGTGGAGCCCGTGGTGGTCGCCTCCGACAGCATGGAGCCGACGGTCGCCGAGGGCAGCACCGTGCTCGTGGCCCGGTGGTCGGCAGCGAGCGTCGACCCGGGCCAGCTCGCGGTCATCCGCAGTCCCGACGACGGGCGCGGCGTGCTCAAGCGCGTCGTCGCGGTCGCGGGCCAGCGCGTGGTCATCCGCGACGGCGTCGTGCACGTCGACGAGGTCGCGCTGGACGAGCCGTACGTCGACGCGCGCGGGGTCGACGGCACGTTCTTCCGCCGTGTCGTGGTGCCAGCCGGCCACGTCTACGTGCTCGGCGACAACCGCGTGACCTCCGTCGACTCCCGCGACTTCGGCCCCGTCCCGCTCGACGACGTCATCGGGACGGTCCTCTGGGCGCCCTGAAGCGGCGTCAGCCGCGGAACGCGCTGATCCCCGTGAGCGCCTGCCCGATCACGAGCGCGTGCACCTCGTCGGTGCCCTCGTACGTGCGCACGCTCTCGAGGTTCGCGGCGTGCCGCATCGGCGAGTGCTCGAGCGAGACGCCGTTGCCGCCGAGCAGCGCCCGCGCCTCCCTCGCGACGTCGATCGCCGCCCGCACCGAGGCGAGCTTGCCCATCGAGATCTCGTGCGGGCGCAGCGAGCCGGCCTCCTTGCGCCGTCCGAGGTGCAGCGCGAGCAGCTGCGCCTGCTGCAGCGCGAGGGCCATCTCGGCGAGCCGCGCCTGCGTCAGCTGCATCGCCGCGAGCGGCTTGCCGAACACCTCGCGCTCGGCGGCGTAGGCGAGCGCCTGCTCGAGCGCATCGCGTCCCGCGCCGAGCGCGCCCCACGCGATGCCGAACCGCGCCTCGCTCAAGCACTCGAACGGCGCCCGCAGCCCGCGCGCCTCCGGGAGCCGCATCGACTCCGGCACGCGCACGCCCTCGAGCGCGATGTCGCACTGGATCGACGCGCGCATCGACAGCTTCGGCTCGATGGCGGTCGCGGTGAAGCCGGGGGAGTCCGTCTCGACGAGGAAGCCGCGCACGCCCTCCTCCGTCTGCGCCCAGATGACCGCCACGTCGGCGATCGAGGCGAGCCCGATCCACCGCTTCGCGCCGTCGATGACCCAGTCGTCGCCGTCGCGCCTCGCGAACGTGCGCATCGCACCCGGGTCGCTCCCCGCATCCGGCTCGGTGAGGCCGAAGCAGCCGATCGCCTCCCCGCGCGCCATGCGCGGCAGCCACGCCTCGCGCTGCTCCACCGAGCCGTGCTTCGCGATCGCCGACATCGCGAGCGAGCCCTGCACCGAGACGAACGTGCGGATGCCGCTGTCGCCCGCCTCGAGCTCCTGCATCGCGATGCCGTACTCGACCGCGCCGCGGCCCGCGCAGCCGTAGCCGGTCAGGTGCATGCCGAGCAGGCCCGCCTCGCCGAGCACGGGCACGAGCTCGCGCGGGAAGACGCCGCGCTCGAACCACTCGGCGATGTGCGGGCGCACCTCGCGGTCGACGAGCGCGCGCACCCGCGCGCGGGTCGCGCGCTCCTCGTCGGTCAGCAGCGACTCGATGTCGAGCAGGTCGGTCGTCATGGGGCTCCTTCGTCGGTCGCGGGGTGCGAGAGCCAGGCTCGCACGGATGCGTCGTGCAGGGCGGGAGCGAAGAGCGGTGATCGAGGCGGGTGGCTCAGCCAGCGGACGGGTTCAGGTCGGCGAGCGCCTTGTCCGGCCGCAGTCCCTTCCACACGGGGTGCCGCAGCGCGCCCGACGTCGTCCGCTCCGTGTGCTCGACCTCGGCGACCGCTGCGCGCACCCATCGCACCTTCCGCGCCACGTCGCTCGGGAGCCCCTCGAGCGCCGGCGCCGTGCGCCGCGGCCGCAGCTCGTCGCGCAAGCGGTCGCGCTCCTTGCTCGAGAGGCCCGTGCCCACCCGGCCGGCGTAGCGCATCCGCCCGCCTGCTCCGGGGAGCGCGAGCACGAGCGAGCCGACCGTGCCCGAGAGCCCGCCGTTGCCCTCGAGCCAGCCGACCACGACGACCTCCTGCGACTGCTGGTGCTTGAGCTTGCGCCAGTCGTCGCTGCGCTTGCCGGGCCGGTAGCGGCTGTCGTGCCGCTTCGCCATGACGCCCTCGAGGCCGCGCTCCCGAGTGACCTCGAGGATGCGCGCGAGCGAGCCGCGGAGCGGCTTCGAGACCTTCACTCGCCGGCTCTCGTGCACGAGCTCGTCGAGCCGCGACTGCCGGTCGTCGAGGCGCTCGTCGACGAGCCGCTCGCCGTCCTCCTCGAGCAGGTCGAACAGCACGAGCGTCGCCGGGCTCGCCTTCGCCGCCCGCGCCGCCTGGCGCCCCGAGAGCCCGCCGCGATCCTGCAGCGCCTCGAAGTCTGCGACCCCGCGCTTCAGCATCACCACTTCGCCGTCGAGCACGGCGTCCGCCTCGATCGCCGCCGGCACGGCCTCGACGAGCTCGGGGAACGCGCCCGAGAGGTCGCGGCCGTTGCGGCTCAGCAGCCGCACGGCGTCGCCGCGGCGCTCGACGAGCACGCGCCAGCCGTCCCACTTCACCTCGAACGACCACTCGCGCTCGTCGTCGATGGCGGATGCGTCGCCCTGCGTCGCGAGCATCGGGCGGAGGTCGGTCGGGCGGTCGCCCTTCTCGCGCGCGGCGCCGCCGCCGAGCCGCTTGCCGAGCCGCCGCTTCGGCGCCGCGGCGGGTGACGCCGGCGCCTCGTCATCCCGCTCGCCGCGCGCCGCTCGCGCGACGGCGGCCTTCGAGGGCGCGTAGCCCTTCAGCCGCGCATCGCGCTCGGCGTCCTGCTCCTTCATGCGGTGCACGAGCCACTGCCGCTTCTCGGCGTCGGTGCGGATGAGCGCGAAGCGGTACGGCTCGCCGCCGAGCCCGCCGTCCGGCCGCCCGTGGAGCGTCGCGATCACCTCGTCGTCCCGCCACTTCTCGAGCTCGTACGTGCCCGCATCCCAGATCTCGACGACGCCCGCGCCGTACTCGCCCTTCGGGATCGTGCCCTCGAACGAGCCGTACTCGAGCGGGTGGTCCTCGGTCTGCACGCCGAGCCGGTTCTGCTTCGGCGTCGACGGCAGCCCCTTCGGCACCGCCCATGAGACGAGCACGCCGTCCTGCTCGAGCCGGAAGTCGTAGTGCAGCCGGCTCGCCCGGTGCTTCTGGATGACGAACGAGCGCCCGTCGGTCGACGTCGGCGGCTCGGCCGGCACGGGCTCGGGCGTGCGCGCGGCCGAGCGCATGCCGCGGTACTTCGCGAGCCGGTCGGGCGGCGGGTCGAGCGAGGCGATGAGGTCGCCGTCGCGCTCGAGCCGCTCGAGCACCTCGGTGTACTCGAGCTGCTCGAGCCCGCCCGCCTCGATCTCGTCCCACGTGCGCGGCGCAGCGACGGTCGGCCGCACGCGCCCGCGCAGCGAGTAGGGAGCGACGGTCGTCTTCGAGCCGGAGTTCTGGCTCCAGTCGAGCAGCACCTTGTTCGTGCGCAGCGCCTTCTTCATGTCGCTCACGATGAGCTCCGGGTGCATCTGCTCGAGCGATCGCGCGAGCGTGTGCGCGACCTCGCTCGCCTGCTCGCTCGTGACGGTGCCGTCGAGGCGCGCGTAGAGGTGGATGCCCTTCGAGCCGCTCGTGAGCGGCACGGGGTGCAGGCCGATGTCCTCGAGCAGCTCGCGCACCCACAGCGCGACGCGCGCGCAGTCGTCGAGGTCGGCACCGGGCCCCGGGTCGAGGTCGAGCACGAGCCGGTCCGGGTTCTGGCGGTCGCCGTCGAGCATCCGCCACTGCGGCACGTGCAGCTCGAGCGCCCCCATCTGCGCCGTCCACGCGAGCACCGCGGGCTCGGTCAGCACGGGGTACTGCTTCGGCCCTGTCGAGTGCTGCAGCTCGACGGTCTGCACCCACTCGGGCGCACCCTTCTCGAGCGTCTTCTGGAAGAACACCTGCCCCGGCTTCTTCTCGGTGCCGACGCCCTCGGTCCAGCGCTTGCGCGTGACGGGGCGGCCGCCCGCGTGGGCGATGATGGCCTCGGATGCGCGCAGCACGTACTCGAGCACGTCGCGCTTCGTCGTCCCGGTCGACGGGTACAGCACCTTGTCGGGGTTCGAGAAGCGCAGCGACCGCCCGCCGACGACGATCCGATCGGCCGCCGCCACGTCAGGCGGACTTCCGCTTGCTCGCCGCGGTCGCCGTCGTCTTCGCCTTCGTCCTCGTGCCGGTCGACTTCTTCGCAGCGGGCTTCTTGGCGGCAGGCTTCTTCTCTGCAGGCTTCTTCTCCGCAGGCTTCCGCTCGGCCGGCTTCTTCGCGGCAGCGCCGCTCTTGGCCGTGCGCTTCGCCGTGCTCTTCGCGTCGGAGGCGGCGGCCTTCGAGCTCGTCGCCTTCGACCCCGACGGCTTCCCACCCGAGTCCTCCGACGCATCCGACCCCGACCCCTTCCGCTTCTCGACCGAGCGCTGCAGCGCCTCGAGCAGGTCGATGACCTCGGCGCCCTCGTCGTCGTCGGTCTCGCCGAAGGTCGCGGCCGTGTCGAGCGCGTCGCCCTGCTCGAGCTTCGCCTCGACGAGCTTGTGCAGCTGCTCCTGGTACTCGTCGACGTACTGCTCGGGCTCGAAGTCGGCCTCGAGGTCGCGCACGATCGAGCGCGCGAGGTCCATCTCGCGCTTGCCGATCGTGACGTCGTCGCCGAGCGAGTCGAACTCCGCCGCGCGCACCTCGTCGGCCCAGCGGATCGTCTGCACGAGCAGCACGTCGTCGCGCACGCGCATCGTCGCGAGCCGCGTGCGCTGCCGCAGCGAGATGCGCACGACCGCGGTGCGCTCGGTCTCCTCGAGCACGCGCCGCAGCAGCACGTAGGCCTTCGGGCTCTTCGAATCGGGCTCGAGGTAGTAGGAGCGCTCGAACAGGATCGGGTCGATCTGCTCGTTCGGCACGAACTCGAGCACCTCGATCTCGCGCGAGCGCTCGGCGGGCAGCGACTCGAGGTCCTCGCCCGTGAGCACGACCGTCTGGTCGCCGTCGTCGTAGGCCTTGTCGATGTGCGCGAACTCGACCTTCTTGCCGCACACCTCGCACTTGCGCTGGTAGCGGATGCGGCCGCCGTCGGCGTCGTGCACCTGGTGGAGCTGCAGGTCGTGCTCCTCTGTGGCCGAGTACAGCTTCACCGGGACGTTCACCAGGCCGAAGGTGATCGAGCCCTTCCAGATCGCGCGCATGGCGACACTCTCCACCATGGGTGCGCGCTCCACCATCTGCGACTTCTCAGGGAAAGAGGGATGCGTCAGGTACGACGGGGCCGGAGCGGCGCGTGCGACAATCCGGCCATGACGGCATCGCGGCCGGCAGGACCGCCTCCTCGCACCTTCGGGGTCGAGGAGGAGGTCGTGCTGCTCGACCCCGCGACCCTCGACCCCGTCGACGTCGCCGGCGAGGTCGTCGCCGAGGTGTGCGCGGCCGATCCGGCGGCGCGCGTCGGCCACGAGTTCCTGCAGGCGCAGCTCGAGTTCGCCTCGCCCGTGCTCGAGACGGCCGAGGCCGCCGATCGCGCCGTGCGCGGGTTCCGGCGCGCGGTCGGCGCGGTTGCGCAGCGGCGCGCGCTCATCGCGGCGAGCATCGGCACGCCCGTCGGCACTCGCGTCCCGGCGCTCACGCCCGACGACCGCTACACGCGCTTCGATGCGCTGCTCGGCGCCGCCCGGCCCGGCCACCGCATCCAGGGCCTGCACGTGCACGTCGCGGTCGACTCGCGCGACGAGGGCGTCGCGGTGCTGCGCGCGCTGCGGCCGTGGCTCGCGCCGCTGCTCGCCCTCTCGGCGAACTCGCCGTGCTTCGCCGCGCGCGACACCGGCTTCGCGAGCTGGCGCACGATCGTCGGCCGTCGCTTCACGACCGCGTCGGTGCCGCCCGACTTCGCCGACGCCGCCGACTACGACCGCCGGGTCACGGCGATCGTCGGGCTCGGTGCGACGATCGACCTGCACTCGCTGTTCTGGATGGCGCGGCTCTCCGAGACCTACCCGACCGTCGAGGTGCGGGTGTTCGACGCGCAGCTCTCGGCCGACGACACGGTCGCGCTCGCGCTGCTCACCCGCGCGCTCGTCGCGGCCGCCGCGGCGGGGGAGCTGCCCCACGCGCCGGCCGCCGCGCACCCCGAGCTGCTCGACGCCGCGGTGTGGCACGCGGCGCGGCACGGCACGAGCGCCGAGCTCGTCGACCCCACCACCGCATCCGTCGCCCCCGCGTGGGACGTGATCGGGCGGATGCTCGAGGTCGCCCGGGGCGCGCTCGAGGCCGCGGGGGATCGTGCCCGGGTCGCGTCGTTCGCCGAGCGGGTGCGGGCCTCGGGCACGGGCGCCGAGCGGCAGCGCGCCGCGCTCGAGCGCGGCCTGCCGGCGCTCGCGGCGCTGCTGCGCGAGAGCTTCTCGGCCTGACCCGGAGCGGGCGACCGAGCGCGCCGGCTCGGCTCAGCCCGCTCGAGCCGACCCGCCGGAGAGCGCGAACGCGGCCGCCTCGAGCGAGCCGTACTCGCGGCCGCGCTCCTCGGCGGCCCGCAGCGCCGCGGCGTCGGAGCGCTCGGCGAGCGCGTCGAGGTAGCGGGTGTGGAAGACGAAGGCCGGCACGTCGAAGAAGGCGGCGCGCTTGCGGATCCCGGCGGCGGCCCCGGCGAGCACGCCGGCGCGATCGACCTCGTCGCGCTCGGCCGCGAGGGCCGCGAGCCCCTCGAGCCCGTAGGCGATGCCCTCGTCGTGGTGCAGGGCGATCGAGGTCTCGAGCGCGTCGCGGTAGAGCCGCTCCGCCTCGTCGGTCGCGCCCGCGAACAGCCGCGCGCGGCCGAGGTGGTGGGTCGCGATGCTCGCGGTGAAGCGGTCCCCGCTCGAGACGGCGGCCTCGAGCGCGCCGCGGAAGCGCGCCGTCGCGCCCTCGAGGTCGTCGCCGAGCACCGCGATGCGGCCGAGGGCGACGAGCGAGAGCGCTTCGCCCCAGCCCGCGCCGAGCTCGCGGAAGCGGCGCGCCCCGGCCTCGAGCCGAGCGGCCGCGCGGCGGAGGTCGGGGTCGGGGGTCGAGATCTCGGCGAGCCCCGCGGTCGCGCTCGCCATCGTCGCGCCGAGCGCGTCGCCCTCCTCGTCGAGCACCGAGCTCGCCTCGGCGAGCGCGCGCACGACGTCGTGCGAGGGCGCCGTCCAGAGATCCCGCCAGCCGATGAAGAACGTCGCGATCGCGCGCGAGCGGCGCTCGAGCGCGCCGGGCCGCGCGAGCACCTCCTCCATCCACAGCGCCACCTCCACGAGGAAGCCGCCCATCCACCAGTAGAGGAAGAGCCGCCAGGCGACGTCGGCCGCGGTGTCGCCGTCGCCGAGCACGACGAGCTGCCGCACGGCGGAGCGCAGGTTGTTCCGCTCGAGGTTGAGCCGCGACACGGCGTCGCGCTGGCCGGTGACGCCGAGGCCGCGTCCCTCCCGCCGGGCGAGCTCGACGTAGACGGCCGCGTGCGCGGCGCGCGCCGACTCCTCTTCGCCGTCGACGCGCAGCCGCTCGAGGCCGTGCTCGCGCACGGTCGCGAGCATGCCGAACACCGCCTCCCCGTCGACGTCGGACTGCTCGAGCAGCGAGCTGTCGACGAGCGTCTCGAGCGCGGGGTAGAGATCGACGTCCCAGCCGCGCAGCGCGGCGAACGCCTCGACCGAGGCGAGCGCGCAGCCGGCGGAGAACACCGCGAGGTCGCGCAGCACGCGCCGCTCCGGCTCGGGCAGCAGCCCGGTCGACCAGTCGATCGTCGCGCGGAGCGTGCGCTGCCGCGGCGGCAGGTCGCGGGAGGCGTCGACGAGCAGCGGCAGCTGCCGGTCGAGCCGCTGCAGGATCCCGGCCGGCGTCAGCACCCGCATGCGCGCGGCCGCGAGCTCGATCGCGAGCGGCAGCCCCTCGACCGCGCGGCAGATGCCGACGATCGCGTCGAGGCTCGCGCTCGAGACCTCGAAGTCGGGCTTCACGGCGCGCGCTCGCTCGACGAACAGCTCGACCGCGGGCGCCTCGCGCGCGCGAGCGGTCGACTCGGGCGCGGCCGGGTCGTGCGTGCGCAGCGGCGGCACCTCGAAGACCCGCTCGCCGCGCACCCGCAGCACCGCGCGGCTCGTGACGAGCAGCGTGACGAGCGGGGCGATCGCGAGCAGCCGTACGAGCGTCGGCGCCGCAGCGCCGAGCTGCTCGAAGTTGTCGAGCACGAGCAGCATGCGGCGGCCCTCGAGCGCGATCGCGAGCCGCTCCTCGAGCGGCAGCTCGCCCGCGTCGCGCACGCCGATCGCGTAGCCGATCGTGGGCAGCAGCAGGCCCGGCTCCACCACGTCCTCGAGCGCGACGAACGCGGTGCCGTCGGGGAACAGCGGCGCCGCCGCCTCGGCGACCGCGATGGCGAGCCGGCTCTTGCCGATGCCGCCCGGGCCGGCGAGCGTGACGAGCCGCGTGCCGCGGCCGTCGAGCAGGGCGACGAGCTCGGACACCTCCCGGTCGCGACCCACGAGCCGGGTGGACGGCGCGGGGATGCGCGCGGCGAGCAGGTCGACGCGGTCGCCGCCGGGAGCGCTGGCGCGCGACGCGTCGAAGCGCTCGGCGAGGAGCGTCGCGAGATCCGCCTCGACGAGCTCGGCGAGCTCCTCCGGAGAGGAGTAGCCGCGGTAGGACGCGGCATCGTCCCGCTCGATGCGGCGCACGAGCTCCTCGAGCCGAGGCTCGCGATCGGCGCCCTCGCGCAGGTAGATGAGCCGCGGCATGTCGGGTGGCACGAGCCGGTACTCGTCCTCGAGGCCCGACACGTCCGAGCCCGGCGCGATCCAGCCGTAGCGCTCGCCGTAGATGCCGACGAAGACGTCGCTCTGCTCCAGGTAGGCGCGGTAGAGCTCGCGCGGCGGGTGCGGCCGCGCGCCGAGCTCGAACATCACCGGCGCGAGCCGCAGCCGCTCGATGGCGCCGCGCACCGCGCGCCGCTCCGCCTCGAGCTCGCGCAGCGTCGACGAGACGAACACGCGCAGCCGCTGGTCGGGAGTGCGGATGCCCGCGGCGCCGGCGCTCACCAGCGTGCCAGCTCGGCCGCGATGCGCTCGCGCTCGCCGTCGGGCAGCGCGAGCTCGATCGCCTCGGCGACGCTCAGCTCCGCCCCGCGCCGCTCGCCCGCCGCCATGCCGTCGGGGTCGGCGGCGCGGATGGCGTCGAGCTGCGGCACGTGCACCGTGAACGCCTCCGCGTCGAAGACGCCGATGCGGTGGCGGATGCCGTCGGCCGCCGCCGCGAGCGCCCCCGCCCGCTCGGCGTCGCCGCGCGCCGCCGCGACCGCGCACAGCCCCTCGAGGCCGTAGGCGACCCCCTCCTCGAAGTGCAGCCGCACCGAGACGAGCAGCGTGCGGACGCAGCCGGCCTCCGCCGAGTCGATCTCGCCGCGCACGAGCTGCAGCCGCGCCTGGTGGTTGCCGGCGACCGACACTGTGAAGAGGTCGCCGCCCGCCTCCGCGACCTGCGTCGCGCGGTCGAAGCGCGCCTGCGCCCCGTCGGTGTCGCCCCGCAGCCACGCGAGCCGGCCGCGCGAGACCTCGGTGATCGCCTCCGCCCAGGTGTTGCCGAGCTCCCGCAGCCGCTCGACGGCCTCGGCGAGCTCGCGCTCCGCGGTCGCGAGGTCGGGCATCGGCAGCTGCAGTCGCGCCGTCGCCCGCGCAGCGGTCGCCATCGCCGCGGCGTCGTCGTCGCCGCTCTCGCGGAAGAGCCGCACGCACTCGGCGAGGCCCGCGACGACGCCCTCGTTCGGCCGCTGCCACATCTCGCTCCAGAGGGCGAAGAACCACGCGACCGCCCGCGTGTGCGGCGTGATCGGCTGCTGCTTGCCGAGCAGCTCGAGCATCCACACCCGCACCTCGCCGAAGAAGCCCGCGACCCACCAGTAGATGAGCAGCCGCCACGCGAAGTCGCCCGCGTCGTCGAGCCGGTCGATGTGCACGAGGTGCCGCACCGCCGCTCGCAGGTTCGGGAGCTCCGCGCCGAGCTGCACGACCGCCGTGCCCTGGCCCGCGCCGCGCAGGCCCGGCGCGACCCGCTCGACGAGCGCGCTGTAGTAGTCGGCGTGGGCGGCGCGCATGCGCCCCGCCTCGCCCTTCGCCTTCAGCTGCCCGAGCGAGTGCTCCCGCACGATCGCGAGCAGCGAGAGCACCGAGTCGCCGCCGATCTCGGTCTGCCGCACGAGCGAGCCGTCGATGAGGGCGGCGATGCCGTCCATCGCCTGCCCCTCCCACACGCGTCCAGCGCCGAGCGCCTCGACCGCCTCGAGCGAGAACTGGCGGGCGAAGACGCCGAGGTCCTCGAGCAGCGCCCGCTGCCAGTCGGGCAGCAGGCTCACGCTCCAGTCGATCGTCGCGCGCATCGTGCGGTGCCGATCCGGCAGGTCGCGCTGCGCGCCCGTGAGGAGCGGCAGCGACTGCTCGAGGCGCTCGGCGATGCCCTGCGGCGTCAGCAGGCGCACCTTCGCCGCCGCGAGCTCGATCGCGAGCGGCAGCCCGTCGAGGCGGCGGCAGATGTCGGCGATCGCGGAGGCGTTCGCCTCGGTGAGCTCGAAGCCCGGCTTCACCGCCCCGGCGCGGTCGACGAAGAGCGCGCACGCCGCCGCGCGGCCCACGCGAGCAGCGCCGCTGCGCGACGACTCGTCGGGCACCGGCAGCGCACCGACCTCGAAGACGCGCTCGCCCCGCACGCGCAGCACCACGCGACTCGTGACGAGCAGGCCCGTCGCCGGCGCTCCGGCGTAGAGGCGCGCGAGCATCGGCGCCGCCTCGACGATCTGCTCGAAGTTGTCGAGCACGAGCAGCACGCGGCGATCGGCGAGGGCCCGCGCGATGCGCTCCTCGAGCGCCGCCTCGCCGGTGTCGCGGATGCCGAGCACGTACGCGATCGTCGGCAGCAGCAGCCCCGGCTCGAGCACCCCCTCGAGCGGCACGAAGTAGCGCCCGTCGGGGAAGAGGTGCTCGGCGGCGCGCGCGACCTCGGCCGCGAGCCGGCTCTTGCCGATGCCGCCCGGCCCGATGAGGCTCACGATGGGGTCGCCGCCGCGCTCGAGCAGGGCGAGCACGTCGGCGATCTCGCGCTCGCGGCCGATCGTGGCGGAGTACGGCACGGGGATGCGCGAGGCCGGCGTGGGCGGGATCTCGTCCGGCCCGCCGCCCTCCTGCGCCGGCATGCGCGACTCGTCGAACCGCTCGGCGAGGAGCGTCGCGAGGTCGCTCGCGACCTGCTCCTCGAGCTGCTCGGCGGTGCGGAACGGGAGGTAGGCGACGGTGTCGTCGGCCTGGATGCGCGCGATGAGCTCGCGCAGCCGGGGCTCGCGCGACTCCGACTCGCGGATGTAGATGAGCTTCGGCATCGACGGCGGCGCGAGGCGATACTCGTCCTCGAGCCCGGAGACCTGCTCCTCGGGCGCGACCCAGCCGTAGCTGTCGCCGTAGATGCCGACGAAGACGTCGCTCTGCGCGAGGTAGGAGCGGTAGAGCGCGCGCGGGGGGTGCGGGCGCGCACCGAGCTCGAACATGACGGGCGCGAGCCGGAGCCGCTCGACCGCCGCGCGAACGGCGCGGCGCTCGTCGGCGAGCTCGCGCAGCGTCGAGCTCACGAACACGCGGATCCGCTGGTCTGGTGTGCGGATCGCGGGCCGGTGCCCTGTCATGGGCACATCCTGCCGCGCGCGCGCCGCGACGGCTAGGACATCATGAGCATCGATCAGCGCAAGATCGGCTCAGGCCGGATCAGGGCTCGCGGTTCAAGCGCGAGCGGAGGAACTGCTTGGTCTCCGCCCAGGCCGCCTCCGACGCATCCCGGCTGTACTTCGGCACATCCGCGTTCTGGAAGCCGTGGATCGACGCCGGGTAGGAGCGCACGTGCACGTCGTCGTAGCCCTCGGCCTCGAGCCGCGCGCGGTAGTCCTCGGGCGCCTCGCGGCCGCTCCAGTCGTCGCTCTCGGCGAGCTGGAAGAGCACCGGCACGCGCGGGCCCGACTCGATGCCGGGGAAGGGCGCGCCGTAGTAGGCGACGATCGCGTCGAGCGTCGGCTGCTGCGCGGCGTACATGAGCGCGATCGTCGAGCCCATCGAGAAGCCCACGATGCCCGCGCGGCGGCTGCCGCCCGCGCGCGCCTCGCCGAGCGTCTCGCTCAGCATGTGGAGCGCGCCCTCGAGGTCGGCGTAGCGCTCCTGCAGCAGCTCGCCCGCCTCGGCGTCCTCGCGCGTCGAGCGGCCGGCGTAGAAGTCGGGCACGGCGACGCGGAAGCCCTCGTCGGCCAGGCGCCGGCCGAACGCGTCGATCCACGGCAGTCGGCCGTTCCAGTCGTGCGCGAGCACCACCACGGGGTCGCCCTCCGCGCCGTACCAGCGGGTCGCGGTGTCGTCGGTCGTCTCGATCGCCATGCTGCGCTCCTTCGCTCTCTCCAGCGAAACGTTAGCCCAGCCACGTACGGTGCCCCTATGGCAGACGGAGAGAGCTCGCGCATCCATCCCTCGAGGGCAGCGGATGCGGCGGGTCGCGCCGGCGACAAGGCGCAGGACGCGGCGGGGCGCGCGAAGCGCCACCCGGCCGCGTCGATCGCGCAGGGCGTCGGCCAGGTCGCGAACGGCATCGTGCACCTCATCATCGGCGGCATCGCGCTCGGGATCGCGTTCGGCGCGGGCGGCTCGGCCGACCAGTCGGGCGCGATGCGGGCGCTGCAGGACACCCCGCTCGGCGCGGTCGCCATCTGGTTCGTCGGCATCGCGCTCGCCGCGCTCGCGGTGCACTCGGCGGTGACCGCGATCGCCGAGTCGCGCGAGGGCTGGAAGGAGGCGGTGCGGCCGGGCGGTCGCGCGGTCGCCTACGCGGCGGTGTCGGTCACCGCGCTCGGCTTCGCGCTCGGCAGCGGCAGCGACAGCGAGGAGGGGGCGCAGTCGGTCTCGGCGCAGCTGCTCGCGACCCCCTTCGGGCCGTGGCTCGTGGGCCTGCTCGGCCTCGCGATCGTCGCGATCGGCGTCGCGTTCGTCGTCCGCGGCGCGAAGCGCGAGTTCCGCGAGGACGTGTCGCCGCCCGCCCGGTACCGCAAGGCGGTCGACGTGCTCGGCACCGCCGGCTACATCGCGAAGGGCGGCGCGGTCGCCATCGTCGGCGTGCTGTTCGTCACCGCCGCGTTCCAGCAGGACCCCGAGGAGGCGGGCGGCCTCGACGGAGCGCTGCAGTCGCTCACGACCGTGCCGGGCGGGGTGATCGTGCTCGTGGCGATCGCGCTCGGCCTCATGCTCTATGGCGTCTACTGCTTCGCGCGGGGCGCCTGGTCGCGCTGACCGCCGGCCGACTGCTCGGGGTCGCGTCGCCCGTCAGCGCGAGCCCGGCCGCGTGCGCGGGTGCGGGAGGATCGGGTTCCGCAGCCGCAGCAGCTCCTTCGCGAGCTCCGCGGGGGTCTTGCCGCCGCGCTCGCGCACCGGCAGGTCGTCGAGGGTCGGCTCGGGGTTCCGGCCGGATGCGTCGTCGTCGAGCGCGAAGCCGGGCTTCCCTCGGCGCGCGGGCGACGCATCCGCCTCCTCGCGCTCCGCGCGCCCCGCGTCCTCCGGCGCCTCGGGCACGTGCGGGTGCGGCTCGACGCGGCCGCGCAGCCGCGCGTCGAGCACCGAGAGGTCGGGGCTCGACGCCTGCAGGTCGCGGCCCATCGTGCGCAGCACGCGCACGGTCGTCTCGTAGTCCTCGTCGGAGACGGAGCGCTCGACGCGGCGCGAGACCTCCTCGTCGCCGAGGGAGCGGCGGGCCCGCTCGACGGCTGCGGCGGCGAGCTCGACCCAGTCCTCGAGCCGGCGACCCCGGTGCACGGCCATGGCGACCTCCTTCCCCCCAATCGTGCTCCCTCCGGCTGTGAACCGCACGCCCCGACCCGGCGCGGCGCGGCGCGGGCGATACGCTCGGCCTCGTGCTGCTCAGCGATCGCGACATCCGTGCCCGGCTCGCATCGGGAGAACTCGGCCTCGACCCCCTCGATGCGCAGATGGTGCAGCCCTCGAGCGTCGACGTGCGGCTCGACCGGGCGTTCCGGCTCTTCGACAACCACAAGTACCCGTTCATCGACCCCGCCGAGGACCAGCCCGAGCTCACTCGGCTCGTCGAGGTCGGGCCCGACGAGGCGTTCATCCTGCACCCCGGCGAGTTCGTGCTCGGCGCGACCTACGAGCGCGTCACGCTGCCCGACGACGTCGCCGCGCGGCTCGAGGGCAAGTCGTCGCTCGGTCGCCTCGGCCTCCTCACGCACTCGACGGCGGGCTTCATCGACCCTGGCTTCTCGGGCCACGTGACGCTCGAGCTCTCGAACGTCTCGACGCTGCCCATCAAGCTGTGGCCGGGCATGAAGATCGGCCAGGTCTGCTACTTCCAGCTCTCGTCGCCCGCCGAGACGCCCTACGGCAAGGGCGGCAACCTCAACCGCTACCAGGGCCAGCGCGGCCCGACCGCGTCGCGCTCGGCGCAATCGTTCCACCGCACGCGCATCGAGTCGCCGATCGCCGACGGCGACGTGCCGGCGGTGCCGGCCGAGGTCGAGCAGGCCGAGCCCTGATCCGCTGATGGCAGGTCCCCTGCGGGTCGAGCGCGACGTCTCGGTCGCGGCATGGCTCGCCGACGCGCTCGCGTGGGACAGCACCCTCGCGGTGATCGTGCCGCCGATCTTCGAGGCCTACGCGCGCGTCCTGCACCCCGCGACGCTCCACACCCCGACGGGCGAGACGGATGCGTGGGGAAGCCCCCGGCTCGACGCTCGCGACCTGCGATGGGACGAGGCGTCGACGCTCGTGGGGGAGCGCGAGCTGCCGAGGGAGCCGTCCACGGCCTGGGAGGCGCGCTTCGGCACGGGTGAGCTCGAGCTGCCCGACGGCCGCAGCATCACCGCGCCGCACGGCGGCGACTTCCCCGCGGCCACGCTCGCGCACCTCGCGGCGCTCCTCGTCGAGGAGCACGGCGACGCCGAGGTGCTCGCGGCGGTGTGGGAGGGCAGCGGCCTCGACCAGAGCGGCATCGGCTGGATGTTCTTCCCGGGCCCCGGCGAGCCGCCGCTCACGGCGGCGCACGTGCGCGACCTCGAAGCCGAGCAGCGCGCGGCGTTCGAGTCGTCGATCGACCCCGAGGTGCGCGCGGCGATGGCGGACCGCACGCTCCTGCAGGTCCCCGGCCGCGACCACGTGCTGCTGCGAGGCCGGCTCGAGGTCTTCGCCGACCCGGCCTGGCAGCGCACCGCCGGTCTCGGCTGGCGCCCCGGATCCGGCGGCGAGGGCCGCACGCCGAACGCGCTCTGGCCGGCCGAGCCGCCCGGGGCACCCGCGTGGTTCGTCGCGACCGACGTCGACCTCGACGTGACGCTCGTGGGCGGCAGCGCGCACCTCATCGGCCGCGTGCTCGGGCATCCCGCGCTCGAGGCCGAGCGCATCCGCCCCACCGACCCGCTGCTCTGAACGCCCGCGTCACGGGGCGACGTGCGTGACGACCCGGGTCGACGCATCCCATCGCCGCACCGCGACGCCGCGGCCCTCGATCGCCGGACCGAGCAGCGCGAGCGCCGCCGCGAGGTCGACGAGGCGCAGCCGGCGCGCGAGGGTGACGTGCGGCATCCAGCGGCCGAGCAGCAGGTGCGGCGGGTCGTCGCCCTCGCCCGCCGCGCGCAGCACGGCGGAATGCAGCGCGAGGAGCGCGGCCGAGGGCACGACGGCGCGCGCGAGCACGCGCCGCTCGCCCGAGCCGAACAGCAGCGGCGGCCCGAGCTCGATCGGGATCGGCAGGTCGGCGTCGATCGAGAGCGGATGCGGCACGGGGCTCGAGCGCATCGCGAGCGTCACGTGCGGGCGGTTGCTCGTTGCGGTGTGCCCGGCGAGGCTCGAGAGGCCCGCCGCGGCGAGCGCGTCCCACTCGCGGCGCACGGCCTCCTCGGCGGCCTCGTCGAGCAGCAGCTCGAGGCTCGTGATCGCCTTCGCCCCGTCGCCCGGTCCGCGCGGCTCCATGCCGCCATCCTCGCGCATCCGCTCCCGGCACGGCCGAGGGGCGGCCGGGACGATCGGTCACTCGAGCCAGCGGCTCCGCGGCGGGAGTGCTTCGGCTCAGGCCGTCGCGCGCTCGGGCGCCATCGTGGCGGCGAGCTCGCCGAGCCGCGCGGCGCGGGCGCGGCGCGCCTCGACCGCGTCGATCGCGCCTGCCCGCTCGAGGGTGTCGATCGCCGCGCGGACGTCGAGCGCGATCTCCTCGCGGCGCTCCGGCGGCAGCGCGCCGACGGCGTCGGCGAGCCGAGCCGCGGAGCGCTCGCTGCGCAGCGGCGGCGCGGAGCGGGCGCCGCGGCGAGCGAGCAGCACGAGCGCGACGCTCAGCAGCGCGTCGGCGACCATGGGGATGACCCACGCGCCGGAGACGGGGATGCCCGACCCGACGAGCGAGTCGTCGACCTCGGCGCCGGAGGAGAGCCACGCGATCGCGCCGATCGCGCCGAGCACCGCCGGCACACCGCGCACGAGCCAGACGCCGGCGCCGGCGCGATCGGCGCCGCGCGAGCGCAGCTCCCCGACGAGGCCAGGGATCCCGAGCAGCAGCGAGACGGCCGCGATGATGCCGAAGCTCGCGACCGCGAGGCCGCCGCCGTCGCCGAGGAAGATCCACGCGAAGACCGGCAGCCCCCAGACGAACGTGAGGGCGAGCCCGCCGATGATGAGCGCGACCTTGGGGACGCTGAGGGCGCGCTGCCAGGCGGGCGCGCCGCGCCGCTCGCCGCGCAGCATGAGCGCGAGGTGGCCCGGCGCGGTCATCGCGAGCGCGTCGCGCACGCGATCCTCGCCGCGGAACGCTGCCGCCTCCATCCGCCACCAGTCGTCGGCCGTGAAGCTCGAGCGGTGGGCGGCGTAGCCGGCGGCGCTCACGCGTTCCAGCTCTCGACCGGCGGCACGACCTCCACGAGCCGCGAGCGCTGCTCGAGCCACGGCCTGCCGTCGAGCTCGAGCCCGATGGGGCGGGCGCTCCCGACGACGGCCTCGGCGTAGGGCCGGAACGCCGCGATGCCCTGGGGCGGGAGCGGGCCGAGCGAGACGATCACCGAGCCGCCCTCCCGCACCGCGAACCACTGCACGAGCGAGTACGGCTCGCCGGCGCGCTCGGCGAGCACCTGCATGCGCAGCGCCTCGCCGAGGCCCGCGAGCTCGACGACGTCGAAGCGGGGCGGGAGCGTCGCGGGCGGCTCGAGGATCGTGCGCTGCACCTCGTCCGGCAGCGCTCCCTCGATCACGTCGAAGCGCAGCACCGCGAGCGCGCTCAGCTGCGGCGAGCGCACCGCGAGCGTGTAGGTCGCGGTCGGGGCGACGCCGCCGCGCACGACGTCGAGCCAGCGCGCGACGCCCTCGCGGTCGTCGAGCAGCCCCGGGTCGTGCGCGCCGAGGCGCTCGAGCTCGGCCTGCGCCCAGCCGGGGGAGGGCTGCTCGCGCGGCACCTCGACGGTGAGCGTCGGGTCGAAGTCGACTTCGATGCCGTGCATCAGGGCTCCCAGGCGAAGGTCGCGACGTGCGCGTCGATGAGCGCGATCCACTGCTCGAGCACCTCGTCGTCGGCGGGCAGGTCGGTCGGATGCGTGATGACGGCCGTGAGCTGCAGGGCACGGCGCCGCCCGGTGCCTGGCACGGCGATGAGGTAGACGATCGAGGTCGTCGCGCTCGACTCGCCGTCGAGCTCGACGTCGCGGCGCTCGAGCCAGCGGACGGTGGCGCCCTTGTCGTCGAGCGGCTTCGCACCCTTTCGGCGGATGGCGTCGATGACGACCTCGCGCACCGGCGCGTCGGGCGTGCTGACGCGCTCGACCGCGGTGATCGTCGCGGGGAGGAAGAGCGACTGGGGCGTCCCCTCGCCGGGCATCATGATGAGGATCGCGCGCTGCTCGCGCAGCTGGCTGAAGGCGGTCGCGGCGTGCCGCCGCAGCTGCACGAGCAGGTCCGGTCGGCCGGCCGTCGCGAGCCGCTTCGCGGCCGCGCCGAGGAGCTCCTCCTGCGTCTGCTCGTCGGGCCGGTGCGAGGTCCAGCCCTGCGGCAGCAGCATGCGGAACGCGGGCACCTTGCCGTCGCCGCGCAGCAGCGTGCGCAGATCACTCATCCTGCCACCTCCGCGGCCAGGCTATCGGGGTCAATACGTCGGCCAGCGGAGCTGCTCGTAGGTGCCCGGGATGCCGCTGAAGAGGCCGACCGTGTCGCGCACGACGCCGGGGAGGACGCCGAAGTAGTTGCCCACCGTGTCGCCGATGTGCGCTGCGGTCCACGGCAGGTGGTCGAGGCCGCCGAGCGCATCCCACGTGTCGGAGCCGTGCGTCGAGATGAACTCGCCGATCATCTCGAAGCCCTCGCCGGCGAGGTAGCCGGCTTCGGGGGTGAGCCCGCGCATGTTCGCGACCCAGGTCTTGGGATTGATGCCCGATCCGGTCGCGGAGAGGCCCCAGCGCGCGGCGTCGTCGCCGAACGACATCCCGCCCGACATGCCCACCCAGCTCTTCATGCCGGTCTTGAAGCCGCCCGAGGCGAAGTCGCCGAGCGAGCCGATCGGCAGCACGCCGACGATCGCGAAGCCGAGGTCCCAGCCGCTCGCGTCGCCGCGCGCGAACTGGTAGATCGTCAGGCCGAGCGCGACGACGCCCACGATGAGCGCAAGGAGGCCGACGATCGGACCGCCGACGATGAGCGCGAGCGCGGCGAGCACGAGCCCGGCGACCGAGAGCACGGTCTGCACGAACTCGACGAGCCCGTCGAGGTTGTCGAGCCAGCTGTCCTCGAGGCCCTTGCCGTTCTGCGTCTCGATGCCCTTGTACGCATCCTCGAACTCGCCCCACCACGTGTCGTAGGCGGCGTCGTAGTCCTTCGCCTCGGCCTCCCAGTGCTCGTACGCGGTGTCCTTCGCCCGCCGCGCCGTCTCGACGGCAGTCTCCTTGGCCGACTCCGCCTGCGAACGCGCCGTCGGATCGTCGGCGTCCTCGCCCGTCGGGTAGGCGACCGGCACCGCGAGCGCGTCGTGGTAGGCCTCGAGCTTCGTCTCGTAGATGCCCCAGAGCCGCTCGCACTCGGGCACGATGCGCTTCATGGTCGACTGGGCGGTCGACAGGGCGGTGCCGTAGTCGCGCACGTACGGCCCGACGCGCATGTAGAAGGTGCCCGCCTTGTCGAGCTCCTGGTAGACCTCCTTCGAGACCTCCGTGAGCTTGTCGACCCACTGGCCCTCCTGCTCGGCGCCATCGGTGACGAGCGTCTCCATCGTCGAGGCGGCGAGGGTCATCTTGACGCCGAGGCTCACGATGTCGCTGCCGCGCTGCCAGATGTCGGACGCGTTGCCCTCGAGCACGTGGATGTCGTGGTTCCCGGGGGACTGCTCCATCGCGGCCACTACTGCTCCTCGCTCTGCATGCCGTCGGCGAGCTCCTTGTCGCCGGTCTGCCACCCCTCGCGCAGCTTCGTCGCGCTCTCCAGCACCGCGTCGAGGCCCTCGCGCAGCTGCTTGCGGCGGTCGTCCCACTGACCCTCGAAGTCGTGCACGCGGCTCTGGAGCTCGCCGTGCCCGTCGGGACGGCCGACGGCTGCGACGAGGTCCTCGCGGCGCGCGGAGGCCTGCTCGAACTCCTCGATGATCTCGGCGACGCGCGACTCGAGGCGCTCGAGCATCGCGTAGTTGACCTTGATGTCCATGGCGCTTCCGGGTCGGGGATCGGGGACGCCCCCGACGATAATCACTCAGCTCTGAGCCCGCGATGGGGACTACTCCCCGCCCGGCGCCGCGAGCGCGGTCGGGCTCAGTCGCGGTCGTCGATCGTCGTGGGCTTCGGGTGCACCGGCAGCACGAGCAGCAGGCCCGCGAGCAGCACGAGGATGATGCCGAGGATGCCGAAGCGGGTGTCGCCCGTGAGCGAGACGAAGACGCCGAAGAGGGTCGCGGTGAGGAAGGAGACCGAGCGGCCCGTCGTGGCGTAGAGGCCGAACATCTCGCCCTCGCGCCCCTCGGGCGTGATGCGCGCCATGAAGCTGCGCGACGCCGACTGCACGGGGCCGACGAAGGTCGCGAGCGCGAGCCCGCAGAGCCAGAACATGTGCTTGCCGTCGACGAAGATGACCGCCGATCCCGAGGCCACGAGCACCGCGAGCGAGACGATGATGACGAGCTTCGGCCCGAAGCGGTCGTCGGCCCAGCCGCCCACGAACGTGCCGATGCCCGCCGTCACGTTCGCGGCGATCGCGAAGAGGATGACCTCGGTCGGGGTGAAGCCGAACACCTGCGCCGCGATGATCGCGCCGAAGGTGAAGACGCCCGAGAGCCCGTCGCGGAAGATCGCGGAGGCGAGCAGGAACAGGAGCGTCTTGGGCGCGCGGCGGCCGATGCGGCCGATCGTGCGGAAGAGGATGCGGTACGACTCGAGGATCCCGACGCGCTTCGGTGCGGCGCCGGTCGGCGGCACCTCCGGCACGCGCACGAGCAGCGGGATCGCGAAGCCGAGGAACCACACGGCGCTCGCGAGCACCGCGAGGCGCACGTCGAGGCCGCCGCCGTCGCGGCCCGCGGGCACGTCCAGGATGCCGTTGCCCTCGCGGCCCATGTCGAAGATGAACAGCACGAGCAGCAGGCCGAGCAGCACGATGCCGCCGACGTAGCCCATGCCCCAGCCGAAGCCCGACGTGCGGCCGAGCGCCTCGTTCGTCGACACCTGGTGGAGCATCGCGTTGTAGTTGACGCTCGCGAACTCGAAGAAGAGGTTGCCGGCGGCGAGCAGCGCCGCGCCGAGCCAGATCCCGCCCGGCACCGGGGTGACGAAGAACATCCCGAGCATCGCCAGGATCGTGAGCCCCGTGTTGACCGCGACCCACAGCTTGCGGCGGCCGCCACCGTCGGAGCGCTGCCCGACGATCGGCGCGAGCAGCGCGACGAGCACGCCGGCGATCGCGACGGCCCACGCGACGATCGAGGCGTTGTCGGCGAGCGCGCGCGTGAGCGGGGCGCCGCCGGCCTCGGCGACCTCGGCGTCGACGAAGAGGCTCGAGGCGAGGTAGGTGCTGAAGATGAACGTCGTGACGACCGCGTTGAACGACGCGGAGCCCCAGTCCCACAGCGCCCACGCGCGGGCGCGGCGCTTGAGCTCGCGGCGCGGGACGGGCGCGAGCCCCGCTTGCGACGGCTGCACGAGGTCGTCGGGCGACGGCTTGCGGGGGACGGATGCCTCCACGGGCTCCTGCGAGACGCTCATGGGCTGAGCGTATGGCCGCGAGGCGAACGGCGGGTGCCGCGCCACGGTCGCGGCCGAGGGTGGTACCGAATCGTCGCCTGAAGCCGGTCCCGAGCGACCATTCGGTACCACCCGCCCCCGAGGGTGGTACCGATTGGTCGCCTGGAGCCCTGCCCGAGCGACCATTCGGTACCACCCGCGTCAGGCGGCGCCGAGCCGTCGGGCCCGAGCGGCGCGCACTCGCGTCACGAGGGAGCGCCCGCCGTCGCGCAGGTCCGCCTTCGTCGCCCGGATCACGATCCAGCCGAGTGCCTCGAGCCGCTCCTGGCGCCGGATGTCCTTCGCCCACTGCGCGCTGTCGGTGCGGTGGTGGTCGCCCTCGTACTCGATCGCGATCCGCAGCTCGGGGTAGGCGAGGTCGAGCTCGGCGACGAGCCCGCCTTCGTGCCAGACCTGATGCTGCACGACCGGCTCCGGCAGCCCTGCCGCGACGATCGCCAGGCGCGAGCGCGTCTCACGGGGCGAGTCGACGCCGACCCGCGCAGCCGTGATCGCGGCGAGCAGCGCGGCGGCGCCGGGCGCGCGCCGGTACTGCTCGACCGCCGCCGAGAGCTCGTCGAGCGTCGCGTACGGCCGCTCGAAGCGCAGGTCTCGGTAGCGCTGGGAGGGCGTGACGAGCGCGTCGACGAGCATCACGAGCTGCTCGTGCTCGGCGCTCCGACCCATCGTCACGAAGGCGCCGATCGGCCCGAGCGTCGGCAGCCCGTCGATCTCGCCCACGCTGAGCTTCGAGCTGGCGAACTGCAGAGATCGCACCCCAGCGGCTCGAGTCCGCGCCATGCCGTCGGGCACGCCGACGACGAGCGGCTCGCCGAGCTCCCACGCCGGATCGACCGGCAGCCCCCACAGCCGAGCCGCGGTGATGCCGGCGTAGACGTGCTCGGTGCGCATCCGGGGCGCAAAGGCGCGCGCGAGCGCCACCACCGAGTCGGGCGGGGCGTCGACGCGCACGCCGTGGAAGGGGCGGGCGAGGTCGCCGGCGCGGAGCCGGCGCGGCGAGACGCCGAGCCGCAGCGCCTCTGCGGTCGAGAAGGCGCCGCTCGCGAGCGGCTCGGGCAGCGGTGCGGGGAGCGGCATGCGCGCATGGTGCGCCGTCCCGCGCGCCGACGTGGACGCATCCGCCCAGGGGTGTGGAGAGCGCGTCAGGCGGCGAGCGAGATGAGCAGCGACGCGAAGACGGCGATGATGACCGTGCTGTAGGCGAAGCCGACGATCGACTGCACCGTGACGAGGCGCCGCGCCGGCCAGGTGGTGAGGGCGACGTCGGCCGATGAGAACGTCGCAGAGAGCTGCACCGAGAGGTAGACGAAGTCGGAGAAGTCGCGCTCCTCCTCGCCGGGGAACTCGAGCCCGCCGCGCTCTGCCCAGCCGCGCATGTGCTCGACGGCGAACACCGCGACGAGCAGCACCCACGTGCCCCCGACGCCGAGCACGCACGACGCGATGAGCCAGAGGTCGATCGAGTCGCCGCTCGTCGCGAGCAGCACGACCGAGATGACCCCGACCACCACGATGAGCACCGCCCACGACGTCGGCCCGCCGCCGTAGAGCACGCGCACGATCGCGCTCAGCTCCTCCGAGCGGCGCAGCCGCGCGCGGAGCCGATCGCCCGAGAGCGAGCGGAAGGCGAGGTGCGAGAGCCACAGGAACGCCGGCCCGTAGGCGCCGAACGCGAGCGTCAGCACGCTCGCGAGCGACGACCGCATCGAGAGGTCGACGCCGCCGAGCGCGCTCATGCCGAGCACCGCGAGCGCGGCGAAGGCGCCCGCGATGAGCGACGCCAGGGTGTGCCGGGTGCTCTCGCGGTGGAGCCGCCGATTGCCTCTCGCCACGTCGTCAACGCTACCGGCGAGCGGCGAGACTCTCGGCTGATGCACAGGTGCGAAAGTTGACACCGTTCGACTCAAGGTGAGAAACTTGAGCCATTGCGACTCAAGTCAGCAGCGCCCGCCGGGCGCGGTCGCAGCCGGGGTTCCGGGAGACGGACCCACCGCCAGGCACGTCGGCGGGCTCGTCTGCCGGAATCAGGCAATGAGCGCAGCGCGAGCTGCGAACAGGAGGCAAGCACATGGCACGAGCAGTCGGCATCGACCTCGGCACCACCAACTCCGTCGTCGCGTTCCTCGACGGCGGCGAGCCCACCGTCATCGCGAACGCCGAGGGATTCCGCACGACCCCCTCGGTCGTCGCGTTCGTCAAGGACGGCGAGACCCTCGTCGGCGAGCCGGCGAAGCGCCAGGCGGTCACGAACGTCGATCGCACCATCACGTCGGTCAAGCGCCACATGGGCACCGACTGGAAGCAGGAGATCGACGGCAAGCAGTACACGCCGCAGGAGATCTCGGCGCGCATCCTCGGCAAGCTCAAGCGCGACGCCGAGACCTACCTCGGCGAGAAGGTGACGGATGCGGTCATCACCGTGCCCGCGTACTTCAACGACGCCGAGCGGCAGGCGACGAAGGAGGCCGGCGAGATCGCGGGCCTCAACGTGCTCCGCATCATCAACGAGCCGACGGCCGCTGCGCTCGCGTACGGCCTCGACAAGGGCAAGGAGGACGAGCTCATCCTCGTCTTCGACCTCGGTGGCGGCACGTTCGACGTCTCCCTCCTCGAGGTGGGGAAGGACGACGACTTCTCCACCATCCAGGTGCGCGCGACCGCCGGCGACAACCGCCTCGGCGGCGACGACTGGGACGACCGCGTCGTCGAGTGGCTCAAGCAGCGCTTCAAGGAGCAGTCGGGCGTCGACGTCTCGAACGACAAGATCGCGATGCGCCGCTTGAAGGAGGCCGCCGAGCAGGCGAAGAAGGAGCTCTCGTCGTCGTCGACCACGAGCATCCAGCTGCCCTACTTCTCGCTCACCGAGAACGGCCCCGCCAACCTCGAGGAGACGCTCACCCGCGCGCAGTTCGAGAACATGACGAAGGACCTGCTCGAGCGCACCCGCAAGCCCTTCGAGGACGTCATCCGCGAGGCGGGCATCCAGGTGAGCGACATCGCGCACGTCGTGCTCGTCGGCGGCTCGACCCGCATGCCCGCGGTCACCGAGCTCGTCAAGCAGCTCACCGGCGGCAAGGAGCCCAACAAGGGCGTCAACCCGGATGAGGTCGTCGCCGTCGGCGCCGCCCTGCAGGCCGGCGTGCTGCGCGGCGAGCGCAAGGACGTGCTGCTCATCGACGTCACCCCGCTCTCGCTCGGCATCGAGACCAAGGGCGGCATGATGACGAAGCTCATCGAGCGCAACACCGCCATCCCGACGAAGCGCTCCGAGACCTTCACGACCGCCGAGGACAACCAGCCCTCGGTCGCGATCCAGGTCTTCCAGGGCGAGCGCGACTTCACGCGCGACAACAAGCCGCTCGGCACGTTCGAGCTCACCGGCATCGCGCCGGCGCCGCGCGGCGTGCCGCAGATCGAGGTCACCTTCGACATCGACGCGAACGGCATCGTGCACGTGTCCGCGAAGGACAAGGGCACCGGCAAGGAGCAGTCTATGACGATCACGGGCGGCTCGAGCCTCTCGAAGGAGGACATCGACCGCATGGTGAAGGACGCCGAGGCGAACGCGGCGGCCGACAAGGCGCGCCGCGAGGCCGCCGAGCTGCGCAACACCGGAGAGACGCTCGTCTACTCGGTCGAGAAGGTGCTGACCGACAACGCCGAGCAGCTGCCCGACGACGTGAAGAACGACGTGCAGGCGGATGTCGACGCGGTGAAGTCGGCCCTCGCGGGCGATGACGACGAGGCTGTGAAGACGGCGGTCGAGAAGCTGCAGCAGTCGCAGTCGAAGCTCGGCGAGGCGATCTACCAGCAGTCGCAGGCACAGGGCCAGCCGGATGCGTCGGGTGACGAGCCGCAGGCCGCCCCGGCGGAGGACGACGATGTCGTCGATGCCGAGGTCGTCGACGACGAGGACGAGAAGAAGTAGCCATGACGAGTCACGAGGACGACAAGCGCGACGAGACCGAGGGCCGCGAAGAGCCCAAGGTGCACGACAAGCGCCGCATCGACCCCGTGACGGGGGAGCCCCGCGAGGCGGCAGCCGACGCTGCCGCCTCCGGGGCCGCCCCGTCGGAGGGCACGGCGCCCGAGGGTGCCGCGAGCGACGACCTGAGCGAGGCGGACCGCGCCCTGCTCGAGGGCGAGGCCGCGGCCATCGAGGCGGAGCGCGCGGCGCTGCAGGCGAAGTCCGAGCAGCAGCAGGACGAGCTCGCGCGGCTCAGGGCCGAGTACGTCAACTACCGCAACCGCACCGAGCGGGAGCGCGCGGGTGACCGCGACGCGACCATCGCATCCGTCATCACCTCGATGCTGCCGGCGCTCGACGACCTCGATCTCGCCGACAAGCACGGCGATCTGGTCGAGGGCGCGCTCGCGATCGTGGCGCAGAAGCTGCGCGCCTCGTTCGAGCAGCTCGGCGTCGTGAAGCTCGGCGAGGTCGGCGAGGCGTTCGACATCGACAGGCATGAGGCCGTCGCGCAGCTGCCGAACCCGGAGGTGACCGAGATGGTCGTCGCCGACGTCGTGCAGGCGGGCTACCGCGTGGGCGAGCGCGTGCTGCGCGCGGCCAAGGTCGCGGTGTTCGTCCCGGCGGAGTGATGCCGGCGCGAGAGGGGAGCGGCGTGAGCCGCGAGCATCCGAGGGAGGTGGAGCATGGCTAGCAACGACTGGTTCGACAAGGACTTCTACGCCGTGCTCGGCGTGCCCAAGGACGTCTCGGAGGCCGACCTCAAGAAGACCTACCGGAAGCTCGCGCGGCAGTACCACCCGGACTCCAACCCGGGTGACGCATCCGCCGAGGCGAAGTTCAAGGAGATCTCCGAGGCGCACGCCGTGCTCTCTGACCCGAAGCAGCGGCAGGAGTACGACGCCGTCCGCGCGATGGCGGGCGGCCGGCCGCGCTTCGCGCCCGGCGGCTCCGGCGGCTTCGAGGACATCTTCGGCGGCTTCGGCGGCGGTGGCGGCGGCCCGCGCGTGCAGTACTCGCAAGGCGACTTCGAGGACCTGCTCGGCGGCATGTTCGGCGGCCAGAGCGGGTTCGGCGGGGGCTTCGGCGCCCGTCGGCCCGCCAAGGGCCGCGACGTCACCGCGCGCGCGGCGCTCGACTTCACCTCGGCGGTGCAGGGCGACACGCTCAAGCTCACGGTCGGCGGGAAGACCATGACCGTCAAGATCCCGGCCGGCGTGCACGACGGGCAGAAGATCAAGCTGCGCGGCAAGGGCGACCCCTCGCCCTCCGGCGGCGAGCCCGGCGACCTCATCCTCACGGTGCAGGTGCGCCCGCACCCGGTCTTCACCATGGACGGCCTCAACCTGCGCGTCGACGTGCCGGTGACGTTCGCCGAGGCGGCGCTCGGCGCGACGATCGAGGTGCCGACGCTCGGCGGCAGCCCCGTGCGGCTCAAGGTCGCGCCCGGCACGCCCTCGGGTCGCGTGCTGCGCGTCAAGGGGCGCGGCGTCGCCGGCAAGCAGGGCACGGGCGATCTGCTCGCGACCATCCAGGTCGTGGTGCCGAGCCACCTCACGAAGGCGCAGGTTGAGCACCTCGAGGCCTTCGTCGAGGCGGGCCCGAAGGAGTCGCCGCGCGCCGAGCTGCTCGCGAAGGCGAAGGCGTCGTGATGCGTGCAGCGCCGTCGGGCCTCGACGAGACGTCGCCGATCTTCTCGATCGCGGCGGCCGCCGAGCTCGCCGGCCTGCACGCGCAGACGCTGCGCCAGTACGACCGGCTCGGGCTCGTCGAGCCCGCCCGCACCGCGGGCAACACGCGCCGCTACTCGATGCGCGACGTCGGGCGGCTCAAGCAGGTGCAGCTGCTCTCGAGCGAGGGCGTCTCGCTCGAGGGCATCCGCCGCATCCTCGCGATGAGCGACGAGAACCGCGAGCTGCGCGCGCGGGTGCGGAAGCTCGAGGCGGCACTGGCGGATGCGGTGATGCAGCAGCAGGGACGCCGCGTGTTCGCGGCGGGCTCGGCGGGCATCACGACGCTCCGCGCGGGCGCGCGCCCCTCGAAGCCCGGCTCCGTCGTGCTCTGGGGCCCGCAGCCGCGCCGCTGAGCGGCAGCCCCGCGTCGGTCTCGCGGCCGCAGGCGACGCATCGAGACCCCGATGCGATGATGGTGCCCGTGGACGACCCGGCACGCCGCGACCGCGCAGAGCGCGGCGCTCGCGACGAGCCCGGGGCCGCCCGGCCGGATCCCGCCGCGCCGCCGCTGCCCGGCACCGCGACGCCCGTCCCGGTCGACGCGGCAGCGCGGGCGGCCGCTGCCGGCCGAGCACACGCCGTGCGCGCCGAATCCGCGCCGGCTCGCGATGCGCTCGTCCCGACGACCGCGCTGCAGACCCGCGCGGCCGAGCGGGAGCGCCGACGCCGCGAGCGCGAGCGCGAGCGCGAGCTCCAGCTCGCCGCGATGCCCGCGTATGCGCCGCCGCCCATGCTCCAGCCCCCGCACGCCGCCGCCCCGCCGGCCGCCCCTCCCCTCCCGCCGCAGAGTGTCGGCACTCTGCTGTCCGGCGGCCCCGCAGCAGCAGAGTTCCGGCACTCTGCGCCGGCCGCGGCGGCGCTGCCCGGCTATGCGCCTGCGCCGGGCTACGGCCCGCCCGCGGGCTACGCCGTGCCGATGCACCCGGCGGCGCCGTACGCATCCGCAACCCCGTACCCCTATGCGGCCCACCCGCCACCGCCGCGCCTGCCGTGGTCGCGCCGGCAGACGCGCGCCGCGGTGCTCAGCTCGTGGCTCGGGCAGACCGTCATGGCGCTCGCGACGCACTTCCTCGTCACCTACTTCTCGATCGTCGGGTTCGCGTGGCTGCTGCACGCCACCGGCGAGCCGATCGGCACGATCGAGGCCGACTCGCTCACCTCGACCGTCGCGCTCTGGACGATGCCCGACCGCGTCGTCGCCACCGCGATCATCGGGGCGATCGTCGGCGGCGGCCTGCTCGCGCTCGGCGCGATCCTCAGCCGCCAGTGGGGCAGGGCTGCCGGGCTCGCGAAGCCGCACCGATCCGCGTGGCTCGCGTGGCTGTGCACGACGGGCGCGACGGGGCTCCTGGGCTTCGCCTACTGGCCGGGCGCGATCGTGGTCGCGATCGTCGCAACCGTCGCGAGCTCCTCGGCCTCGCTCACGCTCGGCTCGATGTGGACGACGCTCTTCGGGCTGCTGGGGATGGCGGTCGTGCTCACGGGCGGCGTCGGGCTGCTGTTCGGCTGGCTCTTCCTCTCGACGTCGCGGCCGCGCGTCGACCCGCGCGCGATCGCCGCCGCGCAGGAGGCCGCCGCCGAGGCCGCGGCTCGCGCGCGCGACGAGGCCGAGCTCACTCGGGTGCGGCTGCGCGGAGCGCGCACGTGAGCCGAGCCGCCGCTCGCGCGCCGCGACCCGATGTGCTCGACGAGGCACAGCGCGCGGCGGTGCGGTCGGCAGGCGCCGTGGGGCTCTCGCTCGTCGCCGCGGGCGCCTCGCTCGTGTGGAGCATGCTCGCCGCCGCGCTCGTCGTCATCGTGCTCCGCGCCGCGATCATCGACCTCTTCGACGACGTCGAGTGGGGGCTCGCGGTCGTCGACTGGATCGAGCGGCTCGACGCCTCGTGGCTCGTGCCCGTCGTGCTCGTGCTCGTCGTGCTCGCCGTCGCCGCCGGCGCGCTCGGCTGCTGGCTCTCCACCCGCCGCATGCGGCAGGCCGGCGTCGTCGCGGCGGCGGCCGTGACGTTCCGCGGCGCGGCCCTCGGCACGGCGCTGCAAGCGGCGCTCTCGACGCTCTCGAGCTGGCTGCTCGGGCTGCTGACGCTCCTGACCGGCACGCTCGGCTTCTGGCTCGTCGCCGGCATCTGGGTGCTCGCCTCCATCGCCCTCTCGACGCTCATCGGCTGGCTCGCCGGCCCCCGCACGTGGCTCGCGATCGCGCGCCGCGAGGCGCGGCGCGCGCAGGAGGCCAGCGCGCTCTCCTGACCCTTGCGCGCGCGCACGCTGCCGAGCATGCTCGGAGCCGCGGCGGCGCGCGCGTCGCCAGGGCGAGGAGGCACGGATGCGACTGGTCGCGCACGAGTTCATGACCCTCGACGGCGTCATGCAGGGCCCCGGCGGCCGCGACGAGGACACCGAGGGCGGCTTCCGCTGGGGCGGGTGGGTCGGGTTCGGCTTCGACGAGGCGGTCGGCGAGGTCGTCTCGGGCTGGTTCGAGCGCACCGACGCGCTGCTCTTCGGCCGCCGCACGTACGACATGATGGCCGGCTACTGGCCGCAGGTGACCGACGACGGCGATCCCGTCGCGCAGCGGCTCAACACCGCACCGAAGCACGTCGTCTCCACGACGCTGCGGCTCGACGAGGCGCCCTGGGCCGGCACCGAGTCGGTCATCGCCGACGACGTGCCCGAGCGCATCCGCCGCTTGAGGTCGGCGGGCGACGGCGAGCTGCAGGTGCACGGCTCCTGGCTGCTGCTGCAGACCCTGCTCGCCGAGCACCTCCTCGACGAGCTGCGGCTCATCGTCTTCCCCGTCGTCGTGGGCGCGGGCAAGCGCGTCTTCGACCGCGTCCCGCAGCCGACCGGGTTCGAGGTGGCGGATGCGCGAGTCGCGCCGAGCGGTGCCGTGGCGATGTCGCTCACCCCGGCGCCGTTCCGCACCGCGACCTACGAGGTCGTCGACGGCCGCGAGGTGATGGTCGAGGAGGAGCGCGACGACCTCGACTGACGCGGCTCAGCGGGTCGCGACGGCCTTCGCGAGCATGCGCCTGGCCGCGCGCACGCGCACGGGCCGGCAGCCCGCATCCGTGAGCCTCGCGACGATCTCGGGCTCGCGGCCGGCGAGGATGAGCCCCCGCTTGACGAGGAACGCCGGGCTCTTGCGCCGCTCGCGCAGGTCGCGGGCGAAGCGAAGCGTCATCGTGAGCCATCGCGAGCGGTGCACGCACAGCGCGTCGGCGAGGATGCCTCGCCGCTCGGCCTCGGCGACGACCTCGGCGACGAAGACCCCCTCGGCGACGAACAGGCGCCCGCCGTCGAGCGCGACGGGATGCTCGCCCACGGTCGCGCTCCGGGAGATGTCGTAGACGGGCGCGGTCGTGCAGCCGGTGCGGGCGAGCTGCTCGAGGGCGTCGAGCGCCCGCTCGCGGTGCCACGAGCCGGGGTGGTCCCAGTCGACCTCGCCGGTCTCGAGCCGAGGGAGCGCGGGGTCGTCGCCCTCGCGGTAGAAGTCGTCGAGCCGCAGCACCGGGAGCCCGGAGCGCTCGGCGATGCGCGACTTGCCGGAGCCGGACGCCCCGCCGATGAGCACGACGCGCGCGAGGGGCTCGTCGGCGGCGGGCATGGGCTCCATCTTCTCACGGCGCCCCCGGGCCACGGCCGTGGCGCCGCCGTCGGCGAGCGCGCGTGCCGTTCAGCCGCGCGTCAGTGGCGAGCCGCCATGCTCGAGGCATGCGCGTGCTCGTGGTCGACGACGAGGTGCGCCTCGCCGACGGGATCCGGCGCGGCCTGCTCGCCGAGGGGATGACGGTCGACGTCGCGCACGACGGCGTCGACGGGCTGTGGCGCGCGCGAGAGTTCGCCTACGACGTCGTGCTGCTCGACGTGATGATGCCCGGGATGAGCGGCTATCGCGTGTGCCAGGCGATGCGCGCGGAGGGGATCTGGACGCCGGTGCTCTTCCTCACCGCCAAGGACGGCGAGTGGGATGAGGTCGAGGGGCTCGACACCGGCGGCGACGACTGGCTGACGAAGCCCTTCTCCTTCCCCGTGCTCGTCGCGCGCATCCGCGCCCTCGCGCGTCGCGGGGGCCGTGAGCGGCCGGTCGTGCTGGAAGCGGGCGACCTGCGGCTCGATCCCGCGGCGCGCACGGCGCATCGCGGCGACGAGCGGCTCGAGCTGAGCGCTCGCGAGTTCGCGGTGCTCGAGCTGCTCATGCGGCGGCGCGGCGAGGCGGTGACGAAGCGCGAGCTGCTCGACGACGTGTGGTCGGAGGACTTCGAAGGGGATCCGAACATCGTCGAGGTGTACGTCGGCCGGCTGCGGCGGAAGATCGACCGGCCGTTCGGGCGCGAGGCGATCCAGACCGTGCGCGCCGCGGGCTACCGGCTGGCGGCCGACGGTGGCTGACGACGCGGCCGAGCGGCGACCGCCCCGCCGCCCGTCCATCCGGCTGCGCATCGTCGCCGCCGCCGTCGCGGTCGTCACCGTCGCGCTCGGGGTCGGCGCCGCGACGCTCGTGTGGACGCTCGAGCGCATGCTGCAGGCATCCGTCGCCGAGCAGCTCGCCGACGAGCTCGATGCCCTCGCGCAAGGCATCGACGAGGGCACCATCCAGACCGCGGCGCTCGTGCAGCGCGACGACGACGTTCTCGTCGCGCTGCGCTCGCCGACCGGGGTCGTCGTCAACACCGACGCGGCTGCCGCGCTGCCGGTGCCGGAGGGCCGGGCACCGATGACCGCGACGGTCGACGGGGAGCGCTTCGTCGTGGTCGCGGCGGAGGCGGAGGCCGGCACGATCGTCGTCGCGCGATCGCTCGCGCCGGTCGACGACGCAGCGCGCTCGACGACCGTGCTGCTCGCGGTCGCGGTGCCGCTCGCCGTCATCCTCGTGGCGACGGTGGTGTGGATCGTCGTCGACCGCGCGCTCGCGCACGTCGACCGGATGCGGGCGCAAGTGGACGACATCGACGCGACCGGGCTCGACCGCCGCATCGAGGCGTCGAGCCGCGGCGACGAGCTCGACCGGCTCGCGGCGACCATGAACCGCATGCTCGACCGCATCGAGGCCGACGCGCGGTCGCGCCGCCGCTTCGTCTCGGATGCGTCGCACGAGCTGCGCTCGCCGCTCGCCTCGATGCGGCAGTTCGCCGAGCTCGCGCGCGCCCACCCGGACGCGCTCGCGCCGGGCGAGCTGTCGGAGGTCGTGCTGCACGAGGGCGAGCGCATGCACGGGATCGTCGAGGCGCTGCTGCTGCTCGCGAGGCTCGACGAGCGCGGCCGCGGGAAGCTGCAGCCGGTCGACCTCGACGGCCTTGCGCTCGAGGAGCTCGAGCGCACCCGTGCCCTCGGCCTCGCCGTGGACGGCGCAGCGGTGCGCGCTGCGCCGGTCGAGGGCGACCCGCGGCTGCTCGCCCGGGCGACCCGCAACCTCGTCGACAACGCGCTGCGCCACGCGCACCAGCGGGTCGCGCTCGGCTCGGTCGTGCGCGACGGCCGGGCGATGCTCTGGGTCGACGACGACGGCGCCGGCGTGCCGATCGAGGACCGGGAGCGCGTCTTCGAGCGCTTCGTGCGGCTCGACGAGGGGAGGGCCCGCGACGGCGGCGGATCCGGGCTCGGCCTCGCGATCGTGCGGCAGGTGGCGCGGGCCCACGGCGGTGACGCCTGGGTGACGGGCGCACCGCTCGGCGGGGCGCGGTTCGTGCTCGAGCTGCCGGCAGCGAGCGAGTCGCGCGGCGCCTGACACCCCGTTCAGCATCGTTCAGTCGTGCGTCAGCGCCGGCCGAGGAGGGTGGAGCCATGAACGAGCACCAGCACCCAGAGGACCAGTCGCGCGACGCCATCGGCGCCGACGACCCGACGCCCCGGCACCCCGACGCGCCCGCCGAGGCCGACACTCCCGACATCATCCTGGACGACGCGGCCGAGCCGACGGCGCGCCGTCGGGGCCGCGGCATCCTGCGGCCCCTTCTCATCGGCACCGCCGCCGCCGCGGTCGTCCTCGCGGTCGCGGGCGTCGGCCTCTCGATCGCCGACGCGATGGACGACGACGATCCCGCGCCCGCCGCGTCGTCCTCGGCCTCCGCCGAGCCCGGCGACGACCGCGACGACGACGTCGCCGCAGTCGCGGATGGCACGGTGCCCGCCGAACCCGCCGACCTGGAGGCCGCCATCGAGGCCGCCGTCGTCGCCGCGGGCGGCGGCGACGCGACGAGCGTCGAGGTCGAGCGCGACGGCTGGAAGGTCGATGTGCGCCTCGCCGACGGCAGCGAGGTCGAGGTTCGGGTGCCGCTCTCGGGTGAGCCGGTCGTGCGCGCCGACGACGACGGCGACGACTCGAGCGACCTGCCGCTCGACCCCGCGCGCGTCGCGGAGATCAGCGACGCGGCGATCGCGGCCGCGGGCGGCGGGGTCGTGGTCTCGATCGAGACCGAGGACGACGCCGACGTGCGCTTCGAGGTCGAGGTCCTGCTCGGCGACGAGGACGTCGACGTCGAGCTCGCGGAGGACCTGTCGGTGCTCTCCGTCGAGCACTGACACGTCCGGAGCGCCCGGCGAGCCCCGCTCGCTGGGCGCTCCGGCTGTGCCGCGAGCGCCGGATCACCGGGACGACACGCCGAGGCGCGTGGAATCCGGGGTGCGGGATGCGCGTTCTCGGTGCCGTGCGCGCAGTCCTGGCGCGCGCAGCGGGTGGGGGAGAGCAGGCTGCAGATCGAGCACGAGTCGGCGCCGGAGTGCGCGTCCAGCACGCCCGCGTCGGGCGCACGACGCCGAGGGATGAAGCGGGATCCTCGGATCGCCGTCGCGGCCCTCGCCGCCGCCGTCATCGCGATCGCCGGCGTCGGAGGCACCGCCGTCGCGAGCGCGGCGCCCCCGACCGCGCCGCTGAGCGTCGCTGACGTGCACCCCGAGGTGGGCGCGGCCGAGGTCGACTGGCCGGTGGGCGTCGCCGCAGCGGCTTTCCGGGTCGAGGGCGTCGACGGTGCTGTCGGCAGCGCGGGCGAGGCTGGACCGCTCCCCATGGCGAGCATCGCGAAGCTGCTGTTCGGCCTCGTGCTCCTCGACGCGCAGCCGTTGGCGGCCGGCGAGCAGGGGGCGTCGATCACGCTCGACGACAGCGACGTCGCCCACCTCGTCGATGGCGTGCGCGACGGCGCCTCGGTGCTGCCGGTCGCGGTGGGCGACGTGCTCACGCAGCGCCAGCTGCTCGAGGCCGCGATGCTCATGAGCGCGTCGAACGCCGCGATGACGCTCGCCGACTGGGCCTTCGGCAGCCACGACGGCTACCTCGCAGCCGCCGAGCGCTATCTGGCCGAGCGCGGCATCGAGGGCATCCAGGTCGCCGACGCGAGCGGCTTGAGCGACCGCGGGGTCGCCACCCCCGCCGGCCTCCTGCAGCTCATGGGCGCTGCCGATCGCGAGCCCGCGCTGCTCGAGATCACCGGCACCGCCACGACGACGCTGCCGCGCGTCGGGCAGGTGCGCAACACCAACGAGGCGCTCGGCCGCGCCGGGATCGACAGCGGCAAGACCGGCAACCTCCACGCGCACGGACGCACGGTGCTCGCGGGCGCGACGCGCACCGTCGACGGAGCGCCCGTGCGCATCCACGTCGCCCTGCTCGGCATCCAGCCGGGCGTCGACCGGGGTGCGGCGGCCGCCGCGCTCGTCGACAGCGTGGTCGCGAACGTGCATTGGCTGACAGTGCTGCCCGCTGGCGCCGCGGTGGCGCAGTACGACGTGCCGTGGGACGACCCGGTCGCGCTCACGACGACGTCGCCCATCCGCTTCCTCCATTGGCGCGGAGCGCCGGTGACGGTGACGGTGGATGCGCCGCCCGAGTGGCGACCGGAGGGCGCGGCGGCGCTCCGGGTCGGCTCGAGCGCGACCTCCTGGGCGCTCGAGGCGCCCGGGCAGCTGCGCGAGCCGAGTCCCTCCTGGCGGCTGCAGCAGGCCGCGGGCGCGCTCCTCGCGCTGTAGGCGTCAGTCGGCGTCGACGAAGCGCGCGAGCACCTCGGTGAACACCTTCGGCTGCTCGGAGTGCACCCAGTGGCCCGCGCCCTTGATCGTCACGCGGCGCACGTTCGGGAAGCGCGCCTCCATCGCCGGTGCGAACTCGTCGCGCACGTAGCCGGAGTCGGCGCCCGCGATCCACAGCACCGGGCCGTCGTAGACGGCGTCGGTCTCCGGGAAGCCGCGCAGCACCGCGAGGTCGCGGCGCAGCACCTCGAGGTTCGGCAGCCACCGCCAGCCGTCGCCCTCGCGCTGCAGGCTCTGCAGCAGGAACCCGCGCACGCCGGGATCGGGTGCGGCCTCGGCGAGCGCCTCGCTCGCCTCGGAGCGGGAGCCGAGCGCCGACAGGTCGATCGCGAGCATCGCGTCGATGTAGCGCGCGAACTCGTCGGTCGAGCGGTAGGCGACGGGGGAGACGTCGACGACGCACAGCCGCTCGACCTTCTCGGGGTGGCGCAGCGCGGCGAGCATCGCAGCCTTGCCGCCCATCGAGTGGCCGACGAGCGCTACCGGCTCGTCGATCGCGCTCGCCACCGCATCCGCCATCTCGAGGTAGTCGAGGCGCTCGGTCCAGCCGGAGCGGCCGTGGTTCGGCATGTCGACGAGCGTGACGCGGTGCCGGTCGGCGAGCGCCTTCGCGATCTGCGTCCAGTTCTTGCCCTGCCCGAAGAGCCCGTGGCAGAGCATGACGGGCGAGCCGCGCTCGCCGAGGCGGGTCAGGTGCAGGTCGGTCACGTCGCCACGCTACCGGCGCGACCCGCGAAGGCAGCAGGAAGGCGCGGCGACCGCCGGGTGGCGGTGCCGCGCCTGCGGAGCGGCACGGCTCAGCTCGTCGAGCCCGCGGGCGCCGTCGCCGACTCGCTCTCGCTCGAGCGCGAGCCCTCGCCGGTGCCGATCTGCGTCTGCCCGCCGCCGGCGTGCTGCACCTCGATCTTGCGCGGCTTCGCGCGCTCGGCGACCGGGATGGTGAGCGTGAGCACGCCGTGCTCGTACGACGCCTCGATGCGGTCGAGGTCGACGTCGTTGCCGAGGCTCAGCTGGCGCATGTAGCGGCCGGCGGGTCGCTCCTGCGCGATCCACTGCCGCTGGTCGCCGCCGCCGATCGTGCGCTCGGCCTGGATCGTCAGCGTGCCGGCGTCGATGCCGAGGTCGATCGAACCCGGGTCGATGCCCGGCAGGTCGACGTGCACGACGTAGTGATCGCCGGAGCGGTAGAGATCCATCGGCATCCAGCTCGAGGCCGCCGCGGCGCCACCGGCGCCGCTCAGCAGTCGAGCGGTCATCCTGTCCATCTCGCGGAACGGGTCGAAGGTCAGTGCCATTGACAACCACCTCCTCCACGTGCGGCCGCGCCCTGTGCGACGGCCGTCGGTGTCTTCGGCAGCTCCCGGGAACCGCCCCGAGGAGCGGCTCCATTCTAGCACTCGACCCAAGAGAGTGCTAACGCCTCGCTTCGAGGCTGCTGGGAGTCGGAGGCGGGCTGGCGGCTACCGGCGATCGCCCACGTCGAAGCCCGCGCGATCCACGCGGCGGTGGAAGCGCATGCCCGCGAGGCCGCCGAGCACGGCCCCGATGAGCGCGACGACCGCGACCACGACCGCCGAGATGACGGTCGCGAGCGTCGCTTGGTCCTCCGGGAGCGGCAGGGTCGGCATCGCGCCGGGCGGCAGCGCGAAGTTCTGCCCCGCGACGAGCCCGATGATCGCTGCGACGATCGCGATCACGACCGCCCACACCCAGACGGCGACGCCTTGCTTCGCGCCGTCGAAGCGCGCCATCCGGCCGGCGACGTAGCCGCCGCAGTAGTAGGCGACGAACCAGATGACGAGCAGGATGACCGCGCCCCAGATGCCGGCGGACTGCAGGTCCTGCTGCGCTCCCTCGACGACCTCGTCGACGTCGCGGCCCGAGAGCGATGCGATGAGCGCGCCGATCGCCGCGGCGAGCGCGATGAGGAGCACCACGGCGCCGGTGGCGGTGAGCCAGCCGAAGAACGCCGCGCCCACCTTCACCCCGCCGAAGCGCTCGCGCTCCCGCGCGACGACGGCCTCGCGATCGTGGCGGAGGTCGCCGGTCACGCGGTCGTCGTCGTGCCGACGCTCGCGGGCGTCCGTGGCTCCGGAGCGGTCGTCGTCGTGCCGGCGCGCTCGCGCGTCGGGGGCATCGGCGCGGCCGTCGTCGCGCGTCGAGGCATCCCGGTCCGGATCGAAGGGGCGGCTCCGCGGAGTGGAGTCGTCCGGGCCCTGTGTGGTCATGTCGAGCTCCTCACATCGGTCACGTCGTCGTGGTCGATCGGGGCGCCGGTTGCGGCGACCGTCCCCTCAGTATCCGCGGCCGAGCGCATCCGGCCCGGTTTTCCTAGCCAATGTCCAGCATCCGTAGTAAACTTGAGTCAACAGCACTCAAGTTCGGATCGCCAGGACCAGGAACGATGGAGGAGCCATGGCACGCATGGGCGGCATGATGCCGGGTCAGGAGGAGCAGCAGTCGGCGCTCGAGCAGTTCGGCACCGACCTCACCGAGATCGCCCGCTCGGGGCGGCTCGACCCCGTGATCGGTCGCGACGAGGAGATCCGGCGCATCAGCCAGGTGCTCTCGCGCCGCACGAAGAACAACCCCGTGCTCATCGGCGAGCCCGGCGTCGGCAAGACGGCCGTCGTCGAGGGCCTCGCGCAGCGCATCGTCGCGGGCGACGTGCCCGAGAGCCTCAAGGGCAAGTCGCTCGTCGCGCTCGACGTCAACGCGATGATCGCGGGCAGCAAGTACCGCGGCGACTTCGAGGAGCGCATGAAGAACGTGCTCGCCGAGATCGCGAAGGCCGAGGGCCGCATCGTCACGTTCATCGACGAGCTGCACATCATCATGGGCGCCGGCGCGGCCGAGGGCAGCCAGGGCGCGAGCAACATGCTCAAGCCGATGCTCGCGCGCGGCGAGCTGCGCCTCATCGGCGCGACGACGCTCGACGAGTACCGCGAGTTCATCGAGAAGGACGCCGCGATGGAGCGGCGCTTCCAGCAGGTCTACGTCGGCGAGCCGAGCGTCGAGGACACCGTCGCGATCCTGCGCGGCCTCAAGGAGCGGTACGAGGCGCACCACAAGGTCACGATCGCCGACAGCGCCCTCGTCGCAGCCGCATCCCTCTCGAACCGCTACATCACCGCCCGCCAGCTGCCCGACAAGGCGATCGACCTCATCGACGAGGCCGCGAGCCGGCTGCGCATGGAGATCGACTCGGCCCCGACCGAGATCGACCAGCTGCGCCGCACGGTCGACCGCATGGAGATCGAGCGCCTCGCCCTCAAGCGCGAGCGCGACGACGCGTCGAAGGAGCGGCTCGCCGAGCTCGAGGCGACGCTCGCGGAGCGCCGCACCGAGCTGAAGGCGCTCGACGAGCGCTGGCAGACCGAGCGCGCGAGCCTCAACCGCATCGGCGGGCTGCGCGAGCAGCTCGACGAGCTGCGCGGCCGCGCCGAGCGCGCGCAGCGCGAGGGCGACCTCGAGCGTGCCTCGCGGCTGCTCTACGGCGAGATCCCGCAGGTCGAGCAGCAGCTCAAGGAGGCCGAGGCGCACGCCGCCGAGTCCGGTGCGCGCATGGTCGGCGACCAGGTGACGGAGGACGACATCGCCTCGGTCGTCGCGGCGTGGACGGGCATCCCGGTCGGCCGCCTGCTGCAGGGCGAGACCGAGAAGCTCCTCGCCCTCGAGGACGAGCTCGCGAACCGCGTCGTCGGCCAGCGCGAGGCCGTCTCGGCGGTCTCGGATGCGGTGCGCCGCAGCCGCGCGGGCGTCTCGAACCCGAACCAGCCGACGGGCTCGTTCCTGTTCCTCGGCCCGACCGGCGTCGGCAAGACCGAGCTCGCGAAGGCGCTCGCCGAGCTGCTCTTCGACGACGAGAAGGCGCTCGTGCGCATCGACATGTCGGAGTACGGCGAGAAGCACTCGGTCGCGCGGCTCGTCGGCGCCCCTCCCGGCTACGTCGGCTACGAGCAGGGCGGGCAGCTCACCGAGGCCGTGCGCCGCCGGCCCTACTCGGTCGTGCTCATGGACGAGGTCGAGAAGGCGCACCCGGAGGTCTTCGACCTGCTGCTGCAAGTGCTCGACGACGGCCGCCTGACCGATGGGCAGGGTCGCACGGTCGACTTCCGCAACACGATCCTCATCCTCACCTCCAACCTCGGCTCGGCCTTCCTGACCGATCCGACCATCTCGACCGAGACCGCGCGCGAGCAGGTCATGGGCGCGGTGCGCGCGGCGTTCAAGCCCGAGTTCATCAACCGGCTCGACGACATCGTCATCTTCGACGCGCTCACGCAGGAGGAGCTCGGCGCGATCGTCGGCATCCAGGTGCACGCGCTCGACCGGCGCTTGCGCGAGCGCCGCCTCACGGTCGACGTGACGGATGCGGCGAGGCAGTGGCTCGGGGAGCGCGGCTACGACCCCGTGTACGGCGCGCGGCCGCTGCGCAGGCTCATGCAGCGCGAGATCGACGATCGGCTCGCGCGGGCGCTGCTCGCGGGCGAGGTGCGCGACGGCGACCGGGTGGTCGTCGACGTCGCTCCCGACGGCTCGGGCCTGTGGGTCGGCGCCGAGGGCGCGGAGCGGCCCGCGCAGTGGTCGTTCGACGCCGACGTGGTCGACGACGTCGACGAGGTCATCGACGCGGAGCCGCTCGACGAGCCCTGACTCGGTCGCCCCACGGCGGCGTGCACAACGCAAGCCCGCAGGCGGAACCGTGCGGCGCATCCGCTCACCGAGCCGGATCCGCCGCGATCCGCCCTCGGCGGGCTTGCGTTGTGCACGGGCCGGATGCCGTGGGAGCACGCGCTGCACGGCAGAATCGAGCGGTTGCCCATCGCTCGACGACCGGAGGACCCATCGTGGCCATCGCCCCGCCCAGCTCCGGCAGCGAGGCGGCGCTGCCACCGCTGAGCGGCGGGCCGCATCGCACGCGGCTCGGCGTCATCTCGATCGTCGCGTGCTTCGGCGGTCTGCTGTTCGGCTACGACACGGGCGTCATCAACGGCGCGCTGCAGCCGATGAGCGCAGAGCTCGGTCTCGAGGCGCTCACCGAGGGGATCGTGACGAGCTCGCTCGTCTTCGCGGCGGCCTTCGGCGCGCTGCTCGGCGGTCGCATCTCCGACGGGATCGGCCGCCGCTCGATGCTCATCGCGCTCGCGGTGCTGTTCTTCATCGGCACGTTCGTCGTCGTGCTCGCGCCCGGCTTCCCCGCCGTCGTCGTCGGTCGCGTGCTGCTCGGCCTCGCGGTCGGCGGCGCCTCGACCGTCGTCCCCGTCTACCTCGCCGAGCTCGCGCCGTTCGAGATCCGCGGCTCGCTCTCCGGCCGCAACGAGGTCGCGATCGTCTCGGGGCAGCTCGCCGCCTTCGTCGTCAACGCGGTGCTCGGCAGCACCCTCGGGCACGTCGACGGCGTGTGGCGCATCATGTTCGCGGTCTGCGCGCTCCCCGCGATCGGGCTCTTCGTCGGCATGCTGCGCATGCCCGAGTCGCCGCGCTGGCTCGCCGAGCGAGGGCGGCGGGACGAGGCGCTCGCGGTGCTGCGCTCCGTGCGCGCGAGCGAGCGCGCCGTGGCGGAGCTCGAGCACATCGAGGCCCGGCTCGGCGCCGCCTCGGCGACGCCGCGGGATCGCGCGAGGCTCCGCTCGCTGCTCGCGGACCGCCGGCTGCGCCGCGTGCTGCTCGTGGGCATCGGCGTCGGCGTCGCCCAGCAGCTCACCGGCATCAACGCGATCATGTACTACGGCACGGCCGTGCTCGAGGAATCGGGCTTCGACCGCTCGGCGGCGCTCATCGCGAACATCGCGCCGGGCATCATCGCCGTCGTGGGCGGGCTCGTCGCGCTCCGGCTCATGGACCGCATCGACCGGCGCACGACGCTGCTCACGGGCTTCGCCCTCACGACGCTGTGCCACGCGCTCATCGGGATCGCGTCTGTCGCGCTCGAGCCGGGGCACCCCATCCGCCCCTTCGTGCTGCTCGCGCTCGTCGTCGCCTTCGTCGGCGCGATGCAGACGTTCCTGAACGTCGCGACCTGGGTCTACCTCTCCGAGATCTTCCCGCTGCGCGTGCGCGGCCTCGGCATCGGCATCGCGGTCTTCGCGCACTGGCTCGCGAACGGCGCGCTCGCGCTCGCCTTCCCCTCGCTGCTCGACGCGGTCGGCATCACGGGCGCGTTCTTCCTCTTCGCGGCCGTCGGCGCGCTCGCGCTGTGGTTCATCGCGACCCACGTGTTCGAGACGCGAGGCCGCAGCCTCGAGGGGCTCGAGGCCGACATCGCGAGCGGCGAGCTCTTCGCGCGACCTCGACGGGGCACGGCACGCCGCTGAGCATCAGCGGCCGCTGAAGGTCAGTGGAACGGGCAGCGCCCTCCGCCGCCGCTGCGCGGTCGGCGGTGCGCGCTCCGCACCATGCCGCCCGAGGCGGGCTTCGTCGGCATGCGCCGGCGGCCGACCTCGAGACCCTCGCCGAGGATCGTCACGCGCGGGTCGCTCAGCGCGGCGATCGCGCTCGTGAGCGTCGAGAGCGTGACCTTCTCGCCCGGGCAGCGGTGACCGGTCGAGGGATGCCCGCCGCCTTGCGGCACGAACGCGCCCATCGCCTCGATCTCCGCCCAGTCGTCGATGCCGACGAAGCGCTCCGGGTCGAACTCGCCCGCGCGCTCCCAGCTCGACTCGTCGAGGTCGGTGCCGAGCACGTCGAGCAGCAGCAGCCCGCCCGCGCTCACGCTCTCGCCGTCGAGCTCGACCTCGTCGATCGCGCGGCCCGGGAGCATCGGCACGAACAGCGCCGTGCGCCGCACCTCGTGCGCGAAGGCCGTCGCGAGCGGGCCGCCCGTGAGCTTCCCCCGCTCGGCGGTCTCGGCCGCGATGCGCTCGCGCCACTCGGGCCGCTCGTGGAGCGCCTTCGCGGCGAAGGCGACGAACCGGCACACCGCGATCGCGGGCCGGAAGGAGTTCTGCACCTCGATGCCCGCGAGCCGGGCCGGCAGCAGCTCGCCCTCCTGGTCGCGGTGCCAGGCCCAAGCGTGCAGCGCGGTGCCCGCCGTCGCCTCGAGCTCGCCCGCGCGCACGGCTTCGATGAGCGCGCTCGCGTGCCGGTCGGACCACCAGCGGTTGGCCATCGTCAGCAGGAACTCGGGGGAGTAGGGGACGCCGAAGCCGTCGACGATCTGCGCCTGCCGCCTCGCCCAGCGGGTCTTCGCCTCGGGGGTGCCGGGCAGGCCGGCCCAGCGCTGCATCGCGCGGCCGATCGCGCCGACCGCGGCGTCATACGCGGAGCGCTCGCCGCCCGCGATCCAGTCGGCGAGCTCCTCGCTCCACTCGCGCTCGAGGTGCGGCTCGAGGCGGCGCACCTCGGCGTCGTCGTACGCGAGCCCGAGGAAGGTCTGCTTGCGGTGCCGGTGCGCGGCGGTGTCGAGCGAGTGCACCGAGCCGTGGCCGAAGAGCGACTCCTGGATCGCCATCGGCATCGCGCCGTGCCTGCGCACCTTGGATTCGTCGTAGAAGAGCTCGACCGCCTCCTCACCGCGCATGAAGAGCGCGTCGCCGCCGAGCGCCGTCGTCCGCACCGCGCGGGCTCCCGGGCGAGCCCGCTGCCAGATCGCCTCGCTCGTGTCGTAGCCGCGCGTGAGCAGCAGGAGGGCGTCGTCCTTCAGGGGGTTTGCCATGCCCCGGACCGTATCGAGCGCACCTGAGCGCCCCTGCGGAGCCGCGGCCCCGCGCGCTGTCCGCGACCGAGGTCGTGCTCGTCAGCCGGAGTACGCCTTCCTGGCACTCGGAGGCGCCGGGGCTAGGTGATGTCAGACCGCTGCTGATAGGCTGGGGTCACTGCGCGAGCAGGGCATCGCTGCCGGCTCGCCTGCGTCGTTGAACGCTCCTCTCTCCGCCCGGTTCTCGGGCGTCGATGAACCTTCCACGGCGAACGATCGCGGCCACCGCCGCGCTCGCCGAACTGCGTCGACGCATCCACCCAAGAACCCTGCCCGCACGAGTGTGCGGTCGGCCCGGATGCGCGCGCACGCTCACAGAAAGAGCATCCGTTGACTGACACCATCACCCCCGAGGTCACCACGACCTTCGCCGAGCTCGGCGTGCCCGCCAAGCTCGTCACCGCCCTCAAGGCGATGGACCGCGAGCACCCGTTCCCGATCCAGGCCGACACCCTGCCCGACACGCTCGCCGGGCGCGACGTGCTGGGCCGCGGCAAGACCGGCTCGGGCAAGACCCTCGCGTTCTCGATCCCGCTCATCGCGCGCCTCTCGGGCGAGCTCGCGGGCGGCAACCGCCGCAAGGGGCTGCCGCTCGGCCTCGTGCTCGCCCCGACGCGCGAGCTCGCGACGCAGATCGCGACCGAGATGGCGCCGCTCGCGAAGGCCGCCGGCCTCACCGTCACGACCATCTTCGGCGGCGTCTCGCAGCGCCCGCAGGAGACCGCGCTCCGGAACGGCGTCGACATCGTCGTCGCGTGCCCGGGCCGCCTCGAGGACCTCATGAAGCAAGGCATCGCCTCGCTCTCGGCGATCGAGATGACCGTCATCGACGAGGCCGACCACATGGCTGACCTCGGCTTCCTGCCGGTCGTGACGAAGATCCTCGACAAGACGCCCAGCTCGGGCCAGCGACTGCTGTTCTCGGCGACCCTCGACAACGGGGTCGACAAGCTCGTCAAGCGCTTCCTCACGAACGAGGTCATGCACTCGGTCGACGAGGCGAACTCACCCGTCGCCGCGATGACGCACCACCTCTTCGAGGTCGCGCCCGACGACAAGAACCTGCTCGTCCGCCGCCTCGCGTCGGGGCTCGGCCGCCGCATCCTCTTCACCCGCACGAAGCACCAGGCGAAGAAGCTCGCGAAGCACCTCACCGCTTCCGGCATCCCCGCCGTCGACCTGCACGGCAACCTGTCGCAGAACGCCCGCGACCGCAACCTCGCCGCATTCAGCGACGGCTCGGTGCGCGTGCTCGTCGCGACGGATGTCGCCGCTCGCGGCGTGCACGTCGACGGCGTCGAGCTCGTGGTGCACGTCGACCCGCCCATGGAGCACAAGGCCTACCTGCACCGCTCGGGCCGCACGGCTCGCGCCGGCACCGAGGGCGACGTCGTGACGGTCATGCTGCCCGCGCAGCGCGGCGACACGATGTCGCTGCTGCGCAAGGCGAAGATCGGCGTCCAGCCGCAGCCGGTGACGGCGTCGTCGGATGCGGTGGATGCGCTCGTCGGACCGTACGCGCCGCACGTGGTCCCGGTCCCCGGTGGCCCCGGCTCGGGCAACGAGATCCAGCAGCAGGGCGGCGGCGGCCGCTCGACCGGCGCGAACGCGCGCCGGAAGCGCGCGGCCCGCGACGGCGTCCCCGGCTCGGGCGCGCACGGCGCGACGGCCGGCGCAGCCCGTTCGGACCGCCCGCGCAAGGACCGCTCGGGTCGCCCCGAGGTCAAGCAGGGCGCCGGTGCAGCCGGTGGTCGCGGCGGCCAGGGCGGCGCCCGCTCGGGCGGCCGCGCCGGCGGCCAGCGCTCGGGCGGTCAGCGCTCGGGCGGCCAGGGCGGCGCGCCGCGCGGCGGCTCGGCAGTCGCGTGGTCGTCGAGCGGCGGCGGCTCGCTGCAGTCGGGCGCGCCCGCGGGACGCTCGGGCGGCCAGCAGCGCCGCGGCCCGCGCCGCGCGCAGGGCTGAGCCCAGCACCTGCCTCTCCGCAAGAACGGCCCCCGGCTCGCGCCGGGGGCCGTTCCGCGTCCCGTCGCCCGCGGATGTGCACCCTCTTGCGGCTTGATCGCGCCGCGAGCGACAACAGCGTGCACATCGCTGCGAAGCGGCGGGCCACGCCGCGGGTTGGCGCCGTGTCGACGCTCCGTTCGCGGGTGGTACGGAAGCGTCGCTCGGCGCCGCTCGCAGGCGTCGAATCGGTACCACCCGGCGCCGAGGGTGGTACGGAAGCGTCGCTCGGCGCCGCTCGCAGGCGTCGAATCGGTACCACCGAGCGAGGACGGCGGCCGGGCGTCGATCAGCGCGCGGCGAGCACCGCCGCGCCGATCGCCGCCGCGTGGTCGCCGAGCCGCGCGAGCTCGAGCCGGCGCGGCTGCGGCACGCCCTGCAGCGGCGCGTGCTCCGCGAGCTCCCGCTCGATGACGGGCAGCAGCAGGTCGGCCGTCTGCAGCATCACGCGACCGCCGAGCACGACGACCTCCGGGTCGAACGCCGGCAGCAGGCGCCGCAGCCCCGCCGCGACCGCGCGCCCCGCGCCCTCGAGCACCTCGAGCGCCCGCGCGTCCCCGGCGCGCGCCGCCTGCTCGAGGTGCATCGCGCTCGGCCGCCCGCCGGGCGCGAGCGCGACGGCCGCCGGCACCGCTGCCGCGTCCCGCGCGAGCGCGTTCCCGCCGGCGAACGCCTCGACGCAGCCGCGCGCCGTGCACGAGCACACCGGCCCCGCCTCGTCGACCGTCACGTGGCCGAGCTCGCCCGCGAGCCCGTGCGCGCCGATCAGCGGCCGCCCGTCGGCGACGAACGCGCCGCCCACCCCGGTGCCGAGCGCGAGCAGGAGCGACGACGACGCATCCGCCGCCGCCCCCATCGCCGCCTCGCCCATCAGGTAGCCGTCGGCGTCGTTGTGGATCGTGACGGGCATGCCGAGCCGTTCCGCGAGCGCGGGCCGCAGCGCGAAGTCGCGCACCCCGAGGTGCGCGGCCCACGTGATCGACTCGCGGTCGCGCGGCATCCACGCGGCGATCGCGAGCCCGACGGCCTCGATGGGCGCGTGCCCCGCCTCGGCGAGCTGCTCGTCGAGCTCGCGCACTGCCGCCTCGAGCGCGTCGAGCAGCGCTTCGGGCCCGTGGATGCGGTGGGGCCGGTGGCTGCGCGCGAGCACGTCATCGACGTCCCAGCGGGGCACCGCGGCACCCCTCGGCGCGAGGGCGACCCCCGCGATCTTCGTCCCGCCCACGTCGAGGCCTGCGATCGTCACAGCTCCATGATGCCGCCTCGGCCTGCCGCCTCGAGCCGCCGCGAGCGGCAGGATGGCCGCATGCGGCTCGCGACCTGGAACATCCTCCACGGGCGCACGCCCGCCGACGCCGCCGTCGACGGCGACCGGCTCGCCCGGGCAGTCGAGGCGCTCGGCGCCGACGTGCTCGCGCTGCAGGAGGTCGACCGCGGCCAGCCGCGCTCGGACATGCTCGACCTCACGGCGATCGCGGCCGAGGCGATGGGCGGTGCCTCGTCGCGCTTCGCGCCCGCCCTCATCGGCGATCCGGCGCGGCAGTGGCGGCCAGCGCGCGACGACGACCTCGACGCGACCGCCGACGGCTACGGCGTCGCGCTCGTGAGTCGCCACCCCGTGCTGCGCTGGCACGTGCTGCGGCTCGAGCCCTCGGCGCGCTTCCGCGCCCCGCTCCGCGAGCCCGGCGCGCAGGAGGCCACGTGGATCCGCGACGAGCCGCGCGTCGCGATCGCCGCGACCATCCGCACCCCGGCGGGCGATCGCACGATCGCCGCGACGCACCTCTCGTTCGTGCCGGGCGTCAACATGCGGCAGCTGAAGCGCACCCTCCGCTGGCTCGAGGCGCTCCCCGGCCCGCGCATCCTCATGGGCGACCTCAACCTGCCGGCCGCGGTCGTGCGGCGCATCGACGGCTGGCACTCGCTCGCGCGGCAGCGCACCTTCCCGGCCGATCGACCGATGGTGCAGCTCGACCACGTGCTGAGCGACGAGCGGCTGCCTGCCCGCCGCATCCGGGTGCCCAGACCGCCGCTCTCGGACCACCTGCCGCTCGTCGTCGAGCTCTAGCCGAGGCACACTGGGTGGCATGCGCATCCTGGTGACGGCCTTCGAGCCCTTCGGCGGAGATCCCGAGAACGCGAGCCTCGAAGCGGTGCGGCGCCTCGAGCAGGCATGGCGCGACGATCCGCAGCCCCGCATCGAGCTCGTGACGGGCACGCTCCCGGTCGCGTTCGCCGCCGCGGGGCCGGCGCTCGCGGCGCTCGTCGAGCGACATGCCCCGGATGCGGTGCTCGCGGTCGGCGAGGCGGGCGGACGCTCGGCGATCACCCCGGAGCGCTGGGCCGTCAACGAGGACGACGCGCGCATCCCCGACAACGTCGGCGACCAGCCGCGCGGCACCGCGATCGAGCCGGACGGCCCGGCGCGGCGCCCCTCGGGCCTCGACATCGACGCGCTCGTGAGCGCGATCCTCGCGGTCGGGCTGCCGGCGCACGCGAGCGACGACGCCGGCCGCTTCCTCTGCAACCACGTCGCCTACCTCGTCGCGGGCCTGCCGGTCGCGGGCGGCTTCATCCACGTGCCCGCGGTGCGCTCGAGCGGCACGGCGGGCGTCGGGGACGAGACCGATCCGGGGTCGTCGGCCGACGCATCCGTCGTCACGCACGACGGTCGCGCGCTCTCGTTCGACGACCTCGCGCTCGCGCTCGCCGCGGCGGTGCGGGCGATCGCGCGCGGCGACCGCGAGCCGCACGACGGGCGCGCCGAGGCCGCCGCGCGCGTCGACCGCGCCGACACGATCGTCGCCGCCCCGCCGCAGCGCGTGTACGAGGCGCTGCTCGACGCGAACGCGCTGCGGCAGTGGCTCGCTCCCGAGGGCGCGACCGCGACGATCGAGGAGTTCGACGGCCGCGAGGGCGGCGGGTTCCGCGCCGTGCTGCGCTTCGACGAGCCGGTCGACGCGAAGTCCGGCGACGACGTCGATGCGTCCCGCGTCACGTTCGTCGAGCTCGTGCCGGGCGAGCTCGTCGTGCAGCGGGTCGCGTTCGAGACCGCCGAGGAGCGGTTCGGCGGCGACATGCTCATGACGTGGCGGATGCAGCCGGTCGAGGCGGGCACGCGCGTCACGGTCGCGGCGTCCGACGTGCCGATGGGCATCGCGCCGGCCGACCACGAGCTCGGCCTCGGGCAGTCGCTCGCGAAGCTCGCCGCCTACGTCGAGGGCTGACCGCCCGCCGACGCCGCAGCCGCGGCCGCGCGATCCACCCACTTCGGCGTCTCGCCGTAGCGCTGCGGCGGGATGAGCCTGCCCGCGGCGGAGTCGTCGGCGAGCTGCCTCGCCCGCTGCTCGCGCGTCGCCTCGCGCTTCGCGCCGAGCACCCACGCGATCGCCGCCCGCCGGTAGGTCGCCGTCGCCTCGGCGAGGAACGCTCGGGCGGCGGGGCTCTTGTCGAGGTGCCGCTGCAGCTCGGGCGGCAGCGCGGCCTCGGCACCCTCGTAGGCGTACACCGCGGTGCGCTCGGGCTGCCGCGCCTCGAACGCCGCGACGCCCGCCGGGCGCATGCGCCCCTCGGTCATCAGCCGCTCGACGTGGGCGACGTTGACCGCCGACCAGTTCGAGCCCCGCTTCCTCGGCGTCCACCGCTGGCGGCGCGCATCGTCGTCGATGCGCTGCGAGAGCGAGTCGATCCAGCCGAAGCACAGCGCCTCGGGCACTGCGTCGGCCCACGTGAGGCCCCGCGGCGAGACGTGCTTCGCGTTGAGCCCCATCCACAGCTCGGTGGCGGTCGCGTGGTTCGCCTCGAGCCACGCCCGGAACTCCGCCGCATCGCGGAAGAAGGTGGCCGGGCGCTCTGCCGTGCCGCCCGGCGTGCCCGTTCGCTCGTCGTCGGCGTCCATGCGAACAGCGTGACAGCAGCGACCCACATAGCACGCGACCTTCAGCGAGCGCCCCCGCCGCATGCGGCCCATTCGCCGCCCGTTCCCAGGTTCGGGGTACATCGTCGGGAGCACGGCAACACACCGCAGCGGAGGTACGCCTCCGCCCGAATCAGGATGGACGGACGATGACGAACGTGCAGCAGCCCGGCGGCCCCACGGAGGACCGGACCACGGTCGGCGGAGCAGCGTCGGGAGCCGGCATGCCCGGCCAGGCCACCGCCGGCGGAACCACCAGTACGACGAGCGGCACCACGAGCGGCGCCCACGCAGCGAGCAGCGGCAGCAGCAGCTCCGGCAGCAGCGGCTCGAGCGGCGGCGGCAAGGCCGACGCGGCGAAGGAGGAGGCCTCGAAGCTCGGCGGCTCCGCGAAGGACGCCGGTCGGCGCGTCGCGGACACCGCGAAGGAGGAGGCGCTGGGCGTCGCCTCGGAGGCGAAGACGCAGGGCAAGCGCCTGCTCGACCAGGCGATGCACGAGGCGTCGTCGCAGACGAAGGCGCAGCAGCAGCGCGCAGCAGAGGGCATCACCACCTTCGCCGGCGACCTGCGCGGCATGGTCGACGGCTCCGGCGGGGGCGACGGCTTCGCGGCGCAGCTCGTGACCGAGATCGGCGACCGCGTGGAGTCGGCGGGACGCTGGCTCGAGAACCGCGAGCCGAGCGACCTGCTCGACGAGGTGAAGTCGTTCGCGCGGCGCCGCCCCGGCACCTTCATCGCGATCGCCGGCGTCGCCGGCCTCGTGGTCGGCCGCCTCACGGCCGGCATGATCAGCCAGGCGAAGGCGGAGCGCGAGAGCCAGGGCTCGACCGGCTCCTACGGCGCGGGCTCCTACGGGACGACGCCCTCGGGCGCCTATGGCGCCACCGGCTCGACCGGCACGAGCGGCTATGACACCACCGGCACGACGGGCTACGGCACGACGGGCTACGGCACCACCGGCACCGGCACCACCGGCTACGGCACGACCGGCACCGGCTCGTCGGGCTACAGCACGGCTGACTACACGACCGGCACCGCCGGCGCCGGTGTGCAGGGCTCGGCAGCGACGGGCACCTACGGCTCCGGCCGGGCGGCGACTGCCGCGCAGACGAGCGGCACCGACCCGGCCATCGGCGGCTACGACGCCGACACGGCCTACCCGGGCACCGACGAGTCCGGCAGCCCCGCCGACCGCCAGCCGGGCACGCGGGGGGAGAGCGGGCTGTGACCTCCGAGTTCAACGCCACCGGGCGCCACTCGCCGGAGGATCCCGCGGTGATCGCCGCGGACACCCCCGCCGAGACGCGCGCGGCGAGCCAGTCGGTCGGCGACATCGTCGGCGACCTCATGCGCGACATGTCGCAGCTCATGCGCGACGAGATCGCGCTCGCGAAGGCGGAGGGCACCGAGCAGGCGAAGCGCCTCGGCAAGGGTGCGGGCATGCTCGGCGGCGCCGGGTATGCGGGGCACCTGCTGGTCCTGTTCCTCTCGCTCGCGCTCATGTTCGTGCTCGGTGACCTCCTCGACCACCTCGGCTGGGGAGCCCTCATCGTCGGCGTCCTGTGGGCGATCGTCGCGGCGATCCTCTACTCGATGGGCCGCAAGGCCCTCAAGGAGGTCGAGCCCATGCCCGAGACGGTCGACTCCGTCAAGCACATCCCAGACGCACTGCACACCAAGGAGGAGAACCGATGACCGAGACACCCGAGGAGATCCGCGCGCGGATCGATCGCACGCGCGAGAGCGTGAGCGGCGACGTCGACGCGCTGGCCGAGAAGGTGTCGCCGAGCGGCATCGTCGGTCGCGAGACCGAGCGAGTGAAGGGCAAGGTGAACGACGTGAAGGAGCGACTGTTCGGCTCTGACGACCGCGACGACCACGGCGTCGTCGGCCAGGCTGGCCACGACGTCCGCGGAGCGGTCGGCCACATGGGCGAGAACGTGCGCGGCACGGTCTCGAACGCCGGCGACAGCGTCCGCCACGGTGCCGACATGGCCGTGCGGAAGGCGAAGGGCAACCCGCTCGCGGTCGGCCTTATCGCCTTCGGCGTCGGCGCGCTCATCGCCTCCCTCATCCCGGCGAGCGAGCCCGAGAAGCAGGCCGCCCAGAAGGTGAAGGAGGGCGCCGAGCCGCTCGTGGAGGGCGCGAAGGACGTCGCCAAGGAGGCTGCAGAGAACCTCAAGGAGCCCGCCCAGGAGGCGGCGCAGCACCTGAAGGACACCGCGCAGAGCGCCGGCGAGCACGTCAAGGGCGAGGCGCAGGGCGCCGCGAGCGACGTGAAGTCCGACGCCGAGCAGGCTCGCGACCGCGTGCAGGGGCAGTCCGGCTCCTGATCGTCAGCCACAAGACCGAGGCCCCGGCGGAGTACCGCCGGGGCCTCGATCGTGCAACCTACGAGGCCGCGGCCTCGCGCACGGCGCGAGCGAGCGCATCCACGTCGTCCTCCGTCGTGTCCCACGTGCACATCCAGCGCACCTCGAGGGCGGATGCGTCCCAGTCGTAGAAGAAGAAGCGCTCCCGCACGCGGTCGGCGACGCCCGCGGGCAGCCGCGCGAACACGCCGTTCGACTGCGTCGGGTAGGCGAAGGAGACGCCCGGCACGTCCTCGACCGCAGCGCGCAGCCGCGCCGCCATCGCGTTCGCGTGCTCGGCGTTCCGCCGCCACAGCTCGCCGTCGTAGAGCGCGACGAGCTGCGCCGAGATGAAGCGCATCTTCGACGCGAGCTGCATGTTGAGCTTGCGGAGGTAGACGAGCGCTTCGCCGACGCGCTGCTCGCCCGCCCGGCTGGAGAGCACGACGATCGCCTCGGCGCCCATCGCGCCGTTCTTCGTGCCGCCGAGCGAGAGGATGTCGACGCCCGCGTCGGTCGTGAACGCGCGCAGGGGCGCGTCGAGCGCGACCGCGGCGTTCGCGAGCCGCGCGCCGTCCATGTGCAGGAGCATGCCGCGCTCGTGCACGTGGTCGGCGATCGCGCGGATCTCCTCCGCGGTGTAGAGCGTGCCGAGCTCGGTCGACTGCGTGATCGAGACGGCGAGCGGCTGCGCGCGGTGCTCGTCGCCCCATCCCCACGCCTCGATGTCGATGAGCTCGGGGGTCAGCTTGCCGTCGGGCGTGGGCACGGTGAGCAGCTTGATGCCGCCGACCCGCTCGGGCGCGCCGCCCTCGTCGACGTTGATGTGGGCGGTCTTCGCCGAGACGACCGCGCCCCAGCGCGGCAGCAGCGCCTGCAGCGCGACCACGTTCGCGCCCGTGCCGTTGAAGACGGGGAAGGCCTGCGCGGCGTCGCCGAAGTGCTCGCGCACGACCTCCTGCAGGCGCGCGGTGAAGGCGTCGGCGCCGTAGGCGGTCTGGTGGCCGCCGTTCGCTGCCGCGATCGCGTCCAGCACCTCGGGATGCACGCCGGAGTAGTTGTCGGAGGCGAAGCCGCGGAGGTCAGCGTCGTGGAGCATCTGCACGCGTCCATCCTCGCAGGCGCGGGATGCGCATCCGTCGGCGCGCGAGGACGTCCAGTGCCGTCCCAGGCGCGGCCGCGAGACTGCTCGGCACACGCGGCGCTGCGGCGCCGCTCGACGATCGGAGGACGGATGCCCGACACCACGCAACCCGGAGACGGCGCCGAGGCGGTCGACCCCGCCGCGAGCGACGCGAGCCTCGGCGCCGCCGAGTGGCCGGCCGGCGAGGCCGACGAGCCGCACGGGCGGGCGCAGGTCGCGGATTCCATGCACGGCACGGCGGCGGAGGAGGCCGCCGAGGAGCAAGGTGCGGGCGGCGAGCGCGACGGCACGGAGCGCGAGAGCGACGACGGCGAGCTGACGCCGAGCTGACGCCGAGCGACTCGTAGCCGCTGACGATGGCCGCCCAGGTCGTCTGGTTCCGCCGCGACCTGCGGGTGCGCGACCACCCCGCGCTCGTCGCCGCGGCCGCCGCGGGCGAGGTGCTGCCGGTGTTCGTCGCCGATCCGGCCTTCGCGGGCGCCGGCGCTCCCCGCACCGCGGCGCTCCGCACGGCGCTCCGCGCGCTGCACGAGGCGACCGACGGCACGCTCGTGGTGCGATCCGGGCGGCCCGAGGAGGTCATCCCCGCGCTCGTGCGCGAGGTGGGGGCGGATGCGGTGCACGTCTCTGGCGAGTCGACCCCGTACGGGCGGCGGCGCGACGCGCGCGTCGAGGCGGCGCTCGACGTGCCGCTCGTCGCGACCGGATCGCCCTACGCCGTGACGCCGGGCCGCGTGCGGAAGGGTGATGGCTCGCCGTTCCGCGTGTTCACCCCGTTCTCGAGGGCGTGGCTCGAGCGCGGCTGGCGAGCGCCTGCCGAGCGGCCGAGCCCGCGCTGGGTGCGGCGCGTCGAGGGGGAGCCGCTACCTGAGCCGCCCGCGACGAGCGCCGAGCTCTCGTGGGCGAGCGAGGAGGGCGCGCTCGAGCGCTGGGCGACGTTCCTCGACGGGCCGATCGACGACTACGACGCCGCGCGCGACCGGCCCGACTTCGACGGCACCTCGCGGCTCTCGATCGCACTCAAGCTCGGCACCGTGCACCCGCGCACGCTGCTCGCCGACCTCGACGCCGTCGCGCCGCGACGGGGCCGCGCGGCACAGCGCTCCCTCAAGCGCTTCCAGGCCGAGCTCGCCTGGCGCGAGTTCTACGCCGACGTGCTGCTCCACCACCCGCGCTCCGCCTGGCGCGACCTCGGCGCGCAGCTGCGCGGCATCGCCTACGACGAGCCGGGCCCGCTCTTCGAGACATGGTGCGCGGGGCGCACGGGCTTCCCGTTCGTCGACGCCGGCATGCGGCAGCTGCTCGCCGAGGGATGGATGCACAACCGGGTGCGGATGGTGACCGCGAGCTTCCTGACGAAGGACCTGCACGTGTGGTGGCACTACGGCGCGCGCTTCTTCCTCCACCACCTCGCCGACGGCGACCTCGCCTCGAACAGCCACGGCTGGCAGTGGACGGCCGGCACGGGCACCGACGCGGCGCCCTACTTCCGCGTCTTCAACCCCGTGCTGCAGGGCCAGCGCTACGACCCGGACGGCGACTACGTGCGCCGCTGGGTACCGGAGCTGCGCCACATCCCCGGCGCTGCGGTGCACGAGCCGTGGAAGGTGCCCATCGGCCTCGCGCACGGCTACCCGGAGCGCATCGTCGACCACGCCGCCGAGCGGCGCGAGGCGCTCGACCGGCTCGCGGCCGTCTCGGCGTGACGCGCGAGCGGCAGCGCCGCGCCGCGCCGCCCGCACAGTCGCGGCCCAGGTGCGAGGGCGAGACTCGTGGGAGCGGAGGCAGCGGTGCCGCCCGGCGTCGCCCGCTCGGAGCGAGGGAGATCCCGATGACGGATGCGACGGACGACGGACTGCAGCCCGGCGGCACGACCGGCGCGGAGCACGACGGCGGGGAGCAGCAGGTCGCGGCCGAGTCGCAGGACGCGCTCGACGAGGCGCTCGACGGGAGCTCGCCCACCGGCGCCGAGCGCCCGGTGAGCGGCGGGAGCGACGACCCGCTCGCGGGCTCCGGCGCTCCCGCCGAGGGCGCGACGGGGCCAGAGCTCGGCGGCGCCGGCCAGGTCGTGGAGGACGGCGCGAGCGACGACGGCGCGGACGCGCAGCCCTGACGGACGGAGTCGGCGGAATCTCTGGAGCGCTCCACAGTCGCCCACCAGGTTGGGGTACGAGACTGTCGGACGCGGAACCAGCGGCGCCAGCCGGTGCCGCCCGCGCAGCTGGAAGGAGTTCCAGATGACGGACGCGCCCCAGACGGGCTCGATGACCGCGATCCCGGAGGAGGCCCGCGCCATCCCTCCGGTGGGTGAGGGGATCGAGCCGAAGGGCGACGCCGATGTGCCCGGCACGACGCGGCACCTCGATGCCGGCGAGCAGCCGCCCGGCGGCCTGCCGCAGCAGGCGGACCCGCTCGGCTGAAGTCGCGAGGAGGGCCCGCCCACGAGTCGCAGTCGACTCGCGGGCGGGCCCTCTCGCTGCGCGCGGCTACCGGGCCTGCGCCCGTCGCACGAGGGCGAGCCAGACCGCCCCGCCCATGGCGCCGAGCGCCGCGGCCACGATCATCCACGGCACCCAGCCCATCGCGGCGACGTCGCCGACGAGGCCGCGGAAGCCCTCCGAGAGCAGCGCGCCGGCGAGGATCGCGACGACGATCGTGGCGAGCGCGATCCAGAAGATCCAGAGGAACGGCTGCCCCCAGCGGTGGAAGGCCGTCGTGATCGCCGCGCCGATGAGCGCGACGCCGAGGATGAGCACGAAGGTCTGGATGAGCGTCTGCCACCACTCGCCGACGCCGGTGTAGACGACGTCGAAGAAGCGCACGCCGAGCCCGTAGCCGCCGGTGGCGACCTCGATGACCTTGCCGATCGTGACGATGACGGCGTAGAAGGCGGCGTTGAAGGCGAAGACGAGCACGGTGCCGGCCGCGAACTCGCGTCGCGTGAGGCCGAGACCGAGGGCGAGCGGGAAGTACTGCCCCATCGCGGTGAAGCCGAAGCCGATGAGCGGCCCGAGCAGCGCGAAGATCGCGCCGTTGAACATCATGCCGGTGTTCATGCCCGTGCGCGCGTCGGCGAGCGACTCGGCGCCCTGGGAGCTCGCGACGTTGATGACGATCCCGCCGATGACGAGCACGATCGCGAGCGAGGCGAGCATGATGAGCAGCGGCCAGCCGAAGGCCTGCATGCGGTTGACGGTGTGGAGCTGGATGACGTTGCGGATGCGCACGGTCACTCCTCTCAAGCGGTCGCGACCGGAGTCGCGGGGTCGGTGGCGGATGCGTTGGCGGTCGTGAGGTGCACGAACAGCGCCTGCAGGGAGACGGGCGAGATGTCGAGCCCCGCGTCGCGCGCCGCGCGCTCATCCCCGTGGCGAGCGGAGAGCGTCGCGGTCGCGAGGGTGCCGAGCCGGGTGTGCTCGAGCGGCTCGCGGCCGGCGAGGAACGCATCCACGTCGTCCGCTCGTCCCGAGACGGTGAGCGCCGCGTCGTGCAGCTCGTCGGTGTCGGCGTCGAGCAGCACCTTGCCCTGGTCGAGGATCACGACGTGCTCGAGCAGGTTCGCGACCTCGTCGATGTGGTGCGTCGAGAGCACGATCGTGCGCGGGTGCTCGGCGAAGTCGTGCAGCAGCGCGTCGTAGAACATGCGCCGCGCGACCGCGTCGAGGCCGAGGTAGGGCTCGTCGAAGAACGTCAGCGGCGCCCGGGAGGCGAGCCCGAGCACGATGCCGATCGCCGAGAGCTGGCCGCGCGAGAGCTTCTTGATGAGTCGCTTCGTCGGCAGCTGGAACCGCTCGACGAGCTGCTCGGCGTACGCCTGGTCCCAGTGCGGGTAGGCGCCCGCCGCGATGCGCAGCACGTCGATGGGCCGGAAGGTGTCGGGGTACTTCTGGCTCTCCTGGATGAAGGCCGTCTGCGAGAGCACGTCGACGTTCTCGACCGGGTGGCCGCCGAGCACCTCCATCGAGCCGCGCGAGGCGAAGATCTGACCGGTGAGCAGCTTCATGAGGGTGGTCTTGCCGGCGCCGTTGCGGCCGAGCAGCCCGTGGATGCGGTGCTCCTCGAGCGAGAGCGTCACCCCGTCGAGGGCGTTGACCTCGGCGTAGTGCTTGGCGAGGTCGGTGGTGACGATGGCGGTCATCGGGCGACTTCCTTCGTGATCATGTTCGCGAGCTCCGCCGGGCTGATGCCCAGTGCCGCTGCCTCGCGAAGCAGGGGTGCGATGAACTGGTCTTCGAACGCGAGCTTGCGGCGCTCGCGGAGCGCCGCTCGGGCGCCGGGGGCGACGAACATGCCGATCCCTCTCCTCTTGATGAGCACGCCCGCGTCGACGAGGAGGCCGAGGCCCTTGCCGGCGGTCGCGGGGTTGATGCGGAGGAACGCGGCGAGCTCGTTGGTCGAGGGCACCGCCGCATCCTCCGGGTAGCTGCCGTCGAGGATCCCGTCCTCGATCTGCTCCGCTACCGAGACGAAGAGCGGCTTGCTGTCGTCGAGCATGCCTGCCTCCTAGCGGTCGGGAGATCGTTGCGCATCGAACTCCGTTGGTTCATTACTCGACTAATGAACCACTGAACCTGGACCGTGTCAACCCGTGTCGCGCATCCGCCCCCGAGCACAACGCAAGCCCGTCGCGCGCGGATGGCGGGCCCAGCGCTCGAGGCGAGCGGATGGGCCGCGGAACCGCGCGGACGGGCTTGCGTTGTGCTCGGGACGGCGTGCGCTACCGCTTCAGGGCGTCCCGCCACTTCACCATCGAGCCGGTCTTCAGCAGCGAGCGCTCGTAGATCCGGGCCGCGAGGGCGATCACCAGCACGGTGAAGAGCACGAGCACGCCGAGCGAGAGGAAGGGCTCCCACCACTCGGTCGTCTGCAGGTACACGCGCATCGGCACGGCCACCGGCGCCGAGAACGGCACGTACGACATGATCTGCAGCGCAAGCGGGTTGTTGTTGAAGATGATGACGAGGAAGTACGGGATCATCACGAGGAAGATCAGCGGGCTCGTGGCCGAGCCGAGGTCCTCGGCGCGCGAGACGAGCGCCGCCGCCGCCGCGTAGAGCGCCGCGAGCATGATGAAGCCGACGGTGAAGAGCACCACGAACCAGACGATCGGCATGCCGAGCCCGTCGAGCAGCAGCTGCGATCCCGTGAGCGCGCCGCCGATGAGCACGACGCCGGCGATGAGCGCGATCTGCCCGAACGCGAGCACCGAGTTGCCGATCACCTTGCCGGCGAGGATCGCCCGGGCAGGCACGGTCGCGAGCATGATCTCGACGATGCGCGACTGCTTCTCCTCGACGACCGACTGCGCGATCGTCTGGCCGAACGTCATCGCCGACATGAAGAAGACGAGGCCGAAGGCGAGGCCGATGAAGTAGGTGAGCATCGGGTCGGGCGCGTTCGGGTCGAGCAGCTCGACGTCGGGCGTGACGCTCAGCAGCTGGATGAGCCCGGTGTCCGCCTCGCGGTCGCCGACGACGGTGAGGCCCGAGGGGCCGTCGCCCGCGATGACGCCGGCATCGACCGAGCCGTCGCGCACGGCGTCGCGCACCGCATCCGCATCGTCCGCCGGCACGACCGCGAGGCCGTCGATGGCCTCGAGCGTCGGCGCGATCTCGGCCGTGGTGGCGACCTCGGTGTCCTCGTCGAACAGCGCGGGGCCGAACGACGAGAAGAGCACCGCGCCGAACACGAGCGCGAGCGTGATGAGCGTCGAGATGATGAACGCCTTCGAGCGCAGCTGCATCATGATCTCGCGCTGCGCGACGATGCCGGCCGCTTGCGCGAAGCGCGTGCGACCGCGGTCGTTGCCGACGGATGCGTCGGCACGGCCCGGTCGGTTCGGGCGGCTCGGAGCGGTGGTGGTCATCGGACGACCTCCTGGAAGATCTCGGTCAGCGGGCGGATGGAGGGGGCGAAGCTGCGGACGGTGCCGCGCTCGAGGGCCTCGCGCAGCACGCGGTCGGCGTGTGCGTCGGAGTCGGCGGCGAACCGCACATGGCCGCCGTCGAAGTCGATGACCTCGATGCCCGGGATGCCGCGCACGAAGCCGGCGTCGTCGGTCTCGAGCAGCCACTCGGGGCGCGTGTGGGCGGCGCGGATCTGCTCGCGCGTGCCGGCGGCGCGCACCTGGCCGTGCGCGAGGATGACGAGCGAGTCGCACAGGCGCTCGACGAGGTCGAGCTGATGGCTCGAGAAGAGCACGGGGGCGCCGGTGCGGGCGACGTCGCGCAGCACGCCGAGGGTCGTCTCGACCGCCATCGGGTCGAGGCCCGAGAAGGGCTCGTCGAGCACGAGCGCCGTCGGCTCGTGCACGAGCGCGGCGGCGATCTGGGCGCGCTGCTGGTTGCCGAGGCTGAGCGACTCGAGCTTGTCGTCGCGGCGCTCGGTGAGGCCGAGCTGCTCGAGCAGGTCGTCGGCGCGAGCTGCGGCGCGGGCCGAGGCGAGCCCGTGGAGGCGGCCGAGGTAGACGAGCTGCTCGTGCACCTTCATCTTGGGATAGAGGCCGCGCTCCTCGGGCATGTAGCCGAACTGGGCCCGGTCGTCGGCGGAGACGGGGCGCCCGTCGACGAGCACCTCGCCCGAGTCGGGCGACAGCACGCCGAGGATGATGCGCATGGCGGTCGTCTTGCCGGCGCCGTTCGCGCCGACGAAGCCGGTCATCAGGCCGTCGCGCACGTCGAAGGAGACGTCCTTGAGCGCCTGGTGCCCGTTGAACGAGCGGGAGATGGAGCGGATGGAGAGCATGCTTCGAATCTATGGAGCGGCGGACTCGCGGGCCTCCCTCCGACGGCTGGAATCAGCGCTCCGCCGCTCGGGGGAGCGCTGTCCCCCGCCGCTCCTCCGTCCCCTCCAGCGCTGGTCGAGCAGCCGCCGTCCTCTCCACCGCTGGTCGAGTAGCCGCCGTCCTCTCCACCGCTGGTCGAGTAGCCGCCGGAGGCGGCGTATCGAGACCGATCTGCTCCGTCTCGATACGCGCGCTCCGCGCGCTACTCGACGAGCGGGTGGGAGGGCGCTCCGCGCGCTGCTCGACGAGCGGGTGGGAGGGCGCTCCGCGCGCTGCTCGACGAGCGGGTGGGAGGGCGCTGCGCGCGCTACTCGACGAGCGGAGGGGAGCGCGCTACTCGACGAGCGGTCGCCTCGCGAGCGCCTCGGCCTGCGCGCGGTGAACGTCGGCCATCCAGTCGAGCGGCGCCGACGGCCCGATGCGCGGGTCGTCGGGCTCGCGGCCGTCGCGGAGCGCCGTGACGTACGCGCGATCGAGCGCGACGCGTGCCCGCAGCTCGGCCCCATCGCCGACCGAGCCGTGGCCCGGAACGAACACCTCGGCCGCATCCGCCACGCCCTCGAGCAGATCGAGCCCCGCGAGGTAGTCGCCGATCGGGTCCGGCCCACCCATGTCGAGGAACGGCACGAGGATGTCCGAGACCATGTCGCCGGCGATGAGCACGCCGCGGTCCTCCACGAGCAGCGCCGCGTGGCCCGCGGCGTGCCCGCGGTGCTCGAGGATCCGCACCGCCGGGCCATCCCACGGCACGTGCGTCGACGCATCCGGCACCGCGGTGATGAGGCCGAGCAGCTCCAGCGGGATGTCGTCGACGAACTCGGGCGGCAGCCACGCCGCGAGCTCCTCCTGCCAGTCGGCCCTCGCGAGCAGCTCGGCCATCGCCGCGGCGCACGCCGCCGTGCCGAAGCGCGGCGCCTCGCCGAGGTCGGCGTGCCACAGCACGTGGTCCCAGTCGGGGTGGGTCGCGAAGGCGGCGACGACCGGCTGCTCGAACTCGCGCAGCGCAGCCGCGCTTCCTGCGAGCTCGGCGCGCGTGATCCCCGGGTCGACGACGAGCGCGCCCGAGTGGCCGAGCACGACGGTCGCGCGGCTCTGGACGCACTCGCTCTCGTGCACGAGCACGCCCTCGGCGATCGGCTCGAGCGTCATCGCGGCACCGCTGACCCCGCGGCGCTCGCGAGCGCCTCGTCGAGCTCCTCGAAGGCCTCGGCCCAGCCCTGCGAGACGCTCTCGGAGCTCACGCGGTCCTCGTCGAGGCCCTGCAGGTGGAAGGTCATCTCGCAGCGGCCGCCGTCGCGCTCGACGAGGTCGATCGTGATGAGCATCGCCTCGTCGACGGCGTCGCCGGGGTCGGCCCACGAGAAGCGCAGCCGCGAGGGCTCCTCGACCTCGAGATACTGCCCGCCGGTCGGGTACTCGCTCCCGTCGGGCGCGATCATGAGGTACTCGTACGTGCCGCCGACCCGCAGGTCGATCCGCACCGACTCGGGCGGCGTCGTGACCTCGTGCGGGTGCCACCACTGGGCGGCGATCGCCGGGTCGGTCCACGCGCGCCACACGGCCTCGCGCGGCGCTGCGAACTCGCGGGTGATCGTGAACTGCTTCCTCGTGTCCATCACTGCTCCCTTGCGGTGTGGGTGCGGACGGTCGTCCGCGTCAGGCTTCGGATGCGTCGCGACCGTGAGTCGCGTCGTCACCGGTCGTGGGGAGGGCGCCGCCGGTCAGCCCGGCGAGCGCCTCGTCGAGGCGGTCGAACCGCGACTGCCACGCCGCGCGGTGCTCGGCGACCCACGCCTCGGCGTCGTCGAGCCCCTCGGGGCGCAGTGCGCACGAGCGCCACTGCCCCTGCCGGGTGCGCTCGATGAGCCCGGCCTCTTCGAGCACGCCGAGGTGCTGCGAGATCGCCGGGCGGCTCACGGCGAACGGCGCCGCGAGCTCGCCGACGGTCTGCGGCCCGGCGGCGAGCCGCTCGAGCATCGCCCGCCGCGTCGGGTCGGCGAGCGCGAAGAAGATGCGGCTGAGCGGATCGGTCGCGATCGGCACCCGGCCACCTCCTTCGCGTAAGCAATTGCTTACATAGTGCGCCGACCCATCCGCCATGTCAAGGGCGCTCAGTCCCATTGCACGTCCGGGTGCGAGAGTGACCGCATGACCCCGACCCGCCCGAGCGCACCCGCCGGTCGCGCGCGCATCGGCATCTCGGGCTGGCGCTACGCGAGCTGGCGCGGCGACTTCTACCCGAAGGGCCTCGTGCAGCGGCGCGAGCTCGAGTACGTCGGCGAGCGCATGTCGAGCGTCGAGCTCAACGGCTCGTTCTACTCGCTGCAGCGGCCGGCGAGCTACGAGCGCTGGCGCGACGCGGTGCCCGACGGCTTCGTCTTCGCCGTCAAGGGGCCGCGCTTCATCACGCACATGCTGCGGCTGCGGAACGTCGAGACCGCGATGGCGAACTTCCTCGCCTCCGGCGTGCTCGCGCTCGGCGCGAAGCTCGGGCCGGTGCTCTGGCAGCTGCCCGAGCGGCAGGAGCTCGACGCCGAGGTGCTCGAGGCGTTCCTCGCAACCCTGCCGCGCTCGACGGGCGAGGCGCTCGAGCTCGCGCGGCGCCACGACGACCGGATGGCCGGCCGCGCGTGGCTCGAGACGCACACGGATGCGCCCCTCCGGCACGTGCTCGAACCCCGGGCGCGCTCGTTCGAGACCCCGGAGGCGGCGGAGCTGCTGCGGAAGCACGACGTCGCGCTCGCGATCGCCGACACCGCGGGGCGCTGGCCAGCGTTCGGCGAGGTGACGACCGACTTCGTCTACATCCGCCTGCACGGCTCGCGCGAGCTGTACGCGAGCGGCTACACGCCCGAGGAGCTCGACGGCTGGGCCGAGCGCATCCGCGGCTGGACGAGCGGCGCGGCGACGCCTGACGGCCGCCCGCGCGATGTCTACGCCTACTTCGACAACGACATCCACGGCCACGCGCCGCACGATGCGGTGGCGCTCGCGAGCCGGGTCGAGCGCTGGCCGGAGTCAGGCTGAGGGCGCGAGCTCGGCGAGCAGCGCCTCGACGCGGCGCTTGATCTCGTCGCGGATGGGCCGCACCGCCTCGAGCCCCTGCCCGGCGGGGTCGTCGAGCGCCCAGTCCTCGTAGCGCTTGCCGGGGAAGATCGGGCACGCGTCGCCGCAGCCCATCGTGATGACGACGTCGGACTCGCGCACCGCATCCGTCGTCAGCACCTTCGGCTCGTTGGCGGCGATGTCGATGCCGTCCTCGCGCATGGCCTCGACAGCGACGGGGTTGATCGCATCCTTCGGGGCGGAGCCCGCGGAGCGCACGTCGACGCGGTCGCCGGCGAGGTGCTGCAGGTAGCCGGCGGCCATCTGCGAGCGGCCCGCGTTGTGGACGCAGACGAACAGGACGGTGGGCTTGTGATCGGTCATCGGTATCCATTCTCGAGGAGATGGGCCGCTCCTGGTGCACGCAGGAGCGGCCGGTCGTCGGTCAGCAGCAGTCCTGGTCGAGCTCGGGCGGGCAGCCCAGCTCGCCGCACAGCGTCTCGGAGTCCATCGCGCACCTCCTTCCATCGATCATCGTCGATGCATTGTGATCGCATCCATCGACGATTGTCAATGCATGTGCCACGATGGATGCGTGACCACCGTCCTCCCGATCACCGACCTGCAGGCGTGCTGCTCGCCCGTCACCCGCGAGGTGATGGACGCAGACGCCGCGTCGACGCTCGCGCGCGCGCTCAAGGCGCTCGCCGACCCGGCGCGGCTGCGGCTGCTTTCGATGGTCTCGGCGCACGCCGACGGCGAGGCGTGCGTGTGCGACCTCACCGAGCCGCTCGGGCTCTCGCAGCCGACCGTCTCCCATCACCTCAAGGTGCTCGTCGACGCGGGCTTACTCTCGCGCTCGAAGCGCGGCACGTGGGCCTATTACCGGCTCGTGCCCGGCGCGCTCGACCAGGTCGCGGGCCTGCTCGCGAACCCCTGAGGCGGGCCGGCGGGCGCGTCAGCCACGCGGCGCGATCACCCCGTGCTCGTACGCCCAGATGACGGCATGGATGCGGTCGCGGATGCCGAGCTTCAGCAGCACGTTCGACACGTGGGTCTTCACGGTCGCCTCACCGACGAAGAGCTCCTTCGCGATCTCGGCGTTCGATCGGCCGCGCGCCAGCAGCAGCAGCGTCTCGCGCTCGCGGTCGGTGAGCGGGGCGAGATCGGCGGATGCGTCAGGTGCCGTCGGTGCGGATGTCGCGCCCGCGGGCACGGACCGAGTCGCCGCGAACCGCTCGATCACGCGCCGCGTCACCTCGGGGGAGAGGAGCGCGTCGCCGCGGGCGAGCGCGTGCACGGCGTCGATGAGCTGCTCGGGCTCGGCGGTCTTCAGCAGGAAGCCCGAGGCGCCGGCCGAGAGCGCCTCGAAGAGGAAGTCCTCGCGATCGAAGGTCGTGAGCGTGAGCACGGCCGCGTGCGAGTCGCTCGCGCAGATCGCGCGCGTCGCCTCGAGCCCGTCCAGGACGGGCATCTGCACATCCATGCAGATGACGTCGGGCTGCAGCTGGGTGGCGAGCCGCACGCCCTCGGCGCCGTCCTTCGCCTGGCCGACCACCTCGAAGCCGGGCTCCGACGAGAGGATCGTCTCGAAGCCCGCGCGCACGAGCGCCTGATCGTCCACCAGCAGGATGCGCGTCACCCCTCAACGCTAGCGGGGGCACGGATGCGTCTCAGTCCGGGAGAGGGCGCGTCAACGCGCGAGCCGCATCCCGCAGGGCGGGAGAAGCGAGGTCGAGCGGCTCGACGCTCTCGAGCGCGGCAGGCGGGGTGCGATCGGTTGACCAGAGCATCACGTTCGACCAGCTCGGACGGTGGAACGACCACCAGCCGACCCCTGCCCACCCACCCTCATCGAAGAGCGCGGCCGCCTTGCCCTGGGTGTATGGCGCGTTCCGGATCACGACCTGGCTCGGGCGCATCGCGATGCGAGCGAGGTTGCTCGCGTCATCGAAGTCGAAGATCGGCAGGTCGTCGGGGACTGAGAACGTCGCGAGCGCGCGTCGGAGACCCGCCGGGTGCTCGAGCATCTCGGGGGTCCACGCAGCGAGGTTGCCGAACGTCTCGCCGACGGCGCCCTCCGCAGAGGTCGAGAAGTACCAAGCGTCGTAGAGCTCCGGATTGTCCCAGCGGCTTGCCCCCTGTGGACGATGCACGTACATCGCACTGCCCGACTGGCCGGCCGCTGCATCAGGTGCGTAGGGGATGACGCGATGCAGGAGCATCAGGCGTAGCCGCCGGCGAGCTCCTGATCCAGAGCTTGGATGACTGGCGCGGCCCCTTGCAGCTTCACGACGTCGATCGGGCGTGCGCCGCCGAGGAAGGCGTTCCTCCCGTAGAGCCACGACGTGACGACCGTCGGTTGCCACAGGAGGTTCGCGCGAGCCACGACATGATCCAGATCGATGATCGCGCGAGCGTTCTGGCTGTTCGGGCGTTCCGTTCCCTTGATCCAGCGAGTTGGTTGCGAAGGCGAGATCTCGAGCAGCGCTGCGAGATTGGCGTTGCTTCCGAGCGCGCTTGCGACTTCGCGCACCCGCGCCCCGATCGGAAGGGTCGAGGCGTCATCTCGGGTCAGGGTCATGGCGAGATCCTACGCCCAACTAAAAAGTTGCGCAATGGATTCCTTGAGAAGCGGATCCCCTGTCGAACCCCAACGCCTATGCTGACGACGACCCCGCTGCCCGATGGAGGACGACGGATGCGCGCAAGATCACGGACGATCGTGGCCGGCCTCGTCGCCGCGCTCGTCGGGAGCCTGCTGGCGGTCGTGCCGTCGCCCGGACCCGGAGGCAGCGCGAGCGCCGCCGTCGCCGCCGACTTCGATCCGGGCCTCATCATCTCGGACGAGCGCTTCTACGACGGTCTCGCGATGTCGGCCGCCGAGGTGCAGTCGTTCATCGATGTGAAGCATCGCGGGTGCGATGCCGGCTACACCTGCCTCAACAGGTACGCGCAGCGCACGCCGACGATGCCGGGCGATGCCTACTGCGACGCGATGCCGGGCAGGGCGAGCGAATCCGCGGCGAGCATCATCGCCCGCGTCGGCGAGGCGTGCGACATCTCCCAGCGCTTCCTGCTCGTGCTCATGCAGAAGGAGCAGGCGCTCGTCACGCACCGAGCGCCGAACGCCATCCGGTACGAGAAGGCGACCGGCTTCGGTTGTCCCGATACCGCGCCGTGCGACCCGAGCGTCGGGGGCTTCTTCTATCAGGTCTACTTCGGCGCGCGGCAGTTCAACCTGTACGCAGCGCATCCGACGCGCTACAACCACCGCGCGGGTGTCGTGAACCAGGTGCTCTACAACCCGAACAAGGCGTGCGGCTCGAGCCCCGTGCTCATCCGCAACCAGGCGACCGCTGGCCTCTACAACTACACGCCGTACCAGCCCAACGCCGCTGCGCTCGCGAACCTCTACGGCGAGGGCGACGCCTGCTCCGCCTACGGCAACCGCAACACGTGGACGCTCTGGACCGACTGGTTCGGCGACCCCACTGAGCCGCTGCCGACCGCCCAGCGAATCGCCGGAGCCGACCGCTACTCGACCGCTGTCGAGATCTCCCGTCGATCGTTCCCCTCGGGCGCCGGGGTGGTCTACCTCGCGAGCGGCGAGAGCTTCCCCGACGGGCTGGCCGCCGGTCCCGCCGCGGCCGCCGAGGGCGGTCCGGTCCTGCTGACCACACGTGCAACCGCCCCAGCCGTCGTGCTCGGGGAGATCCAACGGCTGCAGCCGCGAGAGGTCGTGATCGTCGGCGCCGAGCCGTCGGTGTCCGCTGAGGTCGAGGCGGCCGTGCGGGCGCTCGATCCGGCGCGCGAGGTGGTGCGCCTCGGCGGCACCGATCGGTTCCACACCAGCCGGCTCATCGCCGAGCGCGCGTTCGAGTCCGCGGGCTCGGCGCTCGTCGCGACGGGCCTCAAGTTCCCCGACGCGCTCGCGGCGGGGCCCGTCGCGTCGCGGCGCCAAGGCCCGGTGCTGCTCGTGAACGGCGGCAGCGGCACGCTCGACCCCGAGACGGCGGCGACGCTCGAACGCCTGGGCGTCGGATGGGTCGGGGTCGTCGGCGACTCGAGCTCGGTCTCGGCGGGCCTCGCCGACGGCCTCGCGACGGCGGGGCGCTCCGTCGTCCGCTATGCCGGTGCGGACCGCTTCGCGACCGCGGCGCAGCTCGCGCGCGAGTTCGGCGTCGTCGAGACTGCGTACCTCGCGAGCGGCACGGGCTTCCCCGACGCGCTCGCGGGAGCGGCCGCGGCGGGTGCCGACGGCGCGCCCCTCCTGCTCTCTCGGCACGGCTGCATGCCGGCCGCGACGCGGAGCGCGCTGCTCGCAGCGGAGCCCGACGAGGTGCTCGTGCTCGGCGGGCTGCCGACGCTCAGTCAGACGGCCGCGAGCTACACCCGCTGCCCGTAGATCCCAGCAAGTCAGACGGCGCCCGCCTGAGCGGCCGGCGTCTCCTCCGCCACGGGCTCGCCCGCCGTGTCGCCCGGCCGCGCGCCGCCGTGCGCGGGGATCCGCGCCCGCACGAGCCAGCCGCCGCGCGAGCGCGGCCCGACCTCGAGCGAGCCGCCGAGGGCGGCGACGCGCTCGCGCATGCCGAGCACGCCCGCGCCGGCGCCGTGCTCGCCCGCACCGCTGCCGTGTCCGTCGTCGGCGATCTCGACCTCGAGCTCGTCGGGGAGGAAGCGCACGCGCACGTCGGCGTCGGCGACGGGGCCCGCGTGCTTGCGAGCGTTCGTGAGCGCCTCCTGCACGACGCGGAACGCGGTGAGACCCACCATGGGCGTCACTGGCCGCGGCTCGCCGATCGTCGCGAACGTCACGGTCTGGCCGCTCGCGCGCGCCGAGTCGATGAGGGCGGGCATTGCGTCGAGATCGGGCACCGCCGAGGCGCCGTCGTCCTCGGAGCGGAGCGTCACGACGAGCGAGCGCAGCTCGGTGATGGCCTCGCGCGCCGACTGCTCGACGTGCCGCAGCGCATCCGCCGCCTTGTCCTGATCGGTCGCGAGCACCCTGCGCGCGGCGCCGGCCTGCACGCCCATCGCCGAGACGTGGTGGGCCACGACGTCGTGCAGCTCGCGCGCGATGCGCAGGCGCTCGAGCGAGACGGCCTGGTCGGCGAGCTGCTGCTGCTGCGCCTCGATCTCGACGTGCGCGGCGGCGAGCCGCTCCTGCTCGATCGCCGAGCGCCAGGCGCGGTCGCCGAAGATCCAGGCGCCGCCGAAGTAGGCGGCGTTCACGACGACCTGGATCATGAGGAAGGCGAAGAACGCCGAGACCCCGCGCTCGCCCGTCTCGGGATCGGAGAAGCCCCGGATGGCCGAGGAGGCGAGCCAAGCGGCCATGAGCAGCGAGATCACGACGCGCGACCAGAGCGCGCGGCGGCGGTCGGGATCCCAGGCGCCGATCGAGTAGAAGCCCATGAAGAGCGCCACTTGCGACGCGTAGAGCTCGAGCGCGCCCGCCTCGCCCGCGCCGACGTAGATGACGATCTGCGCGATCGCGGCTGGCACGGGGAAGCGCCGCCGCCACAGCAGCGGCACCGGCAGCAGGAGCGCGGCGAGCAGAGGCGCCCAGAGGGGGATGCCGTCGAACTGCAGCCCGGTCATGTCGGTGAGCGCCACCATGAGGCAGCCGACGGCCGCGAGCACACCGGCGAGGATGGCGTCGGCGCGCACGGAGGTCGCATCGGGGGCCTGGCGCACGGGCATGCGTCGAGCCTAGGCGGCCGCCCGCGGATGCGCCTCAGCCGCCAGACGGCCCGGTGCGTCGGTCGCCTCCGTCACTCGACGGAGGTCAGGAGGCGAGAGAACCTGTTGACCGTCTATGTACCCCATTGGGGTACGCTCGATCCATCAGCATCGACTCAGTCAAGAACGTCGTCTATACGGATGCAGACATCGACGAGATCCTCGCCGAGCTCAACGCTTCCGTCAGCGGTCGCAACGATGCGGCCCTCATCTCCTCGAAGCCCAACCTAGACATCGCACTCCTCATCGCAGGCGCCGGCATGACGTCCGTGCGCCTCGCGTGCCCCACCGAGCACGGCGAATCGATCGAGCTGACGCTCGTCGACGGCGCTTGGAAGCGGGCGCGCGATCATGCCGCTCACTGAGCTCCTCCATCCCGCCGTGCTTATGGCGGTCGGCATCGCCGTGGCGTTCCCAATCGTCGTGGTGATCGGGGTCGCCGTGCTGCGCCGCGTCGTCGCGCGCAGGAACCCGGAGCTCGCGCCCGCTTCCGAGGAGGCGGATCCGCCTCCGCCTCCGCGCACGAATCACGAGGCTGGGCTCGCATAGCACCGTTTTCGGGCGTTCTTCTCGACGACAGGCCCGAACATCCTCAGTTTCAGTTGAGTGTCGTCACCGGTAGGCCGTACTGTCGCCCTTGGTGCACCTCGCGCCGCTCGAGGGAGAAGACGGATGCTGCAGGACGACCGGGCCATGATGGTGCCCGAGCCGAGCGTGTGGGCCGGGCGGCAGCGTGCCGACGCCGAGGCCTGGGCGCAGGCGCTGCTCGCCTTCCCTCGACCCGATGGCGCGGCGGTCATCTCGCCGATGCTGCGCCTCGTGCTCTGGCACGACTGGACGCTCCGGCGCGCCCTCCCCGAGCTCGAGTGCTGGGCGACCCTCGCTGCCGACTTCGAGCGCCAGGGTGTGACGGCGGAGGCGTTCACCCGCTTCCATGAGACGGCTGGCGTGACGCCGTGGTCGCCGGCGGACGATGCGCCGCGCGGTCGCGCGGCTGCGGCCGCCGCGGAGTCTGCGGTCGCCGAGGTGCCCGCGGCCTGAACCGCGCAGCGTCGTGCGTCAGTGCGAGCGGCGCGGGAACGCGAGCATGGTGAGCGCGCCGATCACCCAGACGGCGCCCGACGCGGCGAGCAGCAGCAGCGGGTCGAGCCCGGCGAGCAGCCCGGCGACAGCGGTGCCGCCTGCGCTCGCGGTCGTGCGCAGCGCGGAGCCGACCGTGAAGACCTGTGCTACGACGTCGTCTGGGCTCTCGAGGCGCCGCAGCGTCAGCATCGCCGCGGTCGGGGCGGCGCTGAATGCGCCCGAGAGGCCGACGAGCACGATCGTCCACCAGAAGCCGAGGTCGATCGCGGCGGCGATCGTGGCGAGTCCCGTGAGGCCGAAGCCGACGAGCATCGTCGCCTGTGCGGATGCGTTCGTGCGCCGGATGGGCTCGATGAGCGCGCCGATGAGTGCACCGATCGCGAAGGCGGTGACGATGAAGGCGCTCGCGGCGGCGTCGCCCGTCGCGAGCAGCGCGATGCCGATCGCGGCGATGGGCATGATGCCGCGGCCGAACTCGACCAGGGTGCCCGAGACCGTGATCGTCGCGAGCGGCCGGTGCGTCGAGAGCGCGACGAGCCCCGCGCCGATCGAGCGCCACAGGCCCTTGCGCTCTGCCTCGCGCCGCTCGATGCGCAGCAGTGGGTAGGCCGCGAGCGAGACGAGGCCGATCGCCGCCATCGCGGCGAGCGCCCAGCGCGGGCCGAGCGTCGGCGCGAGCAGCGCGACGAGCGCGGGCCCCGCGACGCCCGAGAGGTTGTAGCTGAGCGCATCGAGCGCGTAGGCGCGGCGCGCGTCGGTGCCGGCGGGTGCGACGAAGCTCGAGAGCCCGCCGAAGCCGAAGGGATTGAGCAGGCCGCTGATGACGAGCGCGACGGCGACGAGCCACACGGGCAGCGGGTCGAGGGCCGCCGCGAGGCCGTACGCGACGGCGGTGCCGGCGGCCGCGCCCATCATGAGCGGCCGAGGCCGGTGCACGCGGTCGAGGATCGCGCCGACGAGCGGTGCGGCGATGATGCTCGGCACGAGCGCGAGCGCCGCGAGCGCAGCCCCGAGCGCGAGGTCTCCGGTGATCGAGACGACGAGGATCGGGATCGCGATCTGCGCGCCGCTCGCGGCCGTGCGGATCGGCACCGAGGCGGCGAGCTGCCGCATCCCCGCTGCCTTCCCCTCGTGCGCCGTGGCGGGGGCGGCCGACGATGCGGACGCAGACGGGTGCCGACTGGCGTCACGAGGGGAGTGCATCCCTCAAGCATGCCCCTCAAGCGCTGCGAGGAGACGGATGCGCGGCGCGCGCGCCGTGCGTGGAGCCGTTCGATCAGCGATGTCGATCAGCGGCGGAGCACGATTCCCGGTCTCGGCAGCACGTCGGCGCGTGCGGGGTGCTGGCGAGCACGGCCGTGCCGCTCGAGCAGTGCGCGGAGCCGCGGCTCGATCACGATCCTGGGCCGCCGCCGGCGCCGCCGCGGCGGCCGGATGGATCGGTCGACCGGCCCCACCGAGACTGGGGCGGCAGGCTCGGCGGGGAGCGCGTGGCGCGGCTCGCCGCCGGGCTCGGGGAGCTTCACCGCGCGCGATGCCGGCGCGGCTGCTTCGAGGCTTAGCGGTCCACCGGGCTTCGGCTCCACGTGCGGCTCGGCGGAAGCAGGCACCGTGAAGAAGGCGGTGCGGGTGCGGGCGGGCTGGAGCTCGGGCACGATGCGCCACTGGCCGGGCCTGGGCCCGGCGCTCTCGACTCGCAATCGGCCGGCGTGGATCTCGTGGTGGTGAAAACTGCAGACGAGGATGCCGTTGTCGATGTCGGTCTTGCCGCCGAGCTGCCAGGGCACGATGTGGTGCGCTTCGCACCAGGCGGCCGGCATGCCGCAGCCGGGCACGCGGCAGCCCTTGTCGCGCTTGGCGAGGGCGCGCCGCTGCGCGCGGTTGAAGATGCGCTTGGTGCGGCCGAGCCACAGCGGGTGACCGTGCTCGTCGACGATCAGCTGCTCGATGGCGGCGTGGCAGAGGAGCTGGTCGACGCCCTCGATCGGGACCGGGCAGCCGGTGTGCTCGATCGTGAGGGTCCGCTCGGGGTGGGACAGGCCCCGCACGTGGGCGTCGTACGCGTCGATGGTGCCGACGAAGGTGAGCACGGGCGGCTCGCCGCCGGCGACCGGCGCGTCGCCGGAGCCGGCGTGCGCCGTGACCAGCGCGATGACCGCGTCGTGCCCCTTCTGCTCCGGCGTGCGATCATCGAGCGACGGTTCCCCCTCGACGGTCCCGTCGCAGGCCTTGCCGTCGCAGCCGCCGCGGGCGCACTTGTCGTCGTGGAAGGCGACCTTGACGCGCGGACCGCCCCACGCATCCGCCATCGCCTTGAGCTTGGAGCCCTCCTCGGCGGGCGAGCGCATGGTCGTCAGCCACGACCCGTCGGACTGCTGCCGGATGCGCAGGTACCGCATCGCCCGCTGCCGCTCATCGTTCGGCAGCACCCCGTCGGGGTCGAGCAGCGCCACGCAGCGGCGGGCGAGCACCGTCAGCTGCTCCGGCGGCAGCGGCATGCCCGGGTCGGTCGCGTGACCGACGAGCGACTGCTCCGCGGCGGCGAGCTGCTCGACGTCCGCGCGCGGCGCCGCGGGCTCCAGGCCCGTGACGATCGCCTGCGCTTGCGCGAACGAGATCTCGCCCTCGGCGAGCGCGCCCGCGACCGCGGGGTACTTCGCGGGGATGGTGGCTCCGGTGAGCCCGAGCGACGGCGAGACCGCCCGAGCCATGACGAGCAGGTCGAGCGCGCGGCCCGGCCGGATGCCGAAGGCCCGCCCGATCGCCTCCTTGGGGTGCCGCGCGCCGAGCACCAGCGAGAGCGGCTCGTCGGTCGGGCCCTGCGAGCGCTCCTCGACCTCGTGCGCGAGCCGCACCTGCAGCGTGTCGACGATGCGTGAGAGCTCGGCGACCCTGCCGAGCACCTCGATGACGTCATCGCGCGGCGCGGTGGGGAAGGACGGGGCGTCAGCGAGCAGCGCGCGAGCGGCCTCGACCGCCGCTCCTGCCCGCTCGGTGCTCGACATCGCTGCCTCCCTTTCGAGGAGGGTAGATGGGGCCACCCACATCCACTCCCGACCTCGTTGCGCGAAGACTAGGGGCGGCCACTGACACGCGAACGAGCCCCGAGACGACGACCGCGCCGCGTGCTCAGAGCACGCGGCGCGGTGAGAGGAAGACGGTCGATCAGCCCGCGATCGGCACGATCAGCCCGCCCCACGTCTCGAGCATGTACTCCTGCGTCTCCTCCGAGGTCAGCAGCTCGTAGAGCTTCGCGATGCGCGGGTCGCTCTCGAGCTCGGGCGTCGTCGCGAGGATGTTGAAGTACTCCGAGTCGTCGCCCTCGGTGAGGATCGCCTGGTCCTGCGTGAGGCCGGCAGGCAGCGCGAACGACGCGGTGACGAAGACGGCGTCGTTGTCGGGGATCGCGAGCGGCAGCGTCGCGTTCTCGACCTCGGTGAAGCGGAAGTTCGACGGGTTCGACGTGATGCCGTCGAGGTTCGTCGCGCCCTCGGCGATCTCGATGAGCCCCTCGGCCGCGAGGATCTCGAGCGCGCGCGCCTCGTTCGTCGGGTCGTTCGGGATCGCGATCGTCGCGCCCTCGCCGAGCTCGTCGATCGACGTGAGCGAGTCGGAGTAGAAGGCGGCGGCCGGCAGGTAGACCTCGCCGACCGAGACGAGGTCGCCGCCCGCCTGCGAGTTGTAGGTCTCCATGAACGTCGAGTTCTGGAAGAGGTTCGCCTCGGTCGAGCCGTCGGTGAGCGCGGGGTTCGGAGTGTTGTAGTCGGTGAACTCGACGTACTCGATGTCGAGACCCTCGGCATCCGCGAGGTTCTCGTCGACCCAGTTCAAGATGTCGCCGGCCGGCACGGGGAGCGCGCCGACGCGGACGGTGCCGAGCGAGCCGTCCTCGGGGGCGGCGGTGTCGGCGGCGCCGGAGGAGCAGGCGGTGAGCGCGGCGACGGTCGCGCCGGCGGCGAGGGCGGTGAGCAGGGAGCGGCGGTTGGCCATGGGTGGTTCCTATCGAGTGGGGGAGTCGGCGTCGCCGCGCGTCGGCGCAGAGACGATGGATGCGTCGTCGAGGTCTAGCGCGGCGCGCTCGGCGCGTCGGGCGGTGCGGCCGGCAGCGGGGGTGGCGCCGCTGAGGCGTCGTGCGAGCCGAGTGAGCAGCCACTGCACGACCTGCACGATGACGAACAGGATGATGACGACGAAGACGATGTGGAGCGCGCTGTAGCGCTGCATCCCGTAGGTGAGGGCGACGTTGCCGAGGCCGCCGCCGCCGACCACGCCGACCATCGCCGAGAAGTTGATGATCGAGGTGACGGTCGTGGCGGTGCCGAGCGCGATCGCGGGCCACGCCTGCGGCAGCAGCACGCGCCGCACGACGAGCCAGCGGGAAGCCCCGAGCGACTCGGCGGCCTCGAACAGGCCCGGGTCGACCTCGCGCACGGCGATCTCGACCACGCGCACGAAGAACGGGATCGCGACGAGCGTGAGCGGCACGATCGCGGGGCCGGTGCCGATGAACGAGCCGAGCAGCCAGCGGGTCACGGGGATGAGCGCGATCATCAGCACGATGAACGGCACCGAGCGGCCGAGGTTGACGACGAAGCCGAGCACGGCGTTGATCGCGCGGCCGAGCCAGCGCTGGCCGAGCGGCGCCTCGAGGAAGCGCCCGGGCTCGGTGCCGACGAGCACGATGCCGAGCGGCAGCCCGACGACGAACGTGATCGCCATGGCGATCGCCGTCATGTAGAGCGTCTCCCACGTGCCCTCGAGGAGCACGGCGAAGAGCTGCGGCCAGAACTCCGGCGCGGCGGGGTCGATCATGCCGTCACCTCCCAAGCGGTGATGCCCTGCGCCCGCAGCGACGTGAGCACCTGCGCCGTGGACGCATCCGGCACCGCGAGCCGCGTGCGGCCTGCCTGGATGCCCGCGACGTTCTCGATCGCAGCGCCGAGGATCGACAGGTCGATCTCGAAGTCGCGCGCGAGCTGCGCGATGACGGGGCGGTCGGCAGAGAGGTCGGCGTAGGTGATGTCGACGATCGCGTGACCGGGGATGCGGTGGGGCTCGCCGACGGGGAAGAGCTCGGCGGCGACGCGGCTGCCGGGCGTCGTGATGAGCTCGGCGAGGCGGCCCTGCTCGACGACGCGGCCCTGCTCCATGAGGGCGGCGGAGTCGCAGATGCGCTTGACGACGTCCATCTCGTGGGTGATGAGCAGCACGGTGAGGCCGAGCTCGCCCGAGAGGCGCTTGATCAGGTCGAGGATCTGCCGGGTCGTCTCGGGGTCGAGGGCGCTCGTGGCCTCGTCGCTCAGCAGCACGTCGGGCTCGGAAGCGAGCGCGCGGGCGATGCCGACGCGCTGCCGCTGTCCGCCGGAGAGCTGCGCGGGCCGGTCGTTCGCGCGGTGCGCGAGCCCGACGAGGTCGAGCATCTCGAGCGCGCGGCTGCGGCGCTGCTCGCCCTTGACGCCGACCGCCTCGAGCGCGAACTCGACGTTCTGCGCGACGGTGCGGTTGCCGACGAGGTTGAAGTGCTGGAAGACCATGCCGATCTTGTGGCGGGCCTGCCGCAGGGCAGCGCCCTCGACCCCGGTGATGACGGTGCCGTCGATGGTCACCGTGCCGGAGTCGGGCCGCTCGAGCGCGTTGACCGTGCGCAGCAGCGTCGACTTGCCGGCGCCCGACTGGCCGACGACGCCGAAGATCTCGCCGCGCTGCACCTCGATCGAGACGTCGTCGAGCGCCACGACGGCGTCGGGGCCGTCGCCGAAGCGGCGGCTGACGTGGTCGATCGTGATCATGAGGGAGGCTCCCGGTGCGGATGCGGAGGGTCGCCTTCCATGGTCTCACGCTGTCAGATAGCGCGGCGGGATGTGACGTTCCGTGACGCGCGTAGCAGATGCGCTCGGCTGGCCTTTCCCTCGCCGCTCGGAACCGCTTCACGCGCGGACTGAGTCAGCCGCGCGTCGCCCGCGCATCAAGACCCCGCCGTTGAATTGGACGTGAGTCGCGGGCGATGCTGCGACGGCGACCACAGACGGCGTCCCTACGACGGACGTCGCGGTCTTCCTCGGCGGTCCATCGCCGCAGCGCCGGCCGTCAAGCGTCCTTAAAAGACGGCTCGATCGACTCGTACGACTCGCCCGCGAATGACTTCAGGATAGCTTCGAAGATGATCCGGGCGCCCTCGACTGGCACTGCCATACCGATCTGGCGCCGGACCGATTCCTTGTTCCCTTCGAACACGAAATCGTCGGGGAACGTCTGGAGTCGGGCACGCTCACGGTTGGTCAGCGCTCGGGGCTCGGCCCAGTGGTACCCGTGCGTGCCGCCGCCGCCGCTCCCGGTGATGGTGTAAGAGGGCTTCCTCGGGTCGAGGCGCTTGTAGATCTGGCTGATCTTGGTCGCCGTCTTGATCTGGAGCCGCGGCGGAAGGGTCGCGGTGAACGCGTTCTGGCCCGGCGCGATCAAGTTGAGGCGCTCGACGACATCGCGCGACTGACGGGTGAGTTCTTGGTTGGCTGCGTGCTCCGGGATGTCCGCCAGAGCAGTGCCGGCCGACACGTCGACGTCCTTGAACGGTGCCGGCGAAGGGACGCGGAACTGCACGCCTAGGTCACTCCGAATACCGACGACAATGATCCTGTGGCGGGCCTGGGGGACGCCATACTCCTCGAACTTGTACAGGTGCGTGGTCAGGTCGTACCTAAGGCCAGGCTCCGGGTTCTCCAGGTCGGCGCGAATCTGCGCGAACGCCGCGCCATCGTTGGAGCCGGACAGTCCCGATACGTTCTCCGCGAGGAAGAACTTCGGCCGGAACATCCTCAGCACCTCGACCCCGTAGCTGTAAAGAGGGCCGAACGTCCCGTCAAAGCCCTTACGCTCGCCGACGAGGCTGAAATCGTTGCAGGGGAAGCCGTACGCGAATCCGTCGATCTCACCGAGCGGTTTGAGCTGGCGCTCGAAGTCGAGCGTCCGGACATCGCCGACGACGACGCTCGGCGAGTTGACGTCGCCGGCGATGTTGCGAGCGAACGTCCTCGCCGTATCCTCGTGATACTCATTCGCCCACTGGTGGACGATTCGGTAACGCTTGTCTTTGATCGCTGCGCGATGCGCGCCGAGGCCGAGGCCCCCCGGGCCGGCGAACAGTTCGCCGAGCCGGAACACGGTGGGCGACGCCTCCGGAACGCGGGGTGCTACCGCTTCGACCCTCGAGTCGCCGAGCCGGTCGGGCGTGGCCTGCTGCGTCTGCGTGGCGCGCGTCATCTCTGGTCCTCCGTCTTGTGGGTACCCGAGCAGCCTAGCGCTTGTCGCCGACATGCCCGCGCCGCAGCGCCGTGCCGTCATGAGGTCCGCGGCATGTGAGGTTGCATCGCCTTTTGGGGGGCGGCCGATAGTGTTCGCTAGACATCGTTTGTCGGATCGGGGGGTACATGCGCGCCGAGAACTTCCAGGGTCTCTTGACTTCAGAGCTCTTCAGGCGCGTCCTCGTCGAGCCGTTCGAGCGGGGGGCGAACGAGCTCCAGATCGTATCGGGCTACGGATCTCCTGCCATGCTCACGAGGCATCGGGAAGAGCTCTTCCGCCGGTTCAAACGGTTGCCGGCGATCGAACTTGTCTGCGGGATGACCGGGATCGAGGGCATTCTTGAGGCCTCGCACCTGGGGTTTCTTTCCCTGCAGTCGCGCTACCCGCTCGAGCTCTCGGTCTCGTACCTTCGTCCGCCACGATCGAATCACTCGAAGATTTATGTATGGTCGAGGGACGGAAAGCCGGTCGAGGCGTTCCTCGGGTCTGCTAACTACTCCCAGTTCGGGTTTGGCACCGTTGCTCGAAGCGCGTCGCATTCCGAGTCGATGCTCGCAATGGATCCAGATCTGGCTGCTGCGTATTGGCTGGAAGTGTCGCCGCACGTGATCACCTGCGACGACCCGGACGCGGAACGCGTGGTGGGCATTAAGAAGCGAGCGGCGGAAGCCCGTGTCTTCGAGACCGACGACCCGGCCGAGCCTCGGTGGGGCGAGCCGGCGGTCCGCATCCCACTGTTCATCGAGCGCGAGAATCGTATCCACGACAAGAGCGGCTTGAACTGGGGACAGCGAGAGGGGCGGGATCCCAACCAGGCCTACATTCCCGTACCGAGGTCGTTGCAGAGGTCGGAGGCCCAGGAGGGCTTCTTCCCCGAGCGAGGAAGGCACTTCCAGGTTGTGACTTCAGACGGTCGAGGAATGGTTCTCGTCGTGGCGCAGGACAATGGGAAGGCGCTACAGACGCCAGAGGACAATGCGCAACTGGGTGAGTACTTCCGGGAGAGACTTGGTGTGGCGAGCGGGGCTCCGGTGAACCTCTCGGACCTCGATCGGTTCGGGAGTCGATATGTCACCTTCTACCGTGTGGACGACGAGACCTACTTGATGCACTTCGAGCCCGATGACGGATGATGCGCGTCGGGCACAAGCGGGTGGACCCGCGTGCCGGCTGTAGATCTCGTCGAGGCTGCGCACGACGGCCGCTGTTCGGATCTTCCCCCGATCTACTTGCAGTCGATCGGAGCGTGATCGTTGGGAATTGCTTACGATGAAGCCATGTCAGCCTTGGAGAAGTCTTACGCGGAGCTTGCGACACGGCTAGGCCTTCGGGCCATCAAAGGCGCAGTCGCGGCGCCCATCGACATCTTGGAACGACCTGACTGGCAGCTCGAGGGTTCCGACGGCTTGGACGCCGAGCCGCGGGCGCAGCCGCGAGCCGATCACATCGCGATAGAGGCCGGCGCGTCACGGGGCGGGCCCGTCGTTGGAAGCACTCGGATTAACACGGAAGCGGGTAGCTCGAACGGGTCGTCACGGGAAGTGACTTCGATGTATTTCGACGGGATCCCGCTCCATGAGATCCAGGCGTCCGCTGGCCTGACCGAGGCGGCGCTCGCGCAGCGGTTGCTGCTGGATCTCCTCGATATCGAACTCGCCTCGGTGCACGCCGAGGCTATGCTCCGTGGCTCGGTACGTGATCAAGACACAATTGCCTCGGTCGTGCATGAGTATCAACTAGGCAGATCAGTCGAACAAATCGCGAGAAGTCATTTCATGTCTACGGTGGCGGTCGGTTGGACCCTCGTGAGCGAACCGTCTCGGCCCATCGCGAATCGCCGTGCCTTTGAACTGGACAGTGCTCACCGCAGGAATGCGCCTGCCTCGAGCCCGAGCTCAACGAGTTCGACAGGCGAGGCGCTTTCGGAAGCTGCGCGAAGGACGAAAGGCGTCCGCGCTGAAGTGAGCGCCGATGCGCTCCTGGCATCTTATTTCGCAGGCGAGTCCCTCGATCAGATTGCGGCCCTGCGGGGAATCGGGCGCGCGCGGCTGGCGCGGGAACTGCTTCCCGCATTGACGTCAGTGACAGTGGGTTTCGCATCACGGCTTCCGGACGCGACCGAGATCGATGCGATCGAGCGGAGCGTTGGCCCGCAGATCGTGCGATCGATGAGGGAAGGTGTTTCGTTGCGCCAGGCGGCATCGCAGACCGGTCTCTCAATCGAAGCGGCCGCCTGGTTCCTCATCGCTCGTCAGGAACGACTCCTGGTGCTGCCGATCTCGTCGGAAGGTGACCCGTCGGGTGCCCTACTGCCGCCCAAAGGTTCCGTCGTACCCACCAAGCCGTCGGACAGCCGGCTTGAGCGAAACACGGCTGGCTGGGATGCGAGCTCATGGGGCGACGAAATCGAGCGTCGGGTCGTCAGCGGCTTCCGGGCGGGTCGCGAGCTGCAGGAGGTCGCCGATGAGGTGAGCATGTCGGCGAAGGAAGCGCTTGGCATCCTCATAGAGGTATTGCTTGGTCTGCCCCGCGACGACGTGAGGTTCCTGCGCCCGATTGAGTCGAGGCGATTCGTGAACGCGTCGGGCAACGAGGCGGTCGCGATGTTCGATAATGGGGCCGCTGTCTCGGAGATCGCGACGGCGTTCGATACGCATCCCGTCAATGTCGCGTGGGCGATACTGTCGCATCCGCGCGCACTGTTACGTTTCGAAGATTGATATCGGCAGACTGCGTGTACGCCGCGATCAGCTGGGTCGCGAGATTCGCGATCGCCAGGTCGTCGAGCAGGCCACCGGCGCGCGCGTCGTGGTGACCGTCAGCCTCCAGCAGAAAGTGCAGGATGCCCGCCAGGGCTACACGCCGAAGCTCGTTCTCGAGCTGCCGCCAGCGCGCGAGCAGACGAAGGTGAAGGTCTGCGATCTCGGAGGCCTCTGTCGCACCTAGCTCTGCGGCGCGCTCGCGCAGAGCATCCTCGAGGGCAGGGACCTCGCCCCACGATGGCGCCTCGAATCGCAAAGCAGGCTCGATGTCGACGCCCAGCGTCGCGGCTTGATAGATGAAGTCAACAAGGGGTCCACCGCTGACCGTCTCGCGTGCTGTCGGGCGCGTACCGCGAGCCTCTTCGACAGCCGATGCAACGACATCTGCGAACTGAGCGTCACTGAGCAACGGCGTAGCGATCAGCGCCGCCTTCCGATACAGCCGGAGTGCAACTTCGCGGAGGATGTCAGTCTGCTGCCTCGTTTTATCGCCGGCTTCCCCGGCGCCCGCGAGGTGCTCCAGATAGACGGTCACCGCGCGCGGATCGCCGAAGAGCGAGGGGCGGCCTCGAATGTCCTCCCAGACTCGGGCTCCGACCAGATCGTCGAACCTCGGCTCGATCCACGCGCCTCGTCTGAACGCATCCTTCAGTGCGTGGCGCCGCTCCATGAGCAGCCGCTCCTTGTTGAGCTTGACCATGCCGTCCGACTCATCAGCGGGCCAACGTGCGAGGAGGGGTTCGGGAACGACATACGCCGCGAGAAAGTGGCTCATCGCATTTGAGGGTGTAGCGCCGGTCTGAAGCCGCCGGCTTCGAGCAGGGATCGGGCGATGTAGTTGGCGAGGTTGCGGAAGCCGAGCGCGGAGCCGCGGAGGTGCTCGAGGC
>NZ_JAFCWN010000006.1:0-211689 GCF_049897585.1 Agrococcus sp. TSP3-2-1
AGCCAACCGGCCTCTACGGCACCGGCCTCGCCGCCGACGAAGGACTCTGGCAACGCGCAGGCTGGGCCGGACACTCATGACACACCCGAACGCATCCACACGTTTTGGCCAATAACCCGAGGGAGACTGCGCCCAGGAACGGGAAGAGGCCCGGAGCGAATCGCTCCGGGCCTCTCTCGTGCGCGAGGGGGGACTTGAACCCCCACGCCCTAATACGGGCACTAGCACCTCAAGCTAGCGCGTCTGCCAATTCCGCCACCCGCGCAGAGTGTCGGCTTCCTTTGCAGGACCGAGAAATGACTCTAGCACGCTCCGAGACCCGCCCTCGACCACCAGGCTGCCGAGTCCGGCTCGCACTGCTTCGCATCAGCGGGCGGCTAGCCTTGAGCGGTGACCGATGGCCTCTCCCGCACCGTGCAGCTCGCCCGGGACCTCATCAGCATCGACACGCAGAACTGGGGCGGCGGTCGGTCCTCCGGTGAAGCGGATGCCGCGGCGTACGTGAGCGCGGTGCTCGCGTCGATGGGCGTCGAGAGCGAGACCTTCGAGTCGGCGCCGGGCCGCGCGAGCGTCGTCGCGCGCATCGACGGCGAGGACCCGAGCCTCCCTCGGCTCGTCGTGCACGGCCACCTCGACGTCGTGCCCGCGGACGCGAGCGAGTGGAGCGTCGACCCCTTCGCGGGCGAGATCCGTGACGGCCTGCTGTGGGGCCGAGGCGCCGTCGACATGAAGCAGATGGACGCCATGATCCTCGCCGCGCTCGAGCGCATCCTCGCGAGCGGCCGACGCCCGCGGCGCGGCCTGGTCGTCGCGTTCTTCGCCGACGAGGAGGCGGGCGGCGCCTACGGCGCCCAGTGGCTCGTGCGCAACCACCCGGAGCTCTTCGAGGGCGCGACGGAGGCGATCAGCGAGGTCGGCGGCTACTCGATCGAGGTCGGCGGCCGCCGCGCCTACCTCCTGCAGACGGGCGAGAAGGCGCTGCAGTGGATCCTGCTGCGCGCTCGCGGCACCGCCGCGCACGGCTCGCAGCACATGCGCGACAACGCGGTGACGAAGCTCGCCGCCGCGGTCGCCGCGGTCGGCGCGCACGAGTTCCCCGTCGAGCTCACCGACACGACGCGCGAGCTCATCGCGCGCATCGCGGCGCTGCTCGGCGTGGACGACGACGATCCCGACGCGGTCGCGGAGCGCACCGGCACCGTCTCGCGCTTCCTGCGCTCGAGCCTCCGCCACACGGCGAACCCGACGATGCTCGACGCGGGCTACAAGCACAACGTCATCCCCTCGGTCGCCGAGGCGCGCATCGACGTGCGCCCGCTGCCCGGCCGCGAGCGGGAGGCGATCGACGCGATCCGCGCGCTCGTCGGCGAGGACATCGAGCTCGAGCTCGTGCACGGCGACATCGGCATCGAGCATCCCTTCGGCGGCGGGCTCGTCGACGCGATGGCCGCCTCGCTCGGCCGCTTCGACCCCGAGGCGCCCGTGCTGCCGTACATGCTCTCGGGCGGCACCGACAACAAGTCGCTCGCCGAGCTCGGCATCGCCGGCTACGGCTTCGCGCCGCTGCGGCTCACGCCCGACCTCGACTTCGCCGCGATGTTCCACGGGGTCGACGAGCGGGTGCCGCTCGACGCCCTCGACTTCGGCACCGACGTGCTCGAAGACCTGCTGCTGACGTACTGACATCCCGCCTACCGACCAGGGGACCATGGACTGGCTGATCGCGATCGTGCTCGGGGCGCTGCAGGGCGCCACCGAGTTCCTGCCCATCTCCTCGAGCGCCCACTTGCGCATCGCGGGCGAGCTGCTGCCCGGCGCGGAGGATCCCGGCGCGACGTTCACCGCGATCACGCAGATCGGCACCGAGCTCGCGGTCGTCATCTTCTTCTGGCGCGACATCTCCCGCATCATCGCGAAGTGGTTCGGCTCCTTCCGCGGCACGGTCGCGAAGGACGACCCCGACGTCAAGATGGGATGGCTCGTCATCATCGGCACGGTGCCGATCGTGATCGCGGGCGTGCTCTTCCAGGACCTCATCCGCGACCAGCTGCGCAGCCTCTGGATCACCGCGACCGTGCTCATCGTCTTCGGCGTCATCCTCGGCCTCGCCGACATGCTCGGCAAGCGCGTCAAGACGCTCGAGACGACGACCTACCGCGACGGCCTGCTCATCGGCGTCGCGCAGGTGCTCGCGCTCATCCCGGGCGTCTCGCGCTCGGGCGCGACGGTCACGATGGGCCGCGCGCTCGGCTACGAGCGTCCCGCCGCGGCGAAGTACGCGTTCTTCCTCGCGGTGCCGGCCGTCTTCGGCTCGGGCTTCTACGAGGCCTACCAGGCCTTCACCGAGCCGTCGTCGATCGGCCTCGGCTGGGGCCCGACGATCCTCGCGACCGCCGTCGCCTTCGTCGTCGGTCTCGCCGTCATCCGCTGGCTCATGGCGTGGATCTCGCGGCGCAGCTTCGCGCCGTTCGTGATCTACCGCATCGCCCTCGGCGGTGTGCTGCTCGTCGCCCTCTCGGCCGGCTGGATCGAGGCTCTCTGATGCGCGCCTGGCAGCGTCCCGCGGTGCCCTCGCTCGCCGAGCTCGGCCACGGCGCGGGGGAGCGCCCGAGCGTGCACGACGTCCGCCGCGACGGCCGGGCGCTCGTGCCCGCCGTGGCCGACGGTGACCGGCCCACCGCATCCATGTACACGTGCGGCATCACGCCCTACGACGCGACGCACCTCGGGCACGCCTTCACGTACCTCGCCTTCGACACCCTCACGCGCGTGTGGCTCGACGCGGGCCTCGAGGTGCGCACGGCGATGAACTCGACCGACGTCGACGACCCGCTGCTCGAGCGCGCGGCGCGCGACGGGGTCGACTGGCGCGAGCTCGCCGAGGCGCAGCAGCAGCTCTTCCGCGAGGACATGGCGGCGCTGCGCGTGCTGCCGCCCGACTCGTGGGTCGCGGTCACCGAGCGGATCGACCCGATCGCCGAGGCGGTGCAGCGGATGCTCGACACCGGCGACGCCTACACGCTCCCGGCCGATGGCGTCCCGGGCGTCGACGTGCTGTTCGACTCGAGCCGCTCGCGGCAGTTCCCCATGGGCGCGGGCAGCCGCACCGACGAGGCCGAGATGCTCGAGCTCACGCGCGAGTTCGGCGGCGACCCCGACCGGCCGGGCAAGCGCTCGCCGCTCGACCCGCTGCTGTGGCGCGCCGAGCGACCGGGGGAGCCCGCGTGGGACTCGCCGCTCGGCCGCGGCCGACCCGGCTGGCACGTCGAGTGCACCGTCATCGCGATGGCGGAGCTCGGCGCGCCCTTCACGGTCGCGGCGGGCGGCCGCGACCTGCGCTTCCCGCACCAGGAGATGCAGGGCCACCATGCGCTCGCGCTCGGCGCCGACCTGTTCAGCGAGGTGCGCCTGGGCGCGGGCCTCGTCGCGTTCGAGGGCGAGAAGATGTCGAAGTCGCGGGGCAACCTCGTGCTCGTGTCGCGGCTGCGCGAGCAGGGCGCGCGGCCCGCCGCGATCCGGCTCGCGCTGCTCGACCACCACTGGCGCGCCGACTGGGAGTGGATGCCTGGCGAGCTCGAGGCCGCGGAGGCCCGGCTCGACCGCTGGCTCGAGTGGGCGGCGACGCCCGCCGACGACCCCTCGCGCGACGACAGCGTCGTGCCGTGGCTGCGCGTGACGCTGCAGGACGACCTCAACACGCCCGCGGCGCTGCAGGCGGTCGACGCCTTCGCGCTGCGCGCGCCCGCCGACGAGGGCAGCCTCGCCGCGATCGACGCGCTGCTCGGCATCGACCTCCGCTCCATCGAGCGGCGCTAGGCGTCAGACCGGCGGCGCGTCGTCCGGGCGGTCGCCGTCGCCCTGCGGGTCGGGCCGGGGTCGGCGGTTCTCGTCGCGCAGGAAGCGCTCGAACTCGTGCGCGATCGCCTCGCCGGAGGCCTCGGGGCTCTCGACCGCGTCGCGCTGCTCCTCGAGCTTGCCGATGTAGGCGCGCATGTCGTCGTCGCGCTCGGTGATCTCGTCGATGCCGCGCTCCCACTCGCCCGACTGCTCGATGAGGTCGCCGAGCGGGATCGTGACGTCGATCATCTCCGAGAGCCGGTCGAGCAGCGCGATGACCGCCTTGGGCGCCGGTGCGTTGTGCACGTAGTGGGGAACGGATGCCCAGAGCGAGGCGGTCTGGATGCCGGCGTCCTGCGCGGCGAGGGAGAGCACCGTCATGATGCCCGTCGGCCCCTCGTACTCGCTCTGCAGCACGCCGAGCCGAGCTTGGAGCTCGCGACTGTCGCTCGAGACGGAGGTCGCGATCGGACGCGTGTGCGGCACGTCGGCGAGCATCGCGCCGACGAAGACGATCGCCTCGACCTCGCAGCCGCGGGCGATCTCGAGGAACTCCGCCGCGTAGGCGGCCCAGTTGCGGCTCGGCTCGGCCCCGACGAGCGCGAACACCTCGCCCTCGTTGCCGCTCGAGACGTCGAGGCCGGCGTCGGCGGCGAGCGCCTTCCGCGCCGAGGGCCGTGTCGGCGCGTAGGCGACGCTCGAGGGCCACTGCAGCGCGCGCGTGCCGTCGTCGAGCGTGCGCACGACCGGTCGGTGCATCGCGAAGTCGACGTACTCGTCGGGCTCGATCTCGTCGAAGGCCTCGAGCTCGCACGCCTCGACGAGCCGCCGCACCGCGGTGCTCGCCGCATCGCCTGCGTCGGTCCAGCCCTCGAAGGCGACGACCATGATGCGTCCCTCGATGGGTCCTCGTGCCACGCGCGGCACCTCCTCACGTCGGACGTCCACTCTATTCCGCCCGGCTAGGCTGGCGCGGTGACCCCACCCCCCTCGCGACCGATCGGTGCTGTGCTGTTCGACCTCGACGGGACCCTCGTCGACACCGAGCCCGCGTGGATGGCCGCCGAGTCGAGGCTCGCCCAGGAGCACGGCGTCGAGTGGACGGCCGCCGACGCGGAGGCGCTCGTCGGCTCTGACCTCTGGGACGGGGCTCGCTACTTCATCGAGCGCGGCGTGCCGATGGGGGAGCAGGAGATCGTCGACCGGCTCGTGGGCGAGGTGCTCGCGTGGATGGACGACGCCCTGCCCGCCCGACCAGGCGCCCTCGAGCTGCTGGGCGCGCTCCGCGACGAGCAGGTGCCCGTCGCACTCGTGACGATGTCGACGCGCTCGATCGTCGACCGCGTCGAGGCGGCGTTCGCGCGCTCGCTCGGCGGCCCGCCGTTCGACGCCACCGTCGCGGGCGACGAGTGCGAGCGCGGCAAGCCCGACCCCGAGCCCTACCGGCTCGGGCTCGAGCTGCTCGGCGTCGCCGCCGAGGACGCCGTCGCGATCGAGGACTCGCGCACCGGCGCGGCGAGCGCCCTCGCCGCCGGTCTCGTCACGATCGGCGTGCCGCACGCGGTCGACCTGCACGGCGTGCCCGGGCTCGTGCACTGGCCTTCGCTCGCCGGGCGCACGCCCGCCGACCTCGCCACCGCGATCGCCGAGGCCCGCGCGTGATGGGCAGGACCGGCCCCTTCCAGTGGGGCGACGTCGTGCAGCTGACCGGCCCGAAGCAGCGCCTCAACACGATCGTGCTCACCGAGGGCAAGCAGTTCCACACGCAGCACGGCGCGCTCGCGCACGAGTCCTTCATCGGGCTCGACGACGGCTCGCTCGTGCACGTGGGTGAGGCGCCCTACCTCGCGATCCGCCCCCTCCTGCACGACTACGTCATGTCGATGCCCCGCGGCGCCGCGATCATCTACCCGAAGGATGCGGCCCACATCCTCGGCTTCGCCGACATCCACCCCGACCTCACGGTCGTGGAGGCGGGCGTCGGCTCCGGCGCGCTCTCGCTCTGGCTGCTGCGCGCCCTCCACGGCACCGGCCGGCTCGTCTCGTTCGAGCGGCGCGAGGAGTTCCGCGAGGTCGCCGAGGCGAACGTCGCCGGCTTCTTCGGCGAGCGACCCGCGAACTGGGAGACGGTGCTCGGCGACCTCGCCGAGGAGCTGCCCGAGCACGTCGCCGACGGCGAGGCCGACCGGGTGCTGCTCGACATGCTCGCGCCGTGGGAGTGCGTCGACGCGACCGCTCGCGCCCTCCGCCCCGGCGGCCTCGTGCTCGCCTACGTCGCGACGGTGACGCAGCTCTCGCGCACCGTCGAGGCGATCCGTGCCGACGGCCGCTTCACGGCACCCGTGTCCTCCGAGACGCTCGTGCGCGGCTGGCACGTCGAGGGCCTCGCCGTGCGGCCCGACCACCGCATGGTCGCGCACACCGGCTTCCTCATGACGGCACGACGCGTCGCGGACGGCGTCGAGCTGCCCTCGTTCCGCCGCCGGGCCGCGAAGGCCGACTTCGCCGAGGCCGACATCGAGGCGTGGACGCCGGGCGCGCTCGGCGACCGCACGCCGAGCGACAAGCGCATGCGCCGCGCGGTCCGCGACGCGAAGCGCCAGGCCGAGGCGATCCTCGGCGACGGCGAGGCGGGGTCGGACGCCGCCCCGCCGCTAGACTGACGCCGATTCACAAACCTCGAAAGGCTTCGCCGTGCGCACTCGCCCCCTCTCGATCGCCGCGCTGCTCGTCGCAGCTGCCGGCCTCACCGCGTGCCAGGCGCCCGCCGACGGCCTCGACGGCTGCGAGCCGCTGCTGCAGCCGGGCGCCGCGACCGGCGAGGTCTCGGTCGACACGTCGGGCGACGCCCCGGAGGCGAGCTTCCAGGTGCCGCTCGTGACCGACGGCAACCAGGCGCAGGTGCTCGGCGGCGAGGGCGAGCGCGCGGCCGACGGCGACACCGTCGACACGAACTACGTCGTGTACTCCGGCAAGACGGGCGAGCTCATCTCGAGCTCCTACGCCGCCGGCGCAGCCGGCGGGGCAGCCAACCCCCTGCGCGTCAGCGTCGGCGGCGAGTCGGTGCTCGCGCAGGCCGTCGACTGCGCCGCCCCGGGCGGTCACGTCGTGCTCACGACCACGATCGCCGAGCTCTTCGGCCCGGGCGCCGCGTCGGAGTCGATGGACATCGCGCCGGCCGACACCGCTGTCGTCGTGCTCGGCGTGAGCGACGTGCGGCCCGGCCGCGCCGAGGGCAACCCGCGCCCGGGCCAGCAGGGCATGCCCGCGATCGCGCTCGCGCCCAACGGCCAGCCGGGCGTCACCTTCCCCGGCTCGCCCGCACCGGCCGAGCTCACCGTCATGCAGAGCATCGAGGGCACCGGCCCCGAGGTCGCCGAGGGCGACACCGTGCTGCTGCACTACACCGGCATCATCTGGGAGACCGAGGAGGTCTTCGACTCGTCGTGGGAGAAGGGCAGCCCCACCGAGATGACCATCTCCGACGCGAACCTCATCCCGGGCTTCGTCGACGCGGTCGTCGGCCAGCCGGTCGGCAGCCAGGTCGTCGTCTCGATCCCGCCGGAGCTCGGCTACGACGACCCGGCCACGCGGCCCGCGTCGATCGGCGAGGGCGAGCACCTGCTGTTCGTCATCGACATCCTCGACCGGGTCGACCCCGCCGAGTGAGGCTCGCGCGCTGATGGCGAGGATCGAGGCTGAGGAGCGGCAGTTCTCCCTGCTGCTCGCGCTCGTCGACGCGCGCGCCGGCTTCACGAAGCACGAGCTCTTCGAGCGCGTCGCCGGCTACCAGGGCCAAGCGCCCGGCGATGCGCTCGAGCGCATGTTCGAGCGCGACAAGGACGCGCTGCGCGAGCACGGCATCGTCATCGACGTCGTGCAGCCCCCGGGCGACGACAGCAACCAGCAGGCGCGCTACCGCGTGCTCGACGGCGTGCTGGGCGACCCCGCCGAGCTGCAGTTCGACGCCGACGAGCGCGAGCTGCTCGACCTCGCGCTGCGGGTGTGGCACGAGGGCGGGCTCACCGAGGAGGCGCAGCGCGCGGCACTCAAGCTGCGCGCCGACCCGGAGTTCCGGGGCGGGCTGCCGCTCGAGCGCACGCCCGGCCGCACCGAGGAGCCGGCGGTCGCCGAGGTGCTGCTGCCGCGGCAGCGCCCGCGCGAGAGCGCCTTCCAGGCGCTCAAGCGCGCCGCCGACCGCGGCCGCGAGGTCGTCTTCGACTACCTCAAGCCCGGCGAGCGCGCGCCGCGCACGCGCACGGTGCAGCCGTGGGCGACCGTGCTGTTCCGCGGGCGCTGGATGCTCGTGGGCTTCGACCTCGGCGCCGAGGACTCGCGCACGTTCCTCATGCAGCGCATCGTGTCGCCCGTGAAGGACCGCGCCGCGCGCACGCCGTTCGAGGTGCCGGCGGATGCCGCGAGCGGCGCGCTCGCGAAGCTCGAGGAGATCTGGGCGGGCGCGTCGGTCGGTGTGCTCGCGGTGCCGGGCAGCGACGCCGACATCCGCCTGCGCCACCGTCCCGGCACCCTCGAGGAGAACGGGCTGCTCGTCGTGCACCACGCCGATCGGCACCTGCTCGCCGACGAGCTCGCGGCGTTCGGCGCCGACGTGCAGGTCGTCTGGCCCGAGGAGCAGCGCGCGCTCGTGCGGGCGCGACTCGAGCGCGTGCGGGACGCGCACGCCGACCCGGGGGAGGACGCATGAGCGCGTCGCGCGTGGAGCGGGGCATCGGGCTGCTGCTCTCCCTCATCCAGTACGTCACCGCATCCGGCTCGGTCACCGTCGCCGAGGCGGCCGCGCACTTCGGCGTCGACGAGGACCGAATCCGGGAGGCCGTGCGGCGCGTGTTCATGTCGGGCGTGCCCGACGGCGCGGGCGACTTCATCCGCTTCGACATCGACTTCGACGCCTTCGAGGAGCAGGACGTCATCTCGGTGACGATGCGGCCAGCCTTCGAGGACGAGACCGTGCGGCTCTCGCCGCGCGAGGCGAGCGCGCTCATCGCGGGGCTCTCGCTCGTCGCCGGCTACACCGACGCGGCGCCCGAGCGCGTCGAGGCGCTGCAGGCGAAGCTGCGCGGTGCCGCCTCGCGCGGCGCCGACACCGTCGCCGTCGACCGCCTCGAGGTGCCGCGCGCCGCGCAGCTCGTGCGCGACGCGATCCGCGCGCGCACCGTGCTCTCGATCGACTACCGCAAGCCCGGCGAGGGCTCGCAGCAGCGCCGTGTCGCCCCGACGCGCCTCGAGCTGCGCGAGGGCCAGGTGTTCGTGCGCGGGTTCGACCTCGACCGGCACGACGCGCGCACTTTCCGGCTCGACCGCGTCGAGTCGATCGAGGGCACCGACCTGCCGTGGCCCGAGTCGATGCCCGCGCTCGAGCGCCCCGTCTCGGGCACGGCCCAGATCGTCGCGACGCGCGCGGCCGCGGCGCTGCTCGCCGACTACGCCACGAGCGAGCCCGTCTCGGTCGACGGCGGCCGCGTGCGGCTCGACATCGAGCTGTGGAGCGAGGCGAGCGTGCTGAGCGCGGTCGCCGCGTGCGGCGGCGACGCCGAGATCGTCGCGCCCGCGAGCCTGCGGCGGTCGATGCACCGATTCGCTGCGGCAGCCCTAGGGGACGGACCGGCGACGGACCGGTAGGATAGAGGAGTCGGACGAGCGCGGAGGACGATCATGCCCGGTTTCTTCAACAATGCGGCATCGCATTGGTGGATCATCCTCATCATCGTCGTGCTCATCTTCGGCGCCTCGAAGCTCCCGGCGCTCGCGCGCAGCCTCGGCCAGTCGGTCAACATCCTGAAGAAGGAGGTCAAGGGCGACGGCACCGACGCGCCCGCTTCCTCCGAGACCGACGACCAGGCCTCCAGCTCCGACCGGAAGTAGCGCATGGCCCGCAAGGGGCGCCAGTCGAACCCAGAGGCCACCATGCGCCTCGCCGGGCACCTGCGCGAGTTCAAGCGGCGCTTCCTCATCTCCGGCGTCGCCTTCGTGCTCGCCGCGATCGGCGGCTTCTTCCTCGCCGCGCCGCTCCTGCAGCTGCTGAGCGCGCCCCTCGACGACCTGCAGGCAGCCGGCCTGCCGGTCGAGCTCAACGTGACGAACATCACCCAGGCGCTCGACGTGCAGATGCGGATCGCGTTCTTCCTCGGCCTCATCCTCTCGAGCCCGATCTGGATCTGGCAGCTGCTCGCCTTCGTCGTCCCGGCGCTGCGCGGCATCGAGCGACGCTACGTGCTCGGCTTCATCGCCGCGGCGGTGCCGCTCTTCATCGGCGGCTGCGCCACGGGCTGGTTCGTGCTGCCGCGCATCATCCGGCTCTTCGTCGGCTTCACACCCGACGGCTTCACCGCGTTCCTCGGCGCATCCGACTACTGGGACTTCTCGCTCAAGCTCGTCTTCGCCGTCGGCGTCTCGTACGTGCTGCCGGTCATCGTCGTCTTCCTCAACCTCGCGGGCGTGCTGAGCGGCGCGGCGATCATCAAGGGCTGGCGCTGGGCCGTGCTCGCCGCGACCCTCTTCGGCGCCTTCGTCACGCCCGCCGGAGAGGTGCTCAGCATGTTCATCATCGCCGTGCCGATGGTCGTGCTGTACTTCGCCGCCGCGGGCATCGCGCTGCTCGTCGACCGCAGGCGAGCGAAGCGCGAGGCCGGGCTCGCGGCGACCGGGGCGAGCGGAGCAGCCGCGTGAGCGCCGCGACCGAGGCGTTCGCGCGCGCGATGCCGTTCGGGCTCGACCCGTTCCAGCGCGAGGCGTGCGAGGCGATCGAGGCGGGCTCGAGCGTGCTCGTCGCCGCCCCGACGGGCGCGGGCAAGACCGTCGTCGCTGAGTTCGCCATCCGCATCACGATGGAGGCGCCCACGGGCCGCGTCTTCTACACGACGCCGATGAAGGCGCTGTCGAACCAGAAGCACCGCGAGCTCACCGAGGTCTACGGGCACGCATCCGTCGGTCTCCTCACGGGCGACACGTCGATCAACGGCGACGCCCGCATCGTCGTCATGACGACCGAGGTGCTGCGCAACATGCTCTACGAGGGCCGGAACCTCTCGGAGCTCGAGTACGTCGTGATGGATGAAGTGCACTACCTCGCGGACCGGTTCCGCGGGCCCGTGTGGGAAGAGGTCATCATCCACCTGCCGCGGCACGTGCGGCTCGTCTCGCTCTCGGCGACGGTCTCGAACGCCGAGGAGTTCGGTGCGTGGCTCGACGCCGTGCGCGGCGACACGCGCGTGATCGTGAGCGAGCACCGACCGGTGCCGCTCGACGCGCACGTGCACATCCGCGGCCGCCTCGTCGACCTCTTCGACTCGAAGGCCGGCGAGGAGACGCACCGGCCCGGCCGCGAGCTCGTCGAGCTCGCGCGCGGCACCGACCTCGCCGACTCCGCCGCGCACGGGCATCGGGATCGCGGCGGCCACAACCGCTACCGCTCGCGCCGCCCGCCGAAGGGCGGCCAGCGACCCCCGCGGGGCGGCGGCTTCCCCGCGCGCGTCGACCGGGTCGCGCTCATCGGGATGCTCGACGACCGCGAGATGCTGCCCGCGATCGACTTCATCTTCTCGAGGGCCGGCTGCGACGCGGCGGTGCAGCAGGTCGTCTCCGGCGGCGTGCGGCTCACGACGCCGGAGGATCGCGCCGAGATCCGCGCGATCGTCGACGAGCGCACCCGCTTGCTCGACGACGCCGACCTCGCGGTGCTCGGCTACTGGGACTGGCTCGACGGGCTCGAGCGCGGCGTCGCGGCCCACCACGCCGGCCTGCTGCCGGTCTTCAAGGAGGTCGTGGAGGAGCTCTTCCGCGCTCGCTTGCTCAAGGTCGTCTTCGCGACCGAGACGCTCGCGCTCGGCATCAACATGCCCGCGCGCACCGTCGTGCTCGAGCAGCTCGAGAAGTTCAACGGCGAGGCGCGCGTGCGCATCACGCCGGGGGAGTACACGCAGCTCACCGGCCGCGCCGGCCGCCGCGGCATCGACACCGAGGGCCACGCGGTCGTCATCTGGAACGGCAAGCTGCAGCCGGTCGAGGTCGCCTCGCTCGCATCGCGGCGCACCTACCCGCTCCACTCGAGCTTCCGGCCGACGTACAACATGGCCGTCAACCTCGTCGACCGGCTCGGCGTCGCCGGCACGCGCGAGGTGCTCGAGACCTCGTTCGCGCAGTTCCAGGCGGATCGGTCGGTCGTGCAGCTCGCGCGCCGGGTCGTCGACCAACGCGCGAGCCTCGCGGGCTACGAGGAGTCGATGCGGTGCCACCTCGGCGACTTCTCCGAGTACGCGGCGCTGCGGCGCGAGGTGAGCGACCTCGAGCGCGACGCCGCGCGCGCCGGGCTGAGCCACGGCGAGCACGAGCGGCTGCAGCGGCAGCTGCAAGGCGTGCGGCGGCGGATGCGCGCGCACCCGTGCCACGCGTGCCCCGAGCGCGAGCAGCACGCGCGCTGGGGCGAGCGCTACTGGCGGCTGCGCCGCGACATCGAGAAGGCCGAGCGGCAGATCGATCGCCGCACGGGCCAGATCGCGCAGGCCTTCGACCGCATCACTGAGATCCTCCGTGAGCTCGGCTACATCGAGCACACCGACGACGGCGAGCGCGTCACGCAAGCCGGCGAGGTGCTGCGCCGCATCTACGGCGAGCGCGACCTGCTGACGGCGGAGAGCCTGCGTCGCGGGCTCTGGTCGCAGCTCGACGCGCCGGCGCTCGCGGCGATGGCGAGCGCGCTCGTCTTCGAGGGCCGCCGCGACGAGGGCATGCTGCCCGAGCGGATGCTGCCGAAGGGCCCGTTCGTCGAGGCGCTCGACGCGACGCAGCGGCTCTGGGCGCAGCTCGACGACCTCGAGCAGTCGCACCGGCTGCCCGGTTCGGACCCGCTGCAGACGGGCCTGACGCTCGCGATGCACCGCTGGGCGCGCAGCTACCCGCTCGAGGGCGTGCTGCGCGACACCGAGCTCGCCGCCGGCGACTTCGTGCGCTGGACGAAGCAGACGATCGACGTGCTCGAGCAGCTCGCGCAAGTCGCGCCGAAGCGCTTGCGCCGCACCGCCGACGAGGCGGTCGAGCGGATCCGCCGCGGTGTCGTCGAGGCGTCGGGGTCGGCGCTGTGACCGCGACCAGGGCGGCGACCGCGGCCGCGCGCCGCTCGCGCTCGCGCGCTCCGCTCCCGCTCGCCTACGCGTGGGCGGCCGCGATCGGAGCCGGCGCGATCATGCCCTTCGCCTTCCAGCCGTTCGGCTGGTGGCCGCTCGTCGTGCCCGCCGTCGGCCTCGCGATCGTCGCCCTGCGCGGTCGATCGCTCGGCGCCGCCTTCGGCCTCGGCTTCACGACCGGCGCGATCTTCTTCCTGCTCCACATCCAGTGGATCACCGTCTACCTCGGGCTCGTGCCGCTCGTCGCGCTCACGGCGTGGATGGCGGCGTGGTGGGGGCTCGGCGGGATCGCGCTCGCGCTCGCGTGGCGATGGGGCGAGCCGCGCGTGCAGGGGCCGCTCGGCGCGTTCGCCGCCATGCCGCTGCTGCTCGGCGCCGTCTGGACGGCGCGCGAGTCGCTCTCGTCGAGCGTGCCGTGGGGCGGCTTCGCCTGGGGCAGGCTCGCGCACTCGCAGGCCGCGAGCCCGCTCGCCGACACGACGAGCTGGGTGGGCTTCTCAGGCCTCACGTTCCTCATCGCCGCCGCGTCGGCGCTGCTCGTGCAGCTCGTGCTGCACCACCGCACGATCCTCCGCCGCCGGCTCACGATCGCCGCCGCCGCGCTCATCCTGCTCGTCGCGATCCCGGGCTTCCCCGTCGAGCCGGCCGGCAGCATCCGCGTCGGTGCCGTGCAGGGCGACAGCGAGGCGGGGCTGCTCGCGCCGCGCGTGCCCGGCCAGATCCTCGAGCAGCACCTCGACGCGACGCGCGGGCTCGAGGGCGAGCAGCTCGACCTGCTCGTCTGGCCCGAGAACGCCGCAGAGTGGTACGCCGATGAGACGCCCGCGACCATGGCGGCCCTCGACCGCGTGACCGAGCGCTTCGACGCGCCGCTCGTGACCGGCACGATCACGCGCGACGGCGACGACACCTACAACGCGCTCATCCAGGTCGAGCCCGGTCGGGGCGCGGTCGCCGAGTACCGCAAGCGCCACCCCGTGCCCTTCGCGGAGTACCTGCCGGCGCGCGGCTTCTTCGAGCCCATCCTCGAGGCGCTCGGCTTCCTGCAGTACATCCCGCGCGACTACTCGATCGACCCGTCGAGCCCGAACGCCTTCGACGTCGCGGGCACGACTGCGGGCCTCGCGATCTGCTTCGACATCATCGACGACCACCTCGCGCGCGAGATGGTGCTCGAGCACGGGGCAGAGATCATCCTCGCGCCGACGAACAACGCTGACTTCGGCGAGGGCTCGGCCGAGAACGTGCAGCAGCTCGCGATCGCGCAGCTGCGTGCGGTCGAGGCGGGTCGCGCGCTCGTCAACATCTCGACGGTGGGCACGAGCGCGATGATCGGCCCCGACGGCGCCGAGGTCGACCGGCTGCGGCAGTACGAGCCCGGCACGATGCTCGAGGAGCTGCCGCTGTCGACGACCGTCACCCCGGGCATCCGTCTGGGAGCATGGATCGACCTCGCGCTCATCATCGGCGCCGGGCTCGCGCTCGCGGGCCTCGGGGTCGCGAACCGGACAGCAGCGAGGAGGCCGCATGCCTGACGTCATGATCGTCGTGCCGACCTACAACGAGATCGACGGGCTCGAGCGCACGGTCGGCCGCTTGCGGCAATCGGTGCCGCACGCCGAGCTCGTCATCGTCGACGACGGCAGCCCCGACGGCACCGGCGAGCTCGCCGACAGCCTCTCGAAGCGCGACGCCGGCACGATGGTCGTGCACCGCACCGAGCGCGGCTACCGCTCCGCGGTGATCGAAGGGATGCGCTTCGCGATGTCGCGCGGAGCCACGCGAGTCGTCATCACCGACGCCGACGGCTCCTACGACGCCGACGACCTGCCCGAGCTGCTCGGGGTGTCGGCCGACGGGGTCGACCTCGTGATCGGCTCCCGGTTCGTCGAGGGCAGCGACGTGCGCAACATGGGGATGCGCCGCCGGCTCGCCGCGCGCATCGGCAACGTCTACGCACGCAGCATGCTGCAGACCGGCGTGCAGGACCTCACGAGCTCGCTGCGCGTGTACCGCACCCGGATCCTCGAGAAGATCGACCTCGACGCCATCCAGGTCGACGCCTACGCGTTCCAGGTCGCGATGGCGGTGCGCGTCGCGCAAGCGGGCGGCACGATCGCCGAGGTGCCGATCCACTTCATCGAGCGCGCGACCGGCAGCTCGAAGATGCGGCTCGGCGACGAGCTCGGCACGGTAGGCGCGGTCACGAAGTGGTCGCTCTCGGGCGTCCGGGCGCTGCCGAAGCCCCCGCGCTGACCCGCCCGGCTCACCCGCTCGTCGAGTAGGCGCCGCCCCACCCGCTCGTCGAGTAGGCGCCGCCCCACCCGCTCGTCGAGTAGGCGCCGCCCCACCCGCTCGTCGAGTAGGCGCCGCCCCACCCGCTCGTCGAGTAGGCGCCGCAGGCGCCGTATCGAGACGCCGCCGGCGGGATCTCGATACGCGGCCTTCGGCCGCTACTCGATCAACGGGAAGGTTGCCGGATCTCGATACGCGGCCTTCGGCCGCTACTCGATTAAGGGAAAGGGGCGCCGCCCCACCCGCTCGTCGAGTAGGCGCCGCAGGCGCCGTATCGAGACGCCGCCGGCCGGATCTCGATACGCGGCCTTCGGCCGCTACTCGATCAACGGGAAGGTTGCCGGATCTCGATACGCGGCCTTCGGCCGCTACTCGATCAACGGGAAGGTTGCCGGATCTCGATACGCGGCCTTCGGCCGCTGCTCGATCAACGGAGGGGCGGGAGGAGCGGCAGCGCGAGGTCGCAGCGGTCGGTGACGATGCCGTCGACGCCGAGCTCGAGCAGCTCCCGCATCTCGGCTTCGTCGTTGATCGTCCACACGTGCACCTCGACGCCCGCGGCCTGGAAGGCGCGCACGCTGCGCGCGGTGACGATCTCGACGCCGCGATGCCGCCGCGGCACCTGCACGGCGACGACGGGGGCGAGGATCCGGCGCAGCCGCCCCACGAGCCCGAGCCGCTGCGCGACGATCGCCTTCGCCACCATCGACTGCGACGCGCTCGTCACGACGCCCGGCACGAGCTCCGCCGCCTGGCGGCGCCGGCGCTCCGAGAACGAGGTGAGCAGCACGCGGTCGGTCGCCTTGGCCTCGACGACCGCGCGCACCGCGGGGACGACCGACGCATCCGACTTCAAGTCGATGTTCCAGCGCGCGTCCGGGAGCGCGAGCAGGGCCTCGCGCAGCCCCGCCACGTGCTCGCCCTGGCCGAGGTCGATGCGCTGCAGGTCCTGGAACAGCGTCTGCTCGATCTCGACGTCCCGCCCGGCGACGCGGTCGAGCGAGGGGTCGTGCGCGATCACGGCGACGCCGTCAGCCGTCGCGTGCACATCCGTCTCGAGGAACCGCGCCCCCGCGTCGACCGCGGCGATGAACGCCGACATGGTGTTCTCGGGCGCCTCGAGCGCGAGGCCGCGGTGCGCGAGCACGCGCGGCGGTCGCGGATCGAGGTAGCCGCTCACGGGTGTCAGCGCGTCACGCCTGCGGTGCCCTGCCGTCGTTCGCGTCGTCGACGCCGCCCTGCGCACCGGGCTCCGCGTCCGGCACCTCGTTCGCCGCCTGGCGGGCCGCCTCGACCGCCTCGCTGTAGTCGGTGCTCGGCGTCTCGTCGGCGAGCGACGTCGACGAGGAGACGGTGTCGGTCGAGCCGGCGCCCTGCGGGTCGATGCCGCTCGCCTGCAGCGTCTCGGCGATCGAGGGGACCTCGACGTCGCTCACCGAGTCGGCCTGGAAGGTCTCGTCGAGGATCGACGGCTCGGCGGCCTCGCCGTCGTGCTTCGACGGGCCCTTCTGGAACGGCACCTGCGCGCGCCCCTCGAAGAATCCGCGCCCGACGCCCTGCAGCGCATCCGTCAGCTCCGACGGGATGATCCAGAGCTTGTTCGCGTCGCCCTCGGCGAGCTTCGGGAGCGTCTGGAGGTACTGGTAGGCGAGCAGCTTGTCGTCGGCGTCGCCCTCGTGGATGGCGGCGAAGACGCGCTCGATCGCCTCGGACTCACCCTTCGCGAGCAGCACCTGTGCCTCGGCGTCACCCTTGGCGCGGAGCACCTGGGCCTTCGCCTGGCCCTCGGCGCGCAGGATCTCGGACTGGCGGAGGCCCTCGGCCTCGAGGATCTGCGACTGCTTCGAGCCCTCGGCGGTGAGGATCGCGGCGCGGCGGTCGCGCTCGGCGCGCATCTGCTTCTCCATCGAGTCCTGGATCGAGTGGGGCGGGTCGATCGCCTTGAGCTCGACGCGGCCGACGCGCAGGCCCCACTTGCCGGTCGCCTGGTCGAGCACGTTGCGCAGCTGGCCGTTGATCGTGTCGCGGCTCGTGAGCGCCTCCTCGAGGTTCATGCCGCCGACGACGTTGCGGAGCGTCGTGGTCGTGAGCTGCTCGACGGCCGAGAGGTAGTCGGCGATCTCGTAGGTCGCGGCGCGCGCGTCGGTCACCTGGAAGTAGACGACGGTGTCGATCGAGACGACCAGGTTGTCCTCGGTGATCACGGGCTGCGGCGGGAAGGAGCGGACCTGCTCGCGCATGTCGACCGAGTACGACACCCGGTCGATGAACGGCACGAGGAAGTTGAGGCCCGGCTGCAGCACGCGGTGGAAGCGGCCGAGCCGCTCGACCACGCCCGTGAAGCCCTGCTTGATGATGCGGATCGACCGGAAGAGCGTGACGAGCACGAACAGGACGATGAGCGCGACGAGCACGAGCAGGAAGGCGTTGAGGATGAATCCTCCGTCGATCGGCATGAGGGCTCCTTGGTTGTCAGGCGGTTATCGCTGGGCGGGGACGATGATGGCGGTCGCCCCCTCGATGGCGGTGACGACGATGCGCTCGCCGACGTCGGGATCCCGCGGCTGCACTGCGGGGGAGAGGCGCGCGGTCCACACGTCGCCGTTCGAGAGCGTGACCTCGCCGGCGCCGCGCACGAACGTGCGCGTGACCTCGCCGGCCATGCCCAGGAGGGCGTCGACGCCCTGCAGGTTGAGCTCGCCCGACTCGTGCAGGCGCTGCAGCAGCTTGGGCCGCACGAGCAGCAGCAGGAGCAGCGCCGCGGCGGCGGCGATGAGCACCTGCGCCCAGACGGGCAGACCGGTGATGCTCGAGACGAGGCCTCCGATCGAGGCCATGCCGATCATGAGGAACGTGAACTCGAGCGTGACCATCTCGATGATGAAGCAGATGAGCGCGATGACGAGCCACACGATCCACGCGTACTGGGCAAGGTCCACGAGCCCAGCATATTGAGCGGACGCTGGAACCGCTCGAGGCGCGCACGAGCGGCACGGAGCGCGCAGTAGTGTCGACTCGAACGAAGGAGATCCCTGTGCCGAATGCCGACGCGACGAATCCCGATCCCGCCGGAGGAGAGACCGCGCCGCTCGCGCCGGGCTCGCTCACCGGCCGCACGGCCCTCGTCACCGGATCGAGCCGCGGCATCGGCGCCGCGACCGTCCAGCTGCTCGCCGCGGCGGGCGCCGACGTCGTCGTGAACTACCGCGCGAAGGCGCCGCGCGCCGAGAAGGTCGCCGCCGCCGCCGCCGAGGCGCACGGCGTCCAGGCGCTCGTCGTGCAGGCAGACCTCACCGACCCCGCGAGCGTCGCGTCGATGTTCGAGGCCGCGCGCGAGCGCTTCGGGGGCCTCGACATCCTCGTCATGAACGCATCCGGGGGCATGGAGAGCGGCATGGGCGAGGACTACGCCATGCGGCTCAACCGCGACGCGCAGGTCGGCCTGCTCGAGGCGGCGCTGCCGGTGCTGCGCGACGGCGCCCGAGTGGTGTTCGTCACGAGCCACCAGGCGCACTTCATCCGCACGACCCCGACGATGCCCGAGTACGAGCCCGTCGCCCGCTCGAAGCGAGCGGGGGAGGACGCGCTGCGCGAGCGGATCCCGTCGCTCGCCGAGCGCGGGATCGAGCTCGTCGTCGTCTCGGGCGACATGATCGAGGGCACGATCACCGCGACGCTCCTCGAGCGCGCCAATCCCGGCGCGATCGCGAGCCGCCGCGAGGAGGCCGGTCGCCTCTACGACGTCGACGAGTTCGCGCGGGAGGTCGCGCTCGCCGCGGTCGAGCCCGTGCCCGCCGACAGCACGAGGCTCGTCGGCGACGTCTCGGGCTTCGGCGAGGCCGAGGGGGTGCGGGGCTGATGCGCGCCGAGGACATCGAGCACCTCGTCTCGCTCTCGCGCCCGGCGGTGCACCCGAGCGGCGAGTGGGCGATCGTCGCCGCGAGCCGCCCGAGCGTGCGCGCGAACCGCAACGTCGGGCAGCTCTGGCGCGTCTCGCTCACCGACGGCGCGCGGCGCCGGCTCACGGGCGGCGTCGCCGACCGCGAGCCGCAGCTGACGCCCGACGGCGCGACCGTGCTGTTCCTCCGCGACGACGCCAAGGACAAGCCGCAGGTCTGGGCGATGCGCGCGGACGGCGGCGAGCCCGTGCAGGCGACCGCGCAGCCGGGCGGCGTGCGCGAGTTCGCCGTCTCGCCGGACGGCGGCCGCATCGCCTTCACCGCGACGGTCGTCGAGCCCGGCCGCTACGGGAGCGTCGAGGGACTCGGCGCTGCGCAGGAGTCGCCGCGCCTCATCACGCGCAACCGCAACCTCGCGAACGGCGTCGGGAGCCTCGTCGGCCGCCGCTCGCACGTCTTCGTCGCCGCGCTGCCCGACCTCGACGGCGAGCCGCGCTACGACCGCGCCCCGCACCCGCACGACACAGCCGAGACGCACGACGACGCGCCGTTCGCGCCGGACGCGACCCAGCTGAGCCACGGCGACTTCGACCACTCGGCGCCGGTCTTCTCCGTCGACGGCGATCGCGTGCTGTGCGTGACGGCGCGGCACGACTCGCGCGACGACGACCTCGTGAACGCGATCGTGGAGTTCGACGCCGCGGTCGCGCACGGCGAGCCCCACACGATCCTCTCCTCGCGCGCCGGACTCTCGGTCGGCGAGGTGCGCCCCACGCCCGACGGCGGCTTCGTGCTGCTCGCGCAGCACATGGGCGAGAGCGGCCGCGACTTCGTCGCCCGCAGCACGCAGCTGTTCGTGCTCGAGCACCCGGGCGCGCACCCCGAGGAGGTCACCGACGGCGAGTCGGTCGACCTCGGCGAGCAGGGCAGCCACGCGACGGTCGTCGACGACGGCGTCCTCGTGCAGGAGCGCACGCGCGGCCGCAACCGGCTCGTGCACGTCACGGGCGGCGGCTCGCGCGAGCTCATCGGCGGCGACCTCGAGGTCGTCGGCCACGGCGTCGGCGACGGCGTCACCGTCGCGACCGTCGTGACGCCGACGTCGGCCGGCGAGGTCGCCGTGCTCGACGAGCACGGCGTGCGCGTCATCACCGACTTCGGCGCACGACTCGCGGAGGCGGGCATCGTCCTGCCGACCGAGCACGACATCACCGGCCGCGACGGCCGCCCCGTGCACGGATGGGTCTGGGTGCCGGAGGGCGAGGGACCGCATCCCGTGCTCCTCAACATCCACGGCGGGCCGTTCGCGCAGTACGGCGTCGGCGTCTTCGACGAGGCGCAGGTCGCGGTCGCCGCGGGCTACGCCGTCGTGCAGTGCAACCCGCGCGGCTCGGCCGGCTACGGCCGCGAGCACGGCGTCGCGATCAAGCAGGCGATGGGCACCGTCGACCTGACCGACGTGCTCGACTTCCTCGACGGCGCGCTCGACGCGCACCCCGAGCTCGACCGCGAGCGCCTCGGCATCATGGGCGGCTCGTACGGCGGCTACCTCACGGCGTGGACGATCGCGCACGACCACCGCTTCGCGGCGGCGATCGTCGAGCGCGGCTTCCTCGACCCCGAGTCGTTCATGGGCACGAGCGACATCGGCTGGTTCTTCGGCGGCGAGTACACCGGCACCGACCCGGATGCGATGCGGGCGCAGAGCCCGATGGCGCGCGTCGGCGAGGTGCGCACCCCGACGCTCGTGGTCCACTCCGAGCAGGACTGGCGCTGCCCGCCCGAGCAGGCGCAGCGGTACTGGGCCGCGCTCAAGCGGCAGGGCGTCGAGACGGCGCTGCTGCTCTTCCCGGGCGAGAACCACGAGCTCACCCGCTCGGGCCAGCCGCGCCACCGCATCGAGCGCTTCGAGCACGTGCTGCGCTGGTGGGGCAAGCACCTGCCCACGGCCGAGAACCACGGCGGCTGACGTGATCGGCGACAGCCCGCTCGTGCAGGTGGCGCAGCGCGCCGTCGACCTCGAGCGGGCCGCCGCCTTCTACGCCGACCTGCTCGGCGTGCCCGTGGCGGCGACCTTCGAGCCGCCTGGCCTCGCGTTCCTCGTGATCGGCGACTCGCGGCTGCTGCTCGAGCGCGGTGCGCCCTCGGCGCTGCTCTACTTCGCCGTCGACGACCTCGACGAGCGGGTGGAGCGCCTCCGCGCATCCGGGGCCGGCATCGTGAGCGAGCCGCACACGATCTTCGAGCACGACGACGACGCCCTCGGACCGGCCGGCACGGTCGAGCGGATGGCGTTCGTGCTCGACAGCGAGGGCAACACGATCGCGCTCGTCGAGCACGGCGCCGGCTGAGCGCTCAGGTGGTCAGCGCTCAGGTCATCGGCGCGCCGTCAGCGGCGACGGCGAGCAGCACCCGGTCCCGCGAGGGCGCGTCGAGCAGCCCGAGGTCGTGCGCCATGCGCGCGGCCTCGTCGTAGCCGCGGAAGAAGCGGATGCCGGCGGCCTCGAGCTCGGCGCGCACCTCGCCCTCGACCGGCACGACCTCGTGGATGAGCACCGCGACCCCGTGCACCCCGCCGAGCCGCAGCATCTCGGCCCCCACCTGCGGATCGGCCTGGCCGCTGTCGCCGATGAACATGAAACGGCACTCGGGGAAGAGCGCGCGCTCGCGCACGAAGTTCTGCAGCTTGCGGGCCTGGATCGACTGCTTCGTGAACAGGTTGAGGAACGAGCCGCCGAGCACGGTGTGCGGCGGGAGGCCGAGGCCCGAGAGGCCGTTCCGCGTGTACTGCTCGATGAGACCGCGAGGGCCCTCCGGCCGAGCCGTGACGAACGTGAGGTCGCCCGGCCGCGAGGGCTGCGAGGCATGGCCCTCGTCGAGCTCGATGAGCAGCTCGACGACGCCGGGGTAGACCGAGCCGCGCGGGAAGCGGGTCTCGTGCAGCATCGCGCGCACCGTGTCGTCGATGTCGCACAGGATGCGCAGGTCGGGCACGGGCGAGTCGGCGGCCTCGGCCGCGATGTGCGCGAGCACCGCCTCGCGATCGGCGGGCGTGAGCCGCTCGAAGACGACGTGCTCGAGGTCGTGCCGGTCGCCCGTCGAGTTGAGCAGGTACTTCATGTCGCGGAACGGCCCGCCCGTGAGCGAGAGGAGGCACGAGCGGATGCCGTGGGAGATGACCGCGCTCGGCGCGAGCCGGCGCAGCGCGTGGACGACGCGCGCGCGCATCTTGGGGCTGAGCTCCGCCACTCGCTCGACGCACAGGAGCTCGACGAGCTGCTGGCGCTCGGCGCGGCGGAACAGGCCGGTGATGCGGTTGCCCGCGATCGCCGCGACGGTGCGCTCGAGGTCGATCTGGGCGAGCATGGGCTCGAGCCGTCCTGCGGGAGCGCTGCGGAGCCGAGCGAGGGCCTGGTCGGGAGTCACGCCCTCGATCCTGGCATCCGCACGCTGAGCGCGGCGCGGTCGATGCGAGCGTCGAGCCGATCGACGGGCTTCGCCGCGTCGCCGTCGATCTGCACCGGCAGCGGCGCGTCGACCGCACCGAGCGTCACCCGCTCGACGGTGCGGTGGCGCAGCACGCCCTCGGCGCGCGCGATGCCGGCGCCGGCGGCCGCGATGCGCCCCCAGTGCGCGAGATGGCGAGGGCTCACGGTCGCGACGTGGAGCGAGCCGTCGTCGAGCCTCGTGCCCGGCAGCACCGAGAGCCCGGCCGGGATGCGCGCCGCGTTGTGCACGAGCACGCTCCACGCGCGCGTCGACTCGATCGGGCCGCCGTCGAAGCGCCCGCGCACGGCGAAGCTCGGGTGGCCGAGCCTGCCGAGGCCGGCCGCGATGTACGAGGTCCAGCCGAGCCGCCGCTTCGCGAGCAGCGATGCCGCCTCGACGGCGAGCGCGTCGTGACCGACGCCGACGACGACGAGGAACGGCCGCTCCTCCTCGCGCGCGCCGGACCGGCTCAGCACGACGCGACCGAGGTCGACATCCGACGCCGCGCCCGAGACGGCCGCTCGCGCCGCCGCCGTGACGTCGCGCAGCGGCAGGTCGAGGTTCCGGGCGAAGAGGTTGGCGGTGCCGGAGGGCACGATGCCGAGCGGCACGCCGGTGCGGGCGAGCACGGCCGCGACCTCGCGAACGGTCCCGTCCCCGCCGACCGCGACCACCGCATCCGCCCCCGCCCGCAGCGCCTCGAGCGTCTGCGGGCCGCCGGGCGCGTCCTGCTCGGTCGGCAGCACTCGCGCATCGGCGCCCGAGCGAGCCGCTTCGCGCAGCACCGCGTCGACGCCGCGCGCGAAGCCGCGGGCGGTCGGGTTGCCGATGACGGCGATGGCGGGCACGGCGCCAGGCTAGCGAGGCTCGGCCGCGCCGTCGGCGAGCGCGAGCCGGCCGCCGAGCCACGCGGCGAAGCGCTCGAGCTCGTCGAGCACGGCGGAGCGCAGCCGGGCCTCGGGCTCGACGTCCCAGTGGATGCACGCGACGCGCAGCGCGCCCGCGTCGCGATCGGTGCGCGCGTCGACCTTGCCGACGAGCGCGTCGCCGTCGAGGATCGGCAGCGCGTGCACGCCCCAGCGGCGCTTCGCGGCCGGCGTGTACTGCTCGAAGGCGTCCTCGAAGCCCCACAGGTCGCGCATGCGGCGGCGGTCGGCGATGAGCCGGTCGAGCGGCGAGAGCAGCGCGACGCGGCCGGTGAAGCCGGCGGCGCTCCCGCCGTCGTCGAGCCGCCACTCGCCGCGGACGCCATCGATGCGCACGGGCTCGCCGGCGTCGCCGATGTGGGTCGCCCGCGCGATGCCGAGCGAGCGGAGCCAGCGGCGCCGCCACGTCTCGAGCGCCGCGTCGGGATCGGGCGCCTCGACGGACGGGAGCACGCGCTCGGCGAGGTCCCAGACGCGCAGCTGCCCGAGCCGCTCGACCACGACGATCTCGCCGCGCAGCTGCAGCAGCTCGAGCATCATCGCGACGTCGCGGCCGGTGTTCCAGCCGCTCGAGCGGTAGGGCACATCGACGGTGTCGGCGATCTCGCCCTGCGGGAGCGGACCGTCGGCGCGGAGCTGCTCGAGCACGCGCTCGCGGAAGCCGCCGTTGGCCTCGAGCCACGCGCGGCTCGACTCACCGATCGACTCGGGCGCGCGACCGAGCGCGAGCAGCCACGGCAGGTCGCGCATCGCGCGCAGCCCGATCGCCCACGCCTCCATCGGGTGCCGGTGCGGGCCGAGGTGCTCGAAGAGCGACTGCTCGACGTCCACGGCGCGCCGCACGTCGCTCGGGTCGATCTCGGGGAGCCGCGAGAAGGCGATGTGCTCGGCGGACGGGCAGACGATGTCCGTCGGGCCCAGCGGCAGGAGGGTCAGCTGCGCGACGATGTCGGCGAGGTCGTCGGCGCCGTCGACGGGCGCGCGGTCGGCGTCGAGCAGCTGCGCCCGCACCGCGATGCGGCGCGCTTCCTCGCGCGAGACGGTGCGGATGGTCGCCACGCGACGACGGTAGCCGAGCGCGCCGACACGGTCGCGCCGCGCGGTCGGGCGCGCCGCCGGTGGCAGGATGGCGTGATGCGAGAGCAGCGCCTGCGCCCCGAGACCGTCGTCGTGAGCGCGGGCCGCCCGCCCCACGTGCCGGCCGCCCCGTTCAACGAGCCCGTCACCTTCGCGAGCGCCTTCGTCGCCGGCGGCGACCTCGAGTACGCCCGGTACGGCAACCCGACCTGGACGGCGTTCGAGGATGCGCTCGGCGCGCTCGAGGGCGGCGAGTGCGTCTCGTTCGCGAGCGGCATGGCCGCGGTGAGCGCGGTCGCGGCGCTCGTGCCCCACGGCGGCGCGGTCGTCGTGCCGCGCCACGCCTACCAGCACACGCTCGCGCTGCTCGACGGCGGCGCCGCGGACGGGCGCTTCGAGGTGCGCCGCGTCGACATCGCCGACGTCGACGCGGTCGAGGCGGCGATGCCGGGCGCGGCGATGGTGTGGATCGAGTCGCCGACGAACCCGGCGCTCGAGGTCGCCGACGTCGAGCGGCTCGCCGCGTCCGCGCGCGCTGCGGGTGCGCTGAGCGTCGTCGACAGCACCTTCGCGACCCCCCTCCTGCAGCGCCCGCTCGGCCAGGGCGCCGACGTCGTCGTGCACTCGGTCACGAAGCTCATCGCGGGGCACAGCGACATCGTGCTCGGCGCGGTCGTGGCCGACGATCCCGACCTCGCCGCGCGCATCCGCCACCACCGCGGGCTGCACGGCGCCATCCCCGGCCCGATGGAGTCGTTCCTCGCGCTCCGGGGGCTGCGCACGCTCTCGGTGCGACTCGAGCGGGCGGCGACGAACGCGCGCGAGCTCGCCGCGCGGCTCGAGGGCACGCCCGGCGTCGTCGAGGTGCGCGACCCGGGCTTCGGCACCGTGCTCGCGATCGTGCTGCGCGACGCCGCGACCGCCGATCGCGCGGTCGATCGCGTGCGGCTCTGGATCCCCGCGACGAGCCTCGGCGGCGTCGAGTCGACGCTCGAGCGGCGGCGCCGCTGGGCGACGGAGGCGCCGACCATCCCCGAGGGCCTCATCCGCCTCTCGGTCGGCATCGAGCACATCGACGACCTCGCCGACGACCTGCTCGGCGCGCTCGCGGGCGACGACGTCGACTAGCCTCTGAGCATGAGCCGCACCGCATGGGCCGTCATCTGCGCCATCCTCGCCGTCATCATCGCGTGGATCGTGGTCGACGTCGTCTTCAGCCTCCTGTGGTTCATCGGCAAGCTCGCGATCGTCGCCGTCGTCGCGGTCGTCGTCTTCTTCGCGCTGCGCTCGCTCATCGGGCGCCGCGCGGAGCGCTGACCGCAGCCCTCGGCAGCGGCTCGGCCTGCTGGCCGGAGGTCACTCCGCCATGCGCTCGCCGGCGGGGGAGAGCACCCACCACACGTCGTTGACGCCCTGTCCCGCGACGTCGCCCGCCGCGGAGTCGCCCGCGAAGTAGTAGAGCGGCCAGCCGTTCAGCGTCACCTGGGTCGCGCCGTCGACGCCGACGATGGTGCCGAGCTCGCCCATGACGCCCTCCGCATCCGGCACATCGCCGTCGGTCGTGACGGCCGGCCAGTTCGTGGCGCACTGGCCCTCGCACGTGCTGACGCCCGCGCCCTGCGTGTCGCTGTCGAACATATAGACGGTCATGCCCTCCCCGTCGACGACGATCTCGCCGAGCGGGCTGTCGGCGACCGCGAGCTCGAGCGCCGACGCTCCCGGCTCGGCCGACTCGCTCGTGTCGGGCTCGCTCGACGACTCCGGCGCCTGCGAGGTGGTGGCGGTCGGCGCCTCCGGCTCGGGGGCCGCGCTCGTGCAGCCGGCGAGCGCGACGACGAGCAGTCCGGCGGCGAGCGCGGCCGCGGTGGTCTTGGTGGTCATGGCAGTTCCCCTCTCGAGCGGCCGCGGTCGCGGCCGATGGGAACACGAGGCGGAGCCCCCGCGGGTTCACCGCGCGTCGAGCTCGGCGCGCATGATCGGCATGTCGCCGTCGTCGAGGCGGATCTCGATGCTGGCGATCTCGTCGGGCGCGAGCGCCGTCGCGGCGGAGAGCCGCGCGGTCTGCCCGGGCGCCGCGAGCCAGCTCGACACCTCGCTCGACTGCCCAGCCCGGTCGGTGAGCACGAGCACGTAGGGCAGCCCCTCGGGCGCTGCCGGATCGGCGTCGCCCTCGTAGCTGCACTCGAGCTCGAGCCGCGTGCCCCACGCGGCCGGCTCGAGCTCGATGCTCGCCTCGAGCGGCGCGTCGACGAGCGCGGCGAGCTCGACCGAGCGCGCGCTCCGGTCGTCGAGCACGCCCGAGAGCGGCACCGCGATGGCGGCCGCGATGGCCACGGCGGCAGCGAGCCCCGCAGCCCAGGTCGCGCGCCGACGCCGGCGCTCGCGACGGGCGCGCTCGAGCAGCCGGGCCCTGCCGCGCGGCGCGGCGGGCAGTCCGGTCTCGGCGGGGGCGTCCGCGAGCAGCGCGACGGCTCGCTCGGGCTCGACCTGCGCGAGCAGCCCGAGCGTCGCCGCGACCTCGGCGATCGCCCGCACGCAGCGGCCGCACGCGTCGAGGTGCTCCTCGAACGCGCGCCGATCGGCCGGGCTCAGCGCCCCGAGCACGTAGGCGGCATCCCACTCGGCGAACCTCGCGTGGTCGGCGCTCATCGCGTCACGCCCCTCTCCTGCAGAGCGAGCCGGAGCGCGCGCAGCCCGTAGTGCAGTCGTGACTTGACGGTGCCCTCCGGGAGCCCGAGCTCCGCCGCGATCTCGGCGACCGGGCGGCCGCCGTAGTACGCGCGGATGATGACCCCTCGGTGCTCGGCGCTCAGCTCGGCGAGCGCCTGCGCGATGACGAGCGCGTCGAAGCGCGCGTCGATGGCGTCGTCGGAGGCACGCTCGGGCAGCTCGGCGACGGCGAGCTCATGGCGGCGCCGAGCGCTCCGCGACTCGTCGATCACGAGGTGGCGCGCGACGGTGAGCATCCACGCGCGCGCTGTCTCCGGGTCGGCGAGGATCTTGGGGCTCCGCCAGGCCCGCAGCAGCGTCTCCTGCACGACGTCGTCCGCGCCCGCCCGGTCGCCGGTCAGGTGCACGACGTAGCGCCACACCGGTGCGGCGTGCGAATCGTAGAGCGCTGCCAGGCGCTGGTCATCATCGAGCGGCACGCGGTCACCTCCTCGATGGAGACACGAGACGGCGGGCCCGCCGGTTCAACGATGCACCCGGGCTGGATGAACCCAGGGCTGCCGCGCCTCGTGTCACCGAGTATGGACCCGCTCAGCATCTCCGCACCCCTCGAGGTCGCCGGCTTGCCGCTGCATCCGCTCGTCGTGCACGCCGTGGTCGTGCTCACGCCGCTCACGGCACTCGCGCTCGTCCTGGGCAGCCTGTGGCCGGCCGCCCGGCGGCGGCTCGGCATCGTGACGCCCCTCGCCGCGCTGCTGCTCGTCGTGCTCGTGCCGATCACGGTCGCCGCCGGCGAAGCGCTCGCGGCCGTCGCGGGAGCCCAGCCATCGGTCGTCGCGCACGGCGACTACGGGCGGATGCTGCTGCCGTGGGTGATCGGGATGCTCGTGATCGCGACGGCGCAGTGGGCGTGGTTCCGCTGGGGCGAGCCGCGGGTGGGTGCGCACTCCGCGGGCCGGGCGCGGCTCGTCTCGATCGTGCTCGCCGTGCTCGCGATCGCGGCCGCGGCGGGCTCGACCGTCATGGTCGTCCTCATCGGCGACTCGGGCGCGCGCGCCGTCTGGGGCGGGATCCTCGGCTGAGGCGACTCAGCCGAAGCGGAGGCTCGAGCGGGCCACGACGCGAGCGCCCGCGTCGATCCACGGGATCGGCCCCGTGGTCAGAGCGGGGGAGGGGCTGCCCGCCGCGAACGCAGCCTGCGCCGCCCGCAGCTCACCGAAGCGACCGAGCGAGCGACCTGCGCCGTCGACGGCGACGTACTCCTCGAGCGTCTCCTCGACGAAGCCGAGGAAGGTCGTGCCCTCGACGCCGCCGCGGCTCGCGACCCACAGGCCGTCGCCCGGCGAGGCCCACGTGATGCGGGCGGATGCGTCGGCACGGCGACCGCCACGGCGCTCTTCGAGCGCGTGGAGACCGGGAGCAGAGACCTCGGGCCGAGTCAGCGTGTCGGTCATCTCGTGCTCCTTCGCGTGGATCGTTAGTTCGATGATCGAAATGTATCACGTTCGAACGGTAGAGTGTGCACAGGACGGACAGATGCGATGGGGGAGCGGCATGACCCAGATCGACGCGCGCGGCACGGCGAGCTCGGGCTACTGGTACCCGGGGCACGGTCGGCCGACGAGCGTCGACGTGCTCAACCTGCTGCGGCGCTACCGTGCCGCGGAGGCGCAGATGCGGGCACGCACCCGCGCGTCGATGGGCATGGGCGAGACCGATCTGCTCGCGCTGCGACTGCTGCTGCAGGCGGAGCGGCGCGGCGAGGTGCTGCGGCAGCGCGACCTCGCGTCGGCGCTCGGGCTCGCGTCGCCCTCGGTGACCGCGCTCGTCGACCGGCTGGTCAAGAGCGGCCACGTGCGCCGCGAGCCGCACCCGGACGATCGCCGGGCGACGATCGTCGTGCCGACGAAGGACACCGATGACGAGGTCCGCGCGACGCTCGGCGCCATGCACCGGCGGATGATCGACGTGATCGACGCGATGGACGACGAGCAGACCGAGGCGGTGGCCGGCTTCCTCGATCGCATGGTCACCGCGGTCGAGCACGTCGACGAGCACCACGAGGCTTCTGGCGCGTAGGATCCGGGCCCGGGGAGCGCCAGTGGCCACGGCCGCGTAGGCTCGGCGAGTGACGACCAGCAGCCTCTCCGGCGGCGCGCAGCTGCGCCGCGCCCAGCCCGGCGACGAGCCGGGCATCCTCGCGATGATCCACGCGCTCGCGACCTACGAGCGAGAGCCGGATGCGGTGGAGAACACCGAGGGGATGCTCACGGCGACGCTCTTCGGCGATGAGCCGCGAGCCTTCGCGCACGTCGTCGAGCGCGACGGCGCGATCGTCGGCATCGCGATCTGGTTCCTGACGTATTCGACATGGACGGGCACGCACGGCATCTGGCTCGAGGACCTCTACGTCGACGAGGCGCAGCGCGGCCGCGGCTACGGCCGAGCGCTCATGGCGGCGCTCGCCGCGGAGTGCGTCGAGCGCGGCTACCGGCGCTTCGAGTGGACGGTGCTCGACTGGAACGAGCCGTCGATCGGGTTCTACCGCTCGATCGGCGCCGAGCCGCTCGACGAGTGGACGACGCAGCGCCTCACCGGCGATCGGCTCGAGGCGCTCGCGCAGCGCTGACACCGCGACCCGCTCCTCCCGGCGTCCTCGTGAAGCGCCGATAATGCACATTATGTCGGATCGAAAGAGGGACGAAGCGTTCACGACCTGCTGATGCGTCCCCTGGCCCTGACGCCCGCCGAGGTTGAAGTTGCCGCCTGACCGGTGATTTCTCGCCCCTCCTCCGTGACTTCATATCGTCGGAGGCGGCTCGGTGTTGCAAAATCTGCAACACGATCTCCCTCGCGCTGACCGGTGACTTCTTACGCTGTGTTGCAAAATTTGCACCAATGGTGCAGATTTTGTAACCGGAGGTCCGCGATGGAGACGACCGGTCGGCTTCGGCTGTTTCGCTCCTCCGTCATGCCCATCGACGCCGAGTCGCTGTCAGCGGCGATGCTCGATGGCTGGGCCCACGCGCAGCTCGCCCAGGGGTTCCAGCAGGCGACGATCACTCGCCGCGCCCGATCGGTGCAGCGGGTGATCGACTGGTCCGGCAAGCATCCGTGGCATTGGCAGCAGCAGGAGGCGGAGGACTTCTTCGCTGAGCTGCGTGGCGTCTACCACCTCGCTCCCTCGACGGTACGTGCCATTCAGACCGACATCGGCCTCTTCCTCGCATACGCCGCCGATCCCTCGTATCCGTGGGCGGCGCACTGCGAGGCACTGCTGGGTGAGGTGTTCGTGCCGATCGCACCTCGGCGGATGGTGCACCGTCAGGAGGGCCCGGCGAGCCCGGGCAAGCGCCCCTTCTCCCCCGACGAGCTGCAGACGTTCTTCGACTTCGCAGACGACGAGGTGGAACGCATCCTTCGAAGCGGGCGCCATGGCGCGCTGGCGGCCTACCGAGACGCCGTGGCCTTCAAGACGATGTACGCGTGGGGTCTGCGTCGCCGCGAGCTCTGCCACCTGAAGGTCGTCGACTTCTCACGCAACGCTCGCGCTCCACGATTCGGCCCGTGGGGCGCTCTCCGCGTCCGCTACGGCAAGGCGATGCGAGGCTCGCCATCGAAGCAGCGCACCGTGCTGACGGTCTTCGACTGGTCGACCGAGACGATCGCGGACTGGGTGCATCGGGGGCTGCCGCGCTTCGAGGCCAGCAACGGCTGGCTCTTCCCCACCGAGCGCGGCGCGGTGCTCGACGGCCAGGCCCTGTTGCGCCGCTTCCGGCGCTACGTCGACGCGCTCGATCTTCCCGATGGCCTCGATCTGCACTCGCTCCGTCGCGCGTACGCGACCCACATCCAGCTCGAGTGGGGCTTCGACACCTCGTTCGCCCAACTCCAGCTCGGACACGAGCACGCATCGACGACCGCGATCTACACGATCGCCTCGCCCGACTACCGGGCTCGCGAGCTCGACCGCGTCCTCGGCGCCACGCTCGAGCGCGCCACCGCACTACGACTACCCCATCAAGGAGCGCCCCGATGAAGATGGACATCACCTACCAGTGGCAGCTGCCCGTGCTCATGGCGCGCGCCGGCTACCGGAACACCACCGATCTCATCGAGCCGCTCGCCGACCGCGGCATCGTCCTCTCCCGGACCCAGGTGTACCGGCTGACCCGGGACCCGGAGCGGATCTCCCTGCAGCTGCTTGCCGCGCTGTGCGACATCTTCGACGTCGGGCTCGACCAGATGATCACCATCGACTCCAAGCGCATCCGCACGGAGCGCAAGCGCCGCGTGAACGCTGAGATGCCGACGCTGCTCGAGTCATACCGGCCCGTGCGAGCCCGCATTGTCGAGGACCCTGATGACCAATAGGCGCGTCGGGCGTCCGCGCGTCGCAGGAGGATTCCGCTGCCCGCGCTGCGACCAGACCGCCAAGAAGCATCGTGCCACCTGGCCCGAAGGCCCGATCTGCGCGTCGTGCTACGTCCGCGCCGTCGAGACCTTCGGCGCCTGCGCGAGCTGCGAACGACATGGCATGCTGCCCGGCTTCGACGTGGACCATCGACCGATCTGCCGAGCCTGCGCCAACATCTCGACCGACCTCGACTGCCAGACGTGCGGCGAAGAAGCCGAACTGATCCGACGAAAGCGATGCGCGCGCTGCGTCCTTCGCGAGGACCTCAACGCCCTCCTCTCCCCCAACGACCCGCCCGACCTCAGCCTCAAGCGCCTCGTCGCCGTCCTGTGCAGCGTCGAACGACCCGCGAGCCTCCTGACCTGGATGCGCTCACCCGCTCCCCGTGCACTCCTCACCTCGATCGGGCAGCGCGAACTGGCCCTCGAGCACCAAGCGTTCGACTACCTGGCTGGCGGCTCGATCGATCCCGCCGACTTTCCCCGCTACGTCATCTCCACCGACTTCGCCACGATCCGCGTCACCGACCTCGACGGCGACGGTGGGCCAGCATCCTCCTACTTTCCAATCACCGATCTCCGCGACCACGCGGAGGACCTCGGCTTCTTGGGCGGCTACCAGTCAGCGGCAATCGAGACGAGCGATCCGTCATCGGCTCGCCCGCCCGATAGCGGGCGACCCAGCGCCGCACGGTCCCGGAGGCGCACTGGAAGCGGTCAGCGACCCGCTCGATCGGCCAGCCCTGGTCGACGACCAACTGCGCGAGCTTGAGCCTGCCGAGCTCGGTGAACGAGGCGTTAGCGTGAGTCATGAAGGTCTCCGTGTGTGGAAGTGAGTGTGGTTACCCACAACCTCCACGGAGGCCTTCCCTTCAGCTCACACCCTCACAACCTCACGGGGAAGAACACTACGTTCGTGCTCGCGTCGATGGGGAGCTCTGCGCCCATCTGTGCGAGGCGCTCGGTCGGTCGGGGGTCATGAGCGTGGCCATTGCTTCTCCTTCGTGGGCTTCGGTGGCAGCGAGGTGTTCCTTGCCTCTTGGTGGTGCGTGCGTCGAGCGGGGCAACGACGGGCGGTGGCCGGCAGGCGACGCGCGGGAGGTTGACTCTCCCTCTTCCGCTCGTTGCCGTGGATGTGTCATGCGGCGAGCAGCGTGAGCCAGCCGGCCAGCGCGAGCAGCGTCACTGCGAGGACGGGGATCGTCAGCACGATTCCGGTGCGGAAGTACTGACCCCAGGTGATGGTGATCCCCTTGCGCTGCAGCACGTGCAGCCACAGCAGGGTCGCAAGGCTCCCGATGGGGGTGATCTTGGGGCCAAGGTCGGATCCGATGACGTTCGCGTAGATCATCGCTTCATGCGTGAGGCCGGTTGCGCCGGCGCCCGAGATGGCGAGTGCGGCGATGAGGACCGTGGGCATGTTGTTCATCAGGGACGCGAGGACCGCCACGATCGTGCCGACGCCGAGCGCGGTGATCAGTGCGCCGTGGCTTCCGATCTCGGCGAAGACGGTGGACAGCTGATCGGTGACGCCCTCATTGCGGAGTCCGTAGACCACGAGGTACATGCCGATGGAGAAGAGCACGATCTGCCACGGAGCCTCACGCAGCACGCGCAGCACCGGGATGCGCTCTTCTCGGAGCGATGAGGACGCTCCATCGTCGTGCACGACCTCGAGGTCCGTGCCGTCGGCCGAGGAAGACGCTCCTCCAGCAGGCACCAGCTGCCGACCCGGTCGCGAACCTCGAGCGTGGGGCCGTCCGGCGACGATCATCAGGACGATGGCTCCCGCTCCGGCGATGACGGATAGGGGGATGTGCAGCGGCTCTGCTGCGAAGTAGCCGACGAGCAGCACCGCGAGGACGACCCAACCAGCACGGAACGTCGCGTGGTCGCGAACGGCTGACGACGGGGATGCAAGCACCGAGACGTCGTAGGAGCGCGGGATCGACCGACGGAAGTACAGCAGCAGCATGCCCAGGCTGGCGGCGACCGCAACGATGCCGACGGGCACCATGACTTGCGCGTAGCGGGCGAACCCGATGTCGAAGAAGTCAGCGGTGACGATGTTCACGAGGTTCGAGACCACCAGCGGCAGGCTGCCTGCGTCCGCGACGAACCCACACGCCATGACGAAGGCCAGCGATGCTGCGGCTGGGAAGCGCAAGGCGACGAGCATCTGGATCACGATCGGGGTCAGGATCAGGGCCGCACCATCGTTCGCGAACACGGTGGCGATCGCCGCGCCGAGCAGCACGATCAGGGCGAAGAGGACCCTGCCGTTGCCTCGCCCCCATCGTGCGACGTGCAGCGCGGCCCATTCGAACAGGCCCGCCTCGTCCAGCAGCAGCGAGATGATGACGATTGCCACGAACGCGAACGTCGCGTTCCAGACGAGATCCCAGACGACGGGGACATCGCTGAATGCGACGACTCCGGTGGCGAGCGCGAGGACGGCTCCGCCCAGGGCCGACCACCCGATGCCCAGTCCCTTGGGTTGCCAGATGACCAGTACGAGGGTGACGGCAAAGATGGCGAGCGCGACGAAGACCATGGACGACTCTCTGTGAGGGAACGACCATCCCATTCATCGAAGATGATCGATGCACCACACTACATCGATGATCGTCAATCTTTCAAGTGAGGTCTGCCACGGTCGCCTTGGCCATGCGGCCGACGCCGACCAACGTCGCCGATGCAGGTCCGCACCAATCGCCGTAGCCCACGAAGTAGAGACCGGGCACGGCGCTCGAGGCGGTGGGCAGATCGCTGCGGGTCGCGGGGATCCCGTGATGCCGCTGCAGGTCGAGGCCGCGGAGCGCGTCGAGGTCTGGCCTGAACCCGGTGCACCAGATGATCGCGTCGAGCGTCGATTCGGTGCCGTCCTGCCACCGTGCCCCGGTGGGCGTCCATCGAGCGAGATCCCATCGGGCCCTGAGGCCGCGATCACGAGCTGCGCGCACTGGTGGGACGGCGACGATGTCGCCGAGATCGCTTACCCCGCCCGCACTGCCCTGCACCTGGCGGGTCGCGAGGTCGAAGAGCGCTCGCCCGTCGACGTCGTCGGGCAGGTACCGGGGTGCCCGACGCGTGATCCAGGTGACCTCGGCTGAGGCCGAGAGGTCCGCGGCTATCTGCGCTCCGCTGTTGGCGCCGCCCACCACGGCAACGCGTCGCCCCGCGAACGCGTCGGGGCCGTCGTAGTCGTGCGCGTGCAGCTGCGCGCCGGTGAACTGGCTGCGGCCGGCGATGGCGGGCACGAAGGGCCTTCCCCACGTGCCCGTCGCCATCACGACTGCGTCTGCGGAGCAGGTCTCATCGCCCGCTCGAATCGTGAATGCGCCGTCGGCTCGGCGCGTCACCTCGTCGACGACCACTTCCCGGGAGACCGGTAGCGCGTAGCGAGCCTCGTAGTCATCCAGATACGAGACGACTTCCGCGGCAGAGGCCGTCACCTCCGCCGACGCGGGCATGCGCATGCCCGGCAGCGAGGACGATGCGGCTGGCGAGAACAGCCGAAGGCTCGGCCACATGTCGTTCCATGAGCCCCCGGGGGAAGGGCGCCCATCGAGGATCGAGAACGTCCACGACGCCGGCCGTCTCCGCCGTTCGGCGTCGCGCTGCGCGCGGGCGAGGTAGAACCCGACGGCGAGGCCGGCCTGCCCGCCGCCGATGACGGCGACCGACCACGTCACCTCAGGCAGCGAGCAGCGGCGAGGCGATCGCCTCGAGCGCACCAGGGACGACGGCGTAGTACGACCAGGTGCCGCGCTTCGTCCGCGACAGGATGCCGGCCTCGACCAGCAGGCGCAGGTGATGCGAGATCGTGGGCTGAGAGAGCTCGAGAGGCTCCGTAAGGTCGCAGACGCACGCTTCCTGTGTGGACGTGGCCGCGATCATCGACACCAGGCGAAGCCGCGTCGGATCGGCGAGCGCCTTGAGGCGGCGAGCCAGGTCGTCCGCCGCTTCGGGCGAGATGGGCTCGGCTGTGATCGAGCCGCAGCATGCTGCGGCCGGAGCCAGGGTCGCCGCGTTCGTCATGCTCACGAGAGTACTCGCTGCATTGACATCTGTCGATCTAATTCGACACACTGGATCGACCTACTTCGATGCAAGGGACGTGCCATGACGCTCATCTCGCTCACTCCCCCGCCTTCGCGGGCCGCGACGGACGCGCTCCCAGTCGCGGTCATCGGCGCCGGACCGATCGGGCTCGCCATGGCCGCCAATCTCATAGAGCGAGGCATCCCCGTGCGCGTGTTCGAGGCCGGAGCCCGCATCGCGGACAGCGTGCGCCTCTGGGGACACGTTCGACTCTTTTCCCCGTGGAAGTACCTGATCGACCCGAGTGCGCGCCGCCTGCTCGAGGCCGCCGGATGGGAGGCGCCTGACGACGACGTGCTGCCAACCGGACGCGAGCTAATCGAGCAGTACCTCGAGCCCCTCGCAGCGTTGCCGCAGATCGCACCGACGCTGCAGCTCGGAACCGAGGTCACCGACGTCGCACGCGCGGGGATGGACCGCACGCGCACGACAGGCCGAGCGGCAGCCGCCTTCGCCATCCGTCATCGCGCAGCGGACGGAGCCCTTCAGGACATGCAGGCGCGCGCGGTCATCGATGCGTCCGGCACCTATCGCACGCCGAACAGCCTCGCCTCCAGCGGGCTCGCTCCCCTCGGCGCGGACGACGTGCGCGATCGCATCTCGCACGCACTGCCCGACGTGCTCGGCGCCGAGCGCTCGCGCTTCGCCGGTCGACACATCGCCGTGGTCGGTGCGGGGCACTCGGCAGCGAACACGCTGCTGGCATTGGCAGAGCTGCAGCGCGCGGAGCCGAGCACGCGCATCACCTGGCTCATCCGCAACGCGAGTGCGGTCCGGGTCACGACCTCCGACGACGACGAGCTCGTCGCGCGCGCGGCACTGGGCAACGCGGTCGAGAACCTCGTGCGAAGCGGTCAGATCGATCGGGTCGACCGCTTCGAGATCGATCGGCTGGCGAGGACCGACGCCGGGGTGCGCCTCATCGGTCAGCGAGACGGACAGACGCTCGAGCACGAGGTCGACGTCGTCGTCAACGCGACAGGATTCCGCCCCGACCTGTCGGGACTGCGAGAGATCCGCCTGGACCTCGACGAGATCGTTGAGGCACCGCGTCGACTCGCGCCGCTCATCGACCCGAACGAACACACGTGCGGCACCGTCGAGGCGCACGGCTTCGACGAGCTGCAGCAGCCGGAAGAAGGCTTCTTCATCGTGGGGATGAAGAGCTACGGTCGTGCCCCGACCTTTCTGCTCGCCACTGGCCACGAGCAGGTTCGCTCGGTCTCCGCCTGGCTCGCGGGTGCCGCTGGCGAGGTCCCCGCACGGGACCTCCAGCTGCCCGCCACCGGCGTCTGCTCGACGGACCTCGGAGGGTCGAGCTGCTGCGCATGAGCCCGGGCTCGACGGGATGCTGACGATATGCTCAGCGCATGGCAGACGCGGCGGCAGAACACGCCAACGCCCTCCGACCCCTGGACAGGTCCAGCGCGGAGTCGATCGCTCGGACCCTTCGGGCGATCGCCGACCCGACCCGCCTGCAGGTGCTCAGCGTGATCGCGACCGCCTCCAACGGTGAGGTGACGGTCGGGGCTCTCGCGGACGCTCTCGAACTCTCGCAACCGACGCTGACGCACCACGCTCGCATCCTCGTCGACGATGGCGTGCTGGTTCGAGAGCAACGAGGCCGTCAAGTCTGGCTCTCGCTCGCACCCGATCGCCGCGACGACGTGATCGACCTGCTGCGATGAGCACTCGGCGCATCACCGGACCGCCGCTCGACCGCGCCGCGGCTGAGCGACGAGTCGAGCAGCTGCGAGCACTCTCCGACCCGTTGCACCTGCAGCTCTGGAGTGTCATCGCTGTCGGCGATCCGCCTATCGCGGAACGGCTTGGCGTGACGGACGAGGACGTGGAGGCGAGCGTCGCCCACCTCACCGAGGTGGGCCTGCTCGAGCGACACGACGGCGCACTCGTCGCCTCGGCCGATGGGATCGTCCGCTTCGGCCGAATCCTCGCCACTGACCCCTCGCGTCTTCATCTCGACGACCCCGCCGTGGTGGTCGGCGAGCTCCCACCAGCCATCGCCAAGGTCGCCGACGACCTCGCATACCGGTTCAGCAGCGTCTTCGCCGCCGAGACCGTGCGGCGGTACGTCGCGGAGAGCCACGCGTTACTGCAGTCCCGGGCCCGAGTGACGACGCATCTGGCGTCGTTGACTGCACGGTTCGCAGCCGACCGACTCGGCGCACTGGCGACGGCGCAGGGTCGCACCTGGTCCAGCACCCCCGAGGTGCTCTTCGTGTGCGTGCAGAACGCCGGCCGTTCGCAGATCGCAGCCGCGACCCTCCGCCATCTGGTGGGCGATCGAGTCCATGTGCGGACGGCCGGCTCCGCACCAGCCGCGCGGGTCCACCAGGACATCGTCGACGTGCTCGACGAGGTGGGAATCCCCATCGCGGCAGAGTTCCCCAAGCCGCTCACCGACGAGGTCGTGCAGGCGGCCGACGTCGTGGTGACGATGGGATGCGGCGATGCATGTCCTGTGCTCCCCGGACGTCGCTACCTCGACTGGTCGCTCGACGATCCGGTCGGTCTCGACCGTGAGGAGCAGCGACGAGTGCGAGACGAGATTCGTGCCCACATCGAGGAGCTCGTCGCCGAGCTCGGCGTCACGCCGCGGTGACGCGCAACCGGTAGCCGACCCTCGGAACGACCTCGATCGCGACGTGGGCGTCGGTCGCAGCATCGAACGCTCGACGCATGCGAGCGATCGTCGTGCGCACGGTCGTCACCGCGGCATCGGGCTGTGCGGTCCGCCGTTGCAGGTCGGACAGGGACACCGCGCCGGGATGAGCCGTCATCAGCCGATGGGCGAGCTCGATCTGCTGGTGCTGCAGGTTCACCACCTGGTCTGCCCAGGTCAACGTGTGGCGCATCGGGTCGAGGACGAGCGCCCCGATGCGCACCGGGTCCGGTGCACGCTGGGTGATGCCGAGCAGCGCGTGGTGCGCCGCGCTTCCGATCTCCGACGGGGTCACGGGTGCGTGAGCGAGCGTGGTCACGCCATGCCGCACCGCGATCCCGACGGACTCGCGCACCCAGCCGGGCCTCAACGCAAGCAGCACCGGCACCGACGAGAGATGATTCGCAAGCTCCAGCAGGGATTCCAGGCACGTCGGCTCGAGATCCGACGGGATGAGCAGCACGGCGTCGTCGTTGCGGGCGGCCTCGGCGAGCGCTGCGATCGGATCGGGTCGGGTCACGACATGGAAGTGGTGGAAGCGGTGCTCTGCCGCACGCCCGCGTACCAGCCCCTCTCCCACCGCGACGACCGTGGCGTGCCCGGTCGGCGCGAGGGTCATCCGAACTTCCCCGAGATGTAGTCCTCGGTGCGCTGGTCGTTCGGGCGCTCGAAGATCTGCGTCGTGGGCCCGAACTCGATGAGCGATCCGAACCGCTCGCCGTTGTCCTTGTCCACCTGGGCGGTGAAGAACGCGGTGCGGTCGGCCACGCGTGCGGCCTGCTGCATGTTGTGCGTCACGATCACGATCGTGTAGTCGTCGCGCAGCGACTCCATCAGGTCCTCAATCCGCGAGGTCGCGATGGGGTCGAGTGCCGAGCACGGCTCGTCCATGAGAATCACGTCGGGCTGCACCGCGATCGTACGTGCGATGCACAGACGCTGCTGCTGCCCACCGGAGAGGCCGAAGGCGGACTGCTTCAGCTTGTCCTTCACCTCCGTCCACAGCGCTGCCCGGGTGAGCGCTTCCTCGACCAGATCGTCCATTGACTCGACGCGCATCCCCGTGACCCGCGGGCCGTAGGCGATGTTGTCGTAGATCGACTTGGGGAACGGGTTGGGCTTCTGGAACACCATGCCGATGCGGCGACGCACCTCGATGGGGTCCACGTCGCGCGCGTAGAGGTCCTGGCCCTGGAAGATCACCTGTCCGTCGACGCGCGCGCCTTCGACGAGGTCGTTCATGCGGTTGAGCGAGCGCAGCAGCGTCGACTTGCCGCAGCCGGACGGGCCGATGAGGGCGGTAATCTCGTGGAGGCCGAAGTCGAGGTCGACGCCGCGCACGGCCCGGAAGTCGCCGTAGCTGACATCGACTCCGACGCATCGCAGCACGGGGCGTGCGGTCGGAAGGGTTCGGTCATCCGCGCGCTCGCGGGCGTGGACGTGAAGGGTGGGGGTCTCGTGCTCGGGAGTGGTCGTCATTGCGGTCACCAGCGCTTCTGGAATCGGTTGCGGATGAGGATGGCCACGGCGTTCATCGCCAGGAGGACGCCCAGCAGGAGCACGCTCGTGGCGGCAGCGAGCTCATGGAAGCCGGCCTGGGGTCGACCGGTCCAGCCGAAGATCTGAATGGGCAGGGTCGTGTAGCCGGAGAGCAGCCCGTTCGGATCGAAGCTCACGAAGACGAGGGCGCCGAGGACCAGCAGCGGGGCGGCCTCGCCGAGTGCTCTCGAGAGGGCGAGGATCGTGCCGGTCGCGATGCCAGGGACCGCGGACGGCAGCGTCTGACGCCACGTGGTCTGCAGGGGCGTCGCGCCAAGGGCGAGCGACCCGTCGCGGATCTCGCGCGGGACGGCGCGCAGGGCCTCTCGGGTGGCGATGATGATCACCGGGAGGATCAGCAGCGACAGCGCGAGGGCCCCGCCGATGACGATGCTCTTGTCGCGCACCCCCAGCATCGACAGGAAGGCGAGGGCGAGCAGGCCGTAGACGATGGAAGGCACCGCGGCGAGGTTCTGCACGTTCAGCTCGATGATGCGGTTGAACCAGCGGCGCTTGTCGGCGAACTCCTCGAGGTGCACCGCCGCGGCGATCCCGAGAGGCACTGTCATCACGGCCGTGGTGGCGATCACCCAGATGGAGCCCAGGATCGCCGGCCGAGCGCCCGCCTCATCGGGCGACGACGCCGGGTACTCGGTGAAGAGCCTGCTGGTGAACTGCGGCATCCCGTCGAGCACGATCGTGATGATGAGGGTCAGCAGAACGCCGAACGCGATGACGAGCGACAGCCACAGCGCGATGAGGAAGATCGTGGGACCTGGGCGGCGTTCGCCGCCGCGCCCAGTCAGGGGGCGCACGCCGCGGATCGCGGATCCGATGGTCGACATCAGTAGGCCTCTCGGAATCGGCGGACGAGGGCGATGCTGATCGCGTTGATGATCAGGGTCATGCAGAACAGCAGGAGTCCGACGGCGAAGAGCGTGTCGTACTCCAGCGAGCCGACTCGCGAGTCGCCGAGCGCGGCGTTGGCGATGAAGCCCGTCATCGTCTGTCCCTGCTGCAGCGGGTCCGTCACGATCTGCGCCTGGTTGCCCGCGGCGATCGCGACGATCATCGTCTCCCCGACGGCGCGGGAGATCCCGAGGACGATGGCTGCGATGATCCCGGAGATGGCGGCGGGGAACACGACCCGCATGGTGGTCTGCATGCGGTTCGCGCCCAGTGCTGCTGAGCCCTGGCGAAGGGACTGCGGCACGGCAGACATCGCGTCTTCGGAGATCGAGGCGATCGTGGGGATGATCATGACGCCCATCACGAGCCCGGCGGCAAGCACGCTGAATGCGCCGGTCGGCAGCTGCAGCCAGTCGCGGAAGACCGTCGACTGCACGAACTGCAGCGCGAAGAAGCCGTAGACGACCGTCGGCACGCCGGCGAGGATCTCGAGCAGCGGCTTGAGGATCCGCCGCAGCGAGGCGCTCGCGTACTCCGACAGCAGGATCGCGGCACCGAGCCCGAACGGCACGGCAACCAGCAACGCGATGACCGTCGTCCACGCGGTCGCCGTCACCAGCGGCAAAACGCCGAACGATGCCTCGGCGAAGCGAGGCGCCCACCGGTCGCCGAAGAGGAAGTCGGTCAGCGGCACCTCGGCGAAGAAGCCCAGCGACGGCACCAGCAGCGCCACGACAATGCCGATCGTGGTCACGACCGTAATCGCCGCGGCGACCCGCAGGACGAACCGGATCAGCGCCTCGACCGGCCGTGCGCGGCCGCGAAGAGAGGGAACGGCCGGGCGGCCCGGGTCGATGCCCGGGCCGCCCTTCCGTGCAGTGGTGCTGGTCATGAGATGCGAGGCGCCAGGGCGTCAGCCCAGCGAGGCCAGCTCGTCCTGAGCGGTGGTGATCTGCTCCTCGGTCAGCGGCACGAAGAGCGCCGCCTCCGCGATCTCGGCGCTGTTCTCGATCGAGAAGTCCACGAACGCGGCGACCTGCGGCTTGTCCGTGTAGGACGCGTTGTTCACGTAGATGTAGAGCTCGCGGCCCAGCGGCGTGTAGGTGCCGTCCTGGACCGTCTCCGTGCTGGGCAGCACGCCGTCGACCGCGACGGCGACCATCGCGTCCGGGTTCTCCTCCGCGTAGCTGAGGCCGAGGAAGCCGATGGCGCCGATGTCGCCGCCGACACCCTGCACCGTGATGTTGTCGTCCTCGGACGGGCTGTAGTCGGTGCGGATGGCACCCTCCTCGCCGTTCACGGCGTCGGTGAAGTAGTCGAAGGTGCCGGAGTCGGTGCCGGCGCCGAACAGCGTGATGGGCTGGTCGGGGAACGCCGGGTCGACCTGGTTCCAGTTGGTGATCTCACCCTCTGCGTCCGGACCCCAGATGGTCTGCAGCTGCTCGAGGGTGAGCTCGGTGGCCCAGTCGTTCTCGGGGTTGATCACGACCGAGAGGCCGTCATTGGCGACGACGATCTCGGTGAACTCGATGCCGGCCTCCTCGCAGGCGGCGACCTCGTCCTCGGCGATGACGCGCGATGCGTTGGAGATGTCGGTCTCGCCGGCGCAGAAGGACTGGAAGCCACCACCGGTGCCGCTGGTGGCGACGGTCACGTTGATGCCCGGCTCGACGTCGCGGAACTGATCGGCCGCGGCCTCGCTCAGCGGTGCGACGGTCGACGAGCCGTCGGCGACGACAGCCCCCGACGTGCCCGAGGAGTCGCCAGAGGCGCCGGGGTCCTGCTGGCCGCCGCAGGCGGAGAGCAGCAGCACGGTGGCACCCACCGCGGCGGTCACTGCTGCGGACTTGGTGAAGGACTTGGTCACAGGTGTTCCTCTCGAGAGCGGGCCGTGCCCACATGACGATGTGCCGCACACCGCGGCGAAACCCATAGAAGATCATCGAAGTGAACGCCGCATGAACGCAAGCAATACATCGATCTATGTCGAAGGATTCGCTGAGTGCATTGACGTTCATCGATCTATCTCGTACGCTTCATCGAAGAACATCGATGAGAGGATCGAACCCGTGAGCACGCAGATCATCGACCACGACGTGACCATCCCGGCGTCCGTCACTGGAGAGCCCGTCACCGTCCGACTGCAGCTGGAGGTCACGCTGCCAGACGACTGCGCATGCCAGCCTCAGCCGATCTCGCTCGGCAACCCCCGCGGCTGGAAGCCGTGAGCGCGTAACCATCCGTTCACCAACATGCAGTATCGATAGACCATCATCGAAGCGAAGGCGCGACATCCGTCGCGCGACCCGACCGAGACGAAAGGGGCTCCGATGTCGGACACGCCCACCGTGCTGTTCGTCTGCGTCCACAACGCAGGCCGCTCCCAGATGGCTGCCGGGTTCATGAGCGATCTCTCGAATGGCGCCGTCGAGGTGCTCTCGGCCGGCAGCGAGCCGAAGGACCAGATCAACCCGATCGCCATCGAGGCGATGGCCGAGGTCGGGATCGACATCGCCGACAACGTGCCAAAGATCCTCACGGTCGACGCGGTACGCGAATCGGACGCCGTCATCACCATGGGCTGCGGCGACGCATGCCCCATCTTCCCCGGCAAGCGCTACGAGGACTGGGCGCTCGAGGACCCGGCGGGCAAGGACATCGAGACGGTCCGCCGCGTTCGCGACGACATCCGTGGACGTGTCGAGCAGCTGCTCTCCGAGCTGCTGCCGGCGAGGGCCTGAGATGGATCTCGACGTCAGCGGCCGCCGCGGCCTGCCCGGACTCGACTATCCCGAGCGCTTCCTCCACACGCTGGCCGACGACCTCGGCCAGCGGTTCTCCGGCGTCTTCGCGCCCGAGACCATCGAGCGCTACGTCCTCGAGTCCTACGCAGCATTGCTGCGCACCTCGTCGGTGAAGGCACACCTCGCCACACGCGTCGCCCGCTTCGCAACCGACCGCCTCACCGCCCTCGCCCAGGCGAAGGGCGCATCCCCCAGCGACCGTCCGAGCGTCCTGTTCGTCTGCGTGCAGAACGCCGGCCGCTCGCAGATGGCGGCCGCGATCGCCCACGAACGCTCCGGCGGCCGACTGCAAGTGCGATCGGCCGGCTCCATGCCCGCAGATGAGCTAAACCCTGCCGTGGTGGCCTCGCTGCACGAGATCGGCCTCGACCTGCAAGACGCGTTCCCGAAGCCGCTCACCGACGACGTCGTGCGTGCAGCAGATGTCGTCGTCACGATGGGCTGCGGCGACGCGTGCCCCATCTACCCGGGCAAGCGCTACGAGGACTGGCAGCTCGACGACCCCGAGCACGTCTCGATCGACGAGGTACGCCGCATCCGTGACGAGATCACCGAGCACGTCGACGGGCTTCTCCGAAGCCTCGAGGTGGCGCGGTGACCGTCGAGAACGTCGTCGTGATCGGCTCCGGTCCCGCCGGGTACACCGCCGCGATCTATCTCGCTCGCGCGGGACTCGCACCGGTCGTGCTCGCCAGCTCCGTCGAGCCTGGCGGCGCGCTGGTCAACACCACCGAGGTCGAGAACTTCCCCGGCTTCGACAACGGCATCATGGGTCCGCAGCTCATGGACCAGATGCGGGCACAAGCCGAACGCTTCGGAGCCCGCATCGTCTACGACGACGCCACGGCCGTCTCGCTGACCGGCGACATCAAGACCGTCTCGACCTCGACCGAGCAGTACGCCGCGCACGCCATCGTCCTCGCGATGGGCTCCGCCTATCGCAAGCTCGCAGTGCCAGGCGAACAGCGGCTCACCGGTCACGGCGTGTCATGGTGCGCCACCTGCGACGGCTTCTTCTTCCGCGACAAGGACATCGCCGTCGTCGGCGGCGGCGACTCCGCGATCGAAGAAGCCACCTTCCTCACCCGATTCGCCCGCAGCGTCACGCTCATCCACCGCCGAGACGAGCTCCGCGCCTCGAAGATCATGCAGGAGCGCGCCCTCGGCGACGCCAAGATCACCCCCCGCTGGAACGCAGAAGTCACCAGCGTCGAAGGCGATGACGCCGTCCAACGGGTCATGCTGCGCGACACCGCAACGGGAGCCGACACGAGCATCGACGTCCAAGGGCTCTTCATCGCCATCGGCCACGACCCACGAAGCGAGCTCATCGCCGGCCAAATCGACCTCGACGAGAACGGCTACGTCCTCGTCGATCACCCCTCGACCGCCACGAACCTGCCCGGAGTGTTCGCCTGCGGCGACCTCGTCGACAAGCGCTACCGCCAAGCCATCACCGCTGCAGGCACAGGATGTGCTGCCGCCCTAGACGCCGAGCACTACCTCACCGCGCACAACCTGTCGCAAACCGTCGAGGTCACTGCCGCGACCAGCTGAGCCGTCGAACGACGCCGACCAGGCGATCCACGATCGAGGGTGCGCGCCAACGCGAACCTGCAAGAGCTCTCGAAGGAAAGGCCATCCATGCACCTCGTCGCCATCGGCGGCAGCGACGCGGGGATCTCCGCAGCGCTGCGCGCGCGCGAGCTCGACCCGTCCGTCGACGTCACCGTCGTCGTCGCAGACGCCTACCCGAACTTCTCCATCTGCGGCATCCCGTACTACTTCTCCCGCGAGGTGCAGCCGTGGCAGTCGCTTGCGCACCGGACGCACGCCGACCTCGAGGCGACCGGCATGCGGCTGCGCCTCAACACGTTCGCCACCGACATCGACGTCGACGCGCGAGCGCTCACCGTCCGTGACGAGCACGGCGACCGGTCGCAGATCGGCTACGACGAGCTCGTCGTCGGCACCGGAGCGCTCCCCTCGCACGCCGGCATCGCCGGGCTCGACACCCTCACACCCGACGACGGCGTGCACGTCATGCACTCCATGGGCGACACCTTCGCCCTCGAGCGCTTCCTCGACGACCGCGACCCGAAGACCGCGATCATCGTCGGCGCCGGCTATGTCGGACTCGAGATGGCAGAGGCGTTCACCGTCCGCGGTCTCGCCGTCACCCAGATCCAGCGCGGCCCGGAGGTGCTCTCGACGCTCGACCCCGAGCTGGGAGCGATCGTGCACGCCGAGCTCGACGAGCACGGCGTCGACGTCCTCACCGACACCACCGTCTCCGGGATCGAGAAGACCGCCGCAGGCCTGACGGTGCACGGCACCCACCACGGCGAGCCGGTGATGCGCACCGCCGACGTCGTGCTCGTCGTCGTCGGCGTCCGTCCGAACACCGACCTGCTCCAGCGGGCCGGAGCACGCCTCGGGGCCGGCCGTGCCGTCGTCGTCGACGACGCCATGCGCACCGGCCTGCCGAACATCTGGGCCGCCGGCGACGGCATCGTCACCCACCACCGACTCCTCGGCGAGACCTACCTGCCGCTGGGCACCACCAGCCACAAGCAGGGCCGCACCGCTGGCGAGAACGCCATCGGCGGCAACGCCCGCTTCGCAGGCAGCGTCGGTACCCAGGTCGTGAAGATCTTCGATCTCGTCGCCGCGCGTACTGGCCTGCGCGACCACGAGGCGGTCGCCGCGGGCCTTGCGCCGCGGACCGTCAGCGCCACCGCTGACGACCACAAGCGCTACTACCCCGGTGCGCAGCCCATCACGATCCGCGTCACCGGTGACGAGCGCGATGGGCGCCTCCTCGGCGCACAGCTCGTCGGCCGCCTTGGCACCGAGACCGCCAAGCGCGTCGACACCTACGCCACTGCACTCTTCGCCGGCCTGACCGTGCAGCAGGTCAGCGACCTCGACCTTTCCTACACTCCCCCGCTCGGCTCGCCTTGGGACGTCGTCCAGGTCGCCACCCAGCAGTGGAGCCGCAACCTCACCCTGGAGCCCACCGCATGAGTACCCCCACCGTCCTGTTCCTCTGGACCCACAACGCGGGCCGCTCGCAGCTTGGCGCAGCGCTCCTCGAGCACATCGCAGGCGATCGCTACGTCGCCGCATCCGCGGGGGTCGCACCCGCCGAGACCGTCAACCCGGCGATCGCCGCGACCGTCGCCGAGGTCGGGCTCGACATCACCGACCACGTGCCTCGCAAGGTCACTGCAGAGCTCGTCGAGAGCGCCGACGTCGTGGTGGCCATGAAGCCCGGCCTCGAGATCCCGGGCACACCCAAGCGACTCATCGAGTGGAGCTTCCCTGAGCCTGCCGCGTGGGACACCGACAGCGTTCGCCCACTCCGCGAGGCCGTCGCAGACGCGCTCCGAGAGGAGTTCGCGAACTAGTATCGCAGACGCGCTTCGGTTGCTCGCGGTCGGAGCTCACTACCTAGGTCGATCTACGCGATATCCCGTCACGGCACGCATCAAGTAACCACGACCTCGCCGTTTTGGCTTGCAATGGTCGCCTGCACCTGCTTCGTCGTCGGCGCTCTTGCTGCGCTGCTGATCGCGGTCGAGTTCCGTGCAGCCCGCTCGTGCTTGACGGGTAGCTCACGACCTAGGTTGATATCCCCGATATCCAGTCGAAGAGGGTACGAAGCCCACAAGCCCGGTTGGTGTCCCGTGCGCGTGCAGGCGACCCGCGCTTGCTCCGCGGACTCCGTGCCCCTTCACGCTGACGGCTCCCAGGCACGCGCGTCGGCAGCCATCGCTCGGCGCGCGGCCTTTAACTCGGGCAGCGACTGAGGGTTGTCCTTCAGGTTCAGCGGTGGTGTCCACCGACGGATCAAAGCGACCTCGACGTTGCCGAGCCTGACGGCGCCGGGATCGACAGCGTGCCAGACGGCGACGGTCAGACGCGCGTGCATCCATTCGGTGAGCAATCGGTCGTGCTCGACACTGAGGCCGTAGTTGGAGAAGTAGGCCGGTTTGAGGGGGTTACGCGGAATCCCTCGCAGCCCGAGCTGCCTACGGAGGAGTGCTGCGAAGGAACGCCGCACGGTGCTGCTGCCGGTGTGAGCACTCACATCCTGATCGGTCGCGAAGTGGACCTGCAGTTCTCGGTGCGCGAGCGAGTCCTCGGACTTGCCGACATAGAGCGGTACGTCGCGCCTCGGATCGAGCCCTAACTCAGCCCACGCTTGCTCATCGCCGTAGATGGCGTACAAGCCAGGCTCGGGCCGCACATGGTCGGGCGCATCGACGATGCTCCATCGCTCGCCGGAGAGTGCCCTGGGCGCGTCCTCGAAGGCTGACACAGCGAGCTCCTCTCGTTCGATGGCGGCGCGAACCTGCTCGACGACCTCGGGGAGTCGATAGTTCGGATGAACCTCGATGAGCGCATGGTCGGCGTCGTCGAAGGCAGCGCGCTTCTGTGCATCACGATCTTGCTGTACTTCGAACGCAACCTCGCCTCCGAAGAACTCGACGGGCTTGCTGTGCTGAACACCTTGGTACTCGACACCGATCGCGCGGTCGACGAAGTAGATGTCGATGGATTTCGGTGCGAGCCAGTACGGGCGAGCTTGGTGAACGATCTTCTCGTCAGGAAACTCTGCCTCGAGTTCACGCAAGAGACCGATCTCGGCGACAATTCGACCCTCGCCGACACCCGGCACGCCTGCCGCACGCCGAGTCTCATTCTCTGCGAGACGCAGCAGACCGCTCGTCTTAAGGTTGAGGAGACCCCAATACGGCCTGGTGTCGACGAACGGCATCGGCCATTCCACCCGACTGGCGAGCGCCTCGTATGTATCGTGCAGACGAGCCTCGTACGCCTCGTCTGGCTCCTCGGACTCCTCTTCTTCGCCCTCCGCCTCTGCCCGGCGCTCGTGCGCTCGCTCAACGAATCGAGCAACGTCGGCGCGAGTGAAGTCGCCGATGAGGTCCTCTTCAATGGCGGTAGCGATCTCGTCGCGGGAGAGGGGAGCGGTCAGTCGGCCCCAGTACTCATCGATGAGTGAGCGGCCGTGCACATCGTGGAACGAATCGAGCCGGACCTGGAGCGTGTCCATGATCGCGCCGTAGTTGCCGATCCCGTGACGGGAGCCAGTCAGTCGCCGCATCTCTGTCCAGTAGAAAACCGACTCGGCACTGATGCGTGGGAAGCCGAGGTAGGGAGCCATCGAGAGATGGAGCTCGATCGGCACTCGGTAGTCATGCGCGAGGTAGCCAGCATGGAAGTCGCCGTCGATGAAGTAGGTGTTCGCGAGCACCTCGCGCCAATCGGGGAAGCCCCGATCGTCATACGACTGCGCCATGAAGCGGATGTCGGCGAGAACGTCCGGCTCGTCGTTGAGGCGCTCGACGAGTTCCTTGAAGAGCATCAGCGCGTAACCCTGCTGGCGATCGACTTCGACCGGGTCACGCTCGAGGACCCCGGGTCGGAAGTCACGGTCGTAGAACGGCCGCTGCCGCCGGCTGATCTCCGGGACGGGCGCGTAGCGGTTCGCATCGAACTTGGGAACCGAGCGCTCCGCTCTCCTCAGCGGTAGGGCGTCAGCATGCACCCGATCAGTCTGCACGGAACCGGAGACACGCGACCACGATCCGGTCGGCATCACGGCCGCGAAGACACCCTGATGAGCGACCCGCCCGTGACGGTATGCGACTGACCGGCATCTCAGACCCTCGACGTTTGTCAGCTCTTGGCAGCGGCCCGCTCGAGCGCGCGGTACACGGTGGAGCGAGCGACGCCGAACAGCTCCGCGATCTCGGCACTGGTGTGCGTGCCCTGACGGTGCAGGCTCACCAGATGCGCCTCCTGCGCCGGCGAGAGCTTCGGCTTCTTCCCGCGCAGCCGGCCCTTGGCGCGTGCGACGGCCATCCCCTCGCGGGTGCGGGCGCGGATGAGGTCGGCTTCGAACTCGGCGACCATGCCGAGCACGTTGAAGAGGAGCCGTCCGACGGGGTCGGTCGGGTCGTAGAGACTCCCACCCAGACTGAGGCGCACCCCCTTGCTGGCGAGCTCGTCGGCGATGTCGCGTGCGTCTGGGAGCGAACGCGCGAGACGATCCAGCTTCGAGACGACGAGGGTGTCTCCCTCGCGACCGGCTGCGAGTGCCTCGCGCAGACCGGGCCGTGCCCGGTTCGAGCCGGTCAGGCCGTGATCGACGTGGATGTTCAGCTCATCGACGCCAAGGCCGATGAGTGCGTCGCGTTGCGCGGTGAGGTCCTGCGCGTTCGTCGATACGCGCGCGTACCCAATGAGCATGGTGCGACTGTAGCGTTTGACGCCCCTTGACCGGGCACATATGCGGGCGAGTCTTACGGGAATCCACGGAACTAGCATCGGAGTGGATTCTCGCTCGTCGCGAGCACTCGCGTCCGGTGTCCCGGTGAAGGATCGGCTTACGGGCGTACGGCTGCGGCGGCGGATGTCGGTGGTGACACTTACAGTCTCAAATGGGCGTATCACGCCGAAGACCAAGTCGACTCGAGGAGCACGCATCGCGATGGGGACCCCAACTGACAGCGATCGTGCACTCTTGCTAGCCCAGGCCCGCGAACTGTACGGAAGAGTCGTCTACTCGCACAAGGCGCATGAGAAGCAAGCCGACATCTACGACGCGCGAAACCGACTCTTCCAGTGGTGCAAAGTCGTCCTCGCGGCCGCGAGCTCGGGAACGTTTTTGGCGGCACTAGCTGGCGTCTTCCTCGAGGCCGAGCTCTCTTCCCTGGTGATCTCGTTCATCGCATTGCTCCTCTCTGCTGCCACGCTCGCTGGCGACACCTTCAAGTACGGCGAGGCGACGCAACGACACCGGGACTGTGCCGCACGCCTATGGGGAGTGAGAGAGTCCTACCTGTCGCTCCTCGTGACGCTGCAATCGAGCGACCTCGATCTTCCTGCAGCTCGCCAAGAGAGAGATGCTCTCCAGGCCGAGCTAGAGGAGGCCTACGGCAATGCGCCGCGCACCACGCCTCGCGCATATCGCGCGGCCCAGCACGGCTTGCAGGATCACGGTGACCTCAGCTTCGATCCCGGCGAGCTCGACCGGCTGTTGCCGGAACGACTTCGACAGGGCCGTGATGACGCAGACGTCTGAGATCTTCGACGGCTTCCTGGCGAATCTCGGCGTCGACAACGGAGCCACGATTGCGTCCCGACGGGATGAGATCACCAAAGCGCTGAACAAGGAATTCCGCAGCATCGAGGGATCGACCGACCACAAGTTGATGGTCGGTTCCTACGGCCGATGGACAGCCATCCGAGGCGTTTCCGATCTGGATCTCCTCTTCATCGTGCCCCCTTCGCTCCGAAGGGGCTACGAGGAGGACGGAGGGGCGTCACGCATCTTGAAACGCACGAGGGAGGCCATCCAGAATCGCTACCCGACGACGACCGTGCGTGTTGACCGACTCGTCGTCGTCGTTGAGTTCATCTCCTTCTCGTTCGACGTGCAGCCAGTGTTCGCGAATGACGACGACTCGTACTCGTACCCGGACACCTACGCCGACGCCTGGAAGGTGACGAAGCCACGCGCCGAGATCAAGGCCATCCGCGACGAGAACGAGACAGCTCGCGGCAACCTGCGCCGACTCTGTCGAATGACGCGTTCATGGAAGAACAAGCACGGCGTCGTCATGGGAGGGCTGCTGATTGACACGCTCGCGTCGCGGTTCTTCAAGGCGGAGCCAGACTGGGCAGCCGAAGGCTCGGACGGTTTCGGCCTCATGTGCGAGGCATTCTTCGACTTTCTCGCTCAAGAGCCCGACCACGAGTTCTATGCAGCCGTCGGTAGCGGGCAGCGAGTGAAGGTCAAGAAGCGCTTCCAATCGGCCGCCGCCGACGCGCGCGACCTCGCCAGCATCGCAGTCGGAGCGCGCGACCAGAAGAACGAGTACGCAAAGTGGCGAGCTGTCTTCGGCCGTTCCGTGCCCAAGGTCCAGCACGCTGGCGAGGAAGCCTCCTTCTCAAAGTTCAGCGACACTGAAGAGTTCATCGAGGACCAGTTCCCAATCGACATTCGCGCCTCGCTCGAGATCGACTGCACTGTCACGCAAGACGGATTCCGGCCGCAACTCCTGCGGACGCTCCTTCGAAAGTCGATGCCGCTACGCCCTCAGAAGCAGCTGCAGTTCACCATCGTTGAATGCACGGTGGTTGAGCCGTTTGTGGTTCGGTGGAAGGTCCTCAACCGTGGCGCCGAGGCCGAACGAAGGGACTGCATTCGTGGCACGCTCATCGAGCCCAACAAGGGACGTGATCGAACGGAGTACACCTCGTTCAGAGGCGCGCACGTCGTCGAGTGCTACATCATCAAGGCCGGCGTCGTCATCGCGAGGGCCTCGATCGATGTACCTATCTCCGGCACCTGACTGTGCCGCAGCGCGGGCACGCGCTGAGATGATCGTTTCACTCGATGAGGAGGTTCCGTGTCAGTCGTTTCTGGTTGGTACCGGACGCCCGTCGGTGCTGGCGCCGCTCTCGTGGTCGCTGGCGCCGTCGAGGTGCTGCGCAACCTGCTCGTGGCAACGGGCGAGCCGAGCGCCGTGCTCGAGTTGCTCTCCAATCCGTGGGTCGGGAGCTTGCCCGCCGTGCTCATCTACAGTGCGACCGTGGTGCTCGTCGTAGGACTTTGGCCGGAGCGCGGCATCGCGAAGGCTCGCGCCACGAGCGTCGTTCTCGTCGCCTACGGTGCGACGTGGCTGCTCGGCCTCGTGCTCGGTCTGGTCGCGGCGGACGGCGGCGCGAACTGGGTGTGGGCGGGCTCAAGCCTCGATGTCGCCCGGATTGGATTGGGACTCGTCGCGGGAGTCTTGGTGGCCCGCGAAGCCGTCCTCAGGGGTTTGGCTCGATGGTCGCTCTTGATCGTCGCAGCGACGCACATCCCTAGCCAATTGACGTCTCTCATTGCCTTCCCAGCATGGGCTCCGCACCCGAGCATGTGGGAGCAACTGACCCTTGCTGCGGTCCTCTTCTGGGGCGCCACGTACGTCGTCGACGGACTCCCGAAGCGAACTCGTGCCGCAGCGAACGGCTGAGCCACCCACAGCGCCCACGACCTCCGTTGATATCCCCGACATCCGGTCGAGTTGATACCGAAGCTCCGGCCCCACTCTCCCTGAGGCCCAACTCAGCAAACAGATCCCACCAAAACCCGCTCCTGACCGGGCGTTTTCCGCGCAGGGCCGGACGCCGGCCGACGGGCGCCGCTCCTGATTGGTGCAAATTTTGCACCACCATGAATGCAAGTCATCCAGCGCCTCGGGCGTCGTAGGTCAGCATCTGCTGTATAGTCAGTGCATGCTGACTATTGCGAATCGACTGGACGTGATGCATCGGCTGGGCCGGGCACTGGCGGACCCGACGCGCTCACGCATCTTGTTGAACTTGCTACAGGGACCGAATTACCCCGCTGTCCTTGCGCGCGAGCTCGAGCTGACACGCTCGAACGTGTCGAACCATCTCGCCTGCTTGCGGGACTGCGGCATCGCCGTGGCCGAGCCCGAAGGCCGGCAGACGCGATACGAGATCGCCGACCCACACCTCGCCCAGGCACTGACCGCGCTGGTCGAGGTGACGTTGGCTGTCGACGAGCAAGCACCGTGCCTGGATCCGGAGTGCCCGGTCCCCGGCTGCTGCGAGTCGACCCGATGAGCGCAGAGACGCTCACCGAGGCACGACGAACCACCCTGCATCGCCGAGTGCGGTTCATCGTCGGCTTCACGATCACCTACAACCTCATTGAGGCGATCGTCGCGATCTGGGCGGGCTCGATGGCCTCCTCGGCCGCGCTGATCGGGTTCGGGCTCGATTCGATCGTCGAGGTGCTCTCCGCGGCCGCAGTCGCATGGCAGTTCACGCGCAAGGATCCGGAACGGTGGGAGAAGGCGACCGTCCGCGCGATCGGCATCGCGTTCTTCGCGCTCGCCGCGTACGTCATCATCGACGCGGTGCTCACGCTGACCGGGGTGGAAGAGGTCGATCACAGCCCGCTCGGCATCGGCATCGCCAGCCTCAGCCTGCTCGTCATGCCGGCACTGGCCTGGTTCGAGTTCCGCACCGGTCGCGAGCTCGGTTCGCGCAGCGTGCAGGCGGACGCCAAGCAATTGCTCCTGTGCATCTACCTGTCCGGCACGGTGCTCGTCGGCCTGTTGCTCAACCTGCTCTTCGGCTGGATGTGGGCAGATTCCGTGGCTGCACTCGTTGTCGCGGGACTCGCGATCCGCGAAGGCGTCGAGGCATGGCGCGGCGATGTCGAATCGCCCTTCGAGGTCCTGGGCGATCTCGAGGAGAAGGACCTCTAGATGCTCGCGACCCTTGCCTCCGCGATCGGCATGTTCGCGGCAACCAACATCGACGACATCGTCATACTCACCGTGCTCTTCCTCGCATCGTCCCGCGGCGGGCCTCGACCCTGGCAGATCGTCCTCGGCCAATACCTGGGATTCGCAACCCTCGTTGCGATCAGCGTTGTCACGGCACTCGGGCTCACGATCATCCCGGACGAGTGGGTCGGCTTCCTTGGCCTCCTCCCCCTGCTGATCGGTGTAATCGGACTCATCCGGGGACTGCGCGAGCGCGACGATGCAGATCCTGACGAGTCAACGATGAAGGGCCTCGGCCTGCTCGGCATCGCCGGGATCACCATCGCGAATGGGGCGGACAACATCAGCCTCTACACGCCGGTGTTCCGAACCATCTCGCCCGCAGACACCACGATCACCATCGTCGTGTTCCTCGCTCTGGTGAGCGTCTGGTGCCTCTTCGGTAAGGTCATCGGCACGCACAAGGCCGTCACCGAGACTCTCGAGCGCATCGAGCACTGGCTCGTGCCCGCCGTGTTCATCGGCCTCGGCCTGTTCATCCTGATCAAATCCGGCGTCGTCCCCCGCCTCTTCGAGGCACTGGCCTAATGTCGACGACTGGCAACAGCTCGCCAAGTCCCGCGGCAGCACCGGCAGTCGCCGCGGGAGGCGCCTCCCCGCCACACACGACACCTCGATTGTGGAGGGTGACCCTGCTCGGCTACCTCGCTGCGCTCGCCGCCGTGGCGATCGATCAACTCAGCAAGATCTGGGCAGAGGCGACCCTCGCTGTGGGCGAGCGTCATCCACTGCTGGGCGACATGCTCGCAACGCAACTCACCTATAACCCGGGTGCGGCACTCTCGCTCGGCGCCAGCGCGACACCGCTCATCACCGCCCTCGCAGCTGCGGGCACTCTATTCGCGGCTTGGCTCACCTGGAGAACCACGTCGCTACCCTGGGCGCTGAGCCTTGGCCTCATCCTCGGCGGTGGCCTCGGGAACGTCATCGACCGCCTGGTACGGCACCCCGGTCCCGGCCGAGGCCACGTGGTGGACTTCATCGCCTACGCCGATTGGTTCATCGGAAACGTCGCAGACGTGTTCGTGTTCGGCGGCCTGACGCTCTGCATCGCCCTCGCCTTCAAGGGCAAACCCATGCGGTCCTAATCCTCAGGACCTGGCTGTGCCGCGCTCGGCCGAGTCCGAGCGCGGCAGCTCACGACGTGAGTCGATATCCCCGATATCCAGTCAAGGTGGGCAGTACCCCCACTCGCACGTTGGTATCACTTCACGCCCACGACGCGCCCTGGCGGAAACTCGCGCCTGACCGGGCGTTTTCCGTGCGTGGTGAACTCTTAACGAGCGCTCACCGCTCATAGGTGATGCAGACAATGCACCAACCCGGCGTCCTGCGGCCCGGCCGGTGCGGCCCGGGTCGGGTCAGGCACAGCAGGAGGTGGGTAGTTCGTTGCGGAACAGCCCGGCGGCGATCCGCAGGCTCTCGGCCATGGTCAAGTAGGGAGCCCAGGTGTCGGCGAGGTCGTCGACGGTCATCTCGGCCTTGATCGCGTAAGTGGCGGCGAGCATGATCTCGCCCGCTCCGTCAGCGACCGCGTGGACGCCTAGGACCTTGCCGGTGCGTGCGTCGGCGACCAGTTTCAGCGCGCCGCGAGTGTCGCGGTTCACCAGTGCTCTCGGCACGTCCTCCAACGCCAAAGTGCGGCAGGCACACGGGTGGCCTTGCTCAAGCGCTTCTTTCTCAGTGAGCCCTGCCGAGGCCAACTGTGGGCGGGTGAACATCACCGCCGGCAGGCCGGTGTAGTCCACCGTCTCACGCTTTGCCCCACCGTCGCCGAGTGCGTTGACGGCAGCGACCCGTCCAGAGGCGGCGGCGACGTACACATACTGCGGAGTGCCCGCAACGTCGCCCGCTGCATACACCCGCGGGTTGGACGTGGCCTGGTGTTCGTCGATCACGACGAAGCCCCGGGCGTCGGTGTCGACGCCCGCTGCCGCGAGATCCAACGCGATGGTGTCGGAGTGCCTGCCGGTCGCCACCAACAGTCGCTCCGCAGTCACCTGGTTCCCGGACGCGGTGATCACTCTGACGCCGCCTTCCTCGGCGGTCTCGACACCGGTCGCGTGTTCGGCGATCACGGCGATACCGTCATCGGCGAACACACCGGCCATGACCTCGCGCAACTCCGGCTCTGCGCGCGACGCCAGGCGCCCGATCACAGTCACGCGAGCGCCGAGGTGCGCGAACAGCTGGGCCTGCTCCATCCCGACATAGCCGCCACCGATGATCACCAGCGACTCGGGCACCTCGGTCAGTTCCATCGCAGTCGTCGACGTCAAGTACTCCACATCCTCGATCCCGTCGATGCCGCGCACCGTGGGCTGCGAACCGGTCGCGATCACGTAGGACCGTGCCCGCAGCGGCTTCCCGTCGACCTCCACCGTGTCCTTGTCGGCGAAGCGAGCCTCACCTGAGATCAGCGGGAACCCCCACGCGTCAGCGACCTCGGTGTACTTGTGCTGCTTGAGTCGGTCGATCAACTCAGCTTTCTGCGCCACCAGGGCGTCCAGGTCCACGCCGTCCGCGGAGGTGGGAACGCCGTCGAACGGGTTGGTTAGCGCACTGTGCCGTGTCCCGGCAGCGGCCAGCAGGGTCTTGGACGGAATACAGCCGACGTTGACACAGGTCCCGCCCAGAGCGCCGCGCTCGATCAGTACGACCTCGGCGCCCGCCTTGCGGGCCGCGATACCTGCTGCCATCGCGGCTCCTCCCGACCCGATTACGGCCAGGTCAACGTCGTACTCCGCGCTCATCTCAAGCTCCTCCGGTTTGGTATTCGCCCATCCATCACCCACCATGGACCTTCCAGTGCAGTAGAAGGTCAAGTACCGAGAGCGGAGACCGCCATGCGAATCGGTGAACTCGCCGAGGCCACTGGCACGACCACCAAGACCCTGCGGTTCTACGAGGACAGCGGACTGCTGCCGCCCCCCGAACGGACCGTCAGCGGATACCGCGACTACGACCAGGATGCCATCGCCAGGCTGGATTTCATCCGGCGAGGGCGCGCCACCGGACTCACACTCGCTCAGGTCCGCGAGGTGCTCGATATTCGAGATGCCGGGACCGCCCCGTGCCACCACGTCAAGGAGCTCCTCGACATCCGCCTCACTGCCCTCGACCAGCAGATCGCCGACCTACAAGCGCTCCGCACCAACGTCGCCCACCTCCGAGACGACGCCGCACAAGCCAACCCCTCCGAATGCCAGTCCAAGGACGTATGCCGATACCTGTGAGCCCTTCGTGGCCATAAGGCCGCGGCGGTAGCGCATGACGACCGGTGCGGACTGCTCAAGGCGACTCTGTGCTCAGGTTCACGACCTGGGTTGATATCCCCGATATCCAGTCCGTTGGCTGCCGTAGCGCTGTCGTCTCCCCTCAGCATGCACCTCGAGCGCCGGCTCGACTCACTCGCCTGCGCAGGGATCGAGCGTCGCGAGGCCCATCTCGGAAGCGACCTCGAGCATCCGGGCGTCATGCGAGACGACCACGAGGTCTTCGATGCCGGAGCGCAGAGCGGTGCCGAGGTGGATCGCGTCGAGGGGGCGCACGTGCGGCACGATCGCCTCGGCGTCGATCAGCACGGCATGGTCCATCGGGATCACGCCGATGAAGTCGAGCACCTCGTCGCGCTCGGCGAACGGGACGCCCTCGCGCCGCGCGAGGCGCGTGAGCTCCGTCTCGAGCAACCGGGATGAGACGAGCTCGTCCGACTCCGCCGCGTCCTCGAACCACGAGACCGCCCTCGGTGAGTGCCGCAGCATCGCACGGCCGGCGATGGACGTGTCGACGTAGAAGGTCGTCATCCCTCTCCTCGCAGGTCGTCCAGCAGCTCGTCGATCGATACGGCTGTCCGCAGCTCATGCCGAGGCGGGGACGCGAGGTTTGGGCGACCCGTGCGCTTCGGTGGGATGACCTGGGTCGACGACGCGACCGGCTCCACGCGGGCGATCGGTCGGTGGTTAGGACGTGATCGTGTAGCTCTCCCCCGACTCGACGTCCCGCAGCATCTGCGCGGGATTCTGGCGGAGCTCTCGGACGGAGACGGTCTTCATGGCGCGATTGCAGGTCAACGATCTACATCTTGGCCAGCGGGTCGCGCGGCGTGTGGGTGGCCTCCCCTACCCTGCTCGCAAGCGAGGTCGGGAGTGGATGTGGGTGGCCCCATCTACTCTCCTCGCAAGGGAGGCAGCGATGTCGAGCACCGAGCAGGGCAGAGCGGCGGTCGAGGCCGCTCGCGCGCTGCTCGCGGACGCTCCGGCGTTCTCCCGCGCGTCTAGTCGTGACGTCGTCGAGCTGCTGGGTTGCGTCGCTGAGCTCGCCCGGGTCGCCGACGCCTTGCAGGTGCGGCTCGCGCACGAGGTCGAGGAGCGCTCGCAGTGCCCTGTCGACGAGCCGCTGTGCCTGCTGCTCGGTGCCCGGCATCCGAAGGAAGCGCTCGGGCGGGCGTTCGGCATCCGGCCTGGCCGCGCGCTGGACCTGCTGCTCATGGCGCGGGCGACGTCCCCGTCGATCGGGATCACCGGCGCCGACATCCCGGCGAAGTACCCGGCGGTCGCGGCTGGGCTCGCGACGGGTGACCTCTCGTTCGCGCAGGCGCAGGCGATCGTCTCGACCTTGGGGCCGGCAGCGCCGCGCGCCGACGTCGAGCAGCTTCGCGTCGCGGAGCAGTCGCTCGTCGGTCACGCGACCGACCCGGGCATGCCGCTGCCGCCGGAGCAGCTGACGGTGCTCGCCCGCCGCTGCGTAGCGCTGCTCGACCCGGACGGGGTGCTGCCGAACGATGAGCGGCAGCGGGCGATGCGGTACTTGCGCGTCCGGCAGCAGCCCGACGGGTCGTGGCTGACGACCATGCGCTCGCCCGCCGAGGAGGGCTCCAAGCTCAAGGCGATGGCGGATGCGTGGGGCGGTCCGCGCGTGAAGGTCGCCTTCCACGACGACAAGTGCGCCAGCGGCGGCTGCGACGGCAAGGCCTGCGACGGCGAGGCCTCGCTCGACGACCGCACGCCCGAGCAGAAGATGCACGACGCGTTCATCGCCATGGTCACCGCGCACGCCGGCTCCGGCGACGCGCCGGTCGCCGGCGGCGAGCCGCCCGTGCTCACCTTCGTCGGCACCATCGACGCGTACGACGCCCACGTGCGGGGCCTGTCCCACCCCGAGCGGACCCTCACGATCGAGCACACCGGCTGCCTGCTCCCGATCGAGGGCGTCGATCAGCTCCTCTGCCACGCCGCGATCGAGCAGCTGATCGTCGACGAGCACGGCCACCCGCTGTGGCTCGGCCGCACCAAGCGCATCTTCAACCGCGCGCAGCGGCGCGCGCTCGCGAAGCGCGACAAGGGCTGCCGCGTGCCCGGCTGCGGCATGCCGGCCGCCTGGTGCGAAGCGCACCACATCGTGCCCTGGCAGCTCGGCGGCAAGACCGACATCGACAACGGCATCCTCGTCTGCAGCTTTCATCACCACGAGATCCACGCCGGCCGACTGCGAGTCGAGAAGGCCGGCCCGGGGCCGGGCCAGTGGCGGATCGCCGCCGAGCTCCAGCCCGCCCGCACCCGCACCGCCGTCGCCGCGTTCGCGGGCCTGCAGACACCGCCCGAGCTGCCGCGGAGCCTCGAAGCAGCCGCGACAGCATCGCTCGCGATGAAGCTGCCCGAGCTCCCCGAGCTCGGCGGCGAACCGCGCCACGCGATCCCCGCCGAGCCCGCTGCCCCGGATGCGACCGGACGGGTCGAGGGATCCATTCGGCGACCGCGGCGGCACCGGCAGCCGAGCATCGTCACCGAGCGGCGACTCCGCGCACTGCTCGAGCGGCACGGCCGTGCTCGAGAGCACAGCGCCCGCGCCGACGTGCTGCCGAGACCGGGGATCGTGCTGCGCCGCTGATCGCCATCGCATCCCGCACGCGACTGCACGCCCGCACGCTCTCCGCGCACCTGGCTCCCGATCCCTCTAGTGCCCGGCGACCTCGGCGGTCGGCTCGAACGGCGTCCAGCTTGGACGCCCGGCGTCGACGAGCGCGTCGACCGCGCGCACCAGGAGGAGGTGCGCGTCGCGACGCGATGCGTCGGCGAGGTACGCGCGGGCATGTGCTCGCTTGCCGATCACCCAGAGCAGCCAGGCGATGATGCACAGCAGGAAGGGCACGATGCCCTCCGGCGCGTGCGCTGCCGTTCGTCGCAGCAGCACGATGCCGCGAGCGACGCGCGATGGATCGGCGCTCTGCGGCGCCTCGCCTCGGAACGACCGCGCGAGCCGTGCGTCCGTCGCATCCCCGATCGCGACGAAGGCGTCGACGAGGTCTGCGCCGGGCAGCCCGCGCTGGTAGAGCCCGCCGGCCATGGCGGCCATCTCGTCGATGTGCGATTCGGCGAAGGCCCATCCGAAGGCGATCTGCAGGCCGATCAGCTGCGGCATTCCGGGTAGCACGGAGAAGAATGCGAGCTGACCCAGGAGCTCCGCACCGACGTCGCACGGTTCGTCGTCGAGGCACGTCTCCACCGCGGGAAGCCCCGCCGCGAAGACCTCGCCGCGCAACGGGATCTCGAGCGACCGGACCGCGGCGACATGGCGGCTGCTGAACGTCACGGAGAACTCAGGCAGCGCGTCGCGCATCCGATCGATCGTCGCGACGACCACCTGCCGATGCATCGCGTCAGTGGCGGGCAAGTGGATTCGAGCCAGGCCGCGAGCCTCGGAGTCATTGCGTCGCATGACGGGCAGTGTCACGCTTGGGGGGTGCGCCCCGTCACGAGTCACGGCGGGTCTGTGGATGGAACAGCCTCGACGATCCGTGGGCGACGACTCCGTCCGCCGAGTCATTCCTCGAGCGCTAGGGCGACGCCCGCAGTCGTCGCGGCACGACGCAGCGCCGCGTCCCGAGTCGCGAGCGGCACTGCGCGGACCATCGCTGCGTCCAAGTAGGCGGCGTCGTACGCCGTGAGCTCGAATCGACTCGCGAGGTCCACGAGCCGGTCGGCTGCTCCATCGACGACGTCGAGCGCGAGCCGGTCGAGCGTGCTCAGGAAGCGCTTCGAAGCGGCAGCGCTGATGCGGTCCCGGCGAGCGGCGAGCACCAGCACGTTCGCGACCTCGTAGCGCCAGAGCGTTGGGACCACGCCGCCCCATCGAACGACGCGCGCGAACACGTCATCGCTCGCGTCACTCGCCTCGTCCTCGAAGCACCACGACATCGTCACCGAGGCATCGATGACGACCGTCACCGGCGCCCCTCTTCGATCAGGTCACGCGCTCCCCCACCGCCGAGCGTCCGCCCCGCCCTCGCATCCCGCATCTCCCGCACCAGCTCTTCGACGCTCTGGGAACCGGCGTTGCTGACGGGGACGAGGCGCGCGACGGGGCGACCGTGCCGCGTGATGGTGACCGTGGCACCGCGCTCGACCTCCGCGAGGAGACGCGGCAGATGCGTCTTCGCCTCGTACGCGCCGATCGTCGTCATGCAGTCAGACTAGCCGCAGACCTGATCTGCGACCACTCCTCGGTCTGCACGGCTACGATGGCGCCATGCAACTCCTCGTCGCCGCCTCCGCCGCCGCCCACGACGCGGGCATTCCGCTCGACGACCCGATGAACCTCTTCATCATCGCCTCGAGCCTCGTGACGGCGCTCGCGTTCGTCGGCATCGTGGGCGCGTTCGTCCTGACCGCGCTGGGCCGCGCCGACTGACGCCCAGCCCCGCGGCTCGCACAGCGTCGGCTGACATGCTGACGGCATGGCGATGAGGCTGCGCGCGCGACTGCTCGAGGCGCTCGCCGGCGACCCCGAGGGCTCCCCCGCGTGGATCCGCGAGCTCGCCGAGGGCGACGACGCGGGCCACTTCGCCGAGGACGGTGCCGCCTGGACCGTGCACGGCAGCATGGCGACGCTCGTCGCCGGCATCCGCGCGCTGCTGCTGCAAGCGCTCCACCCGGGCGCGATGGCCGGCGTGCACGACCACTCGACCTACCGGCAGGACCCGCTCGGCCGGCTCTCCGGCACCGTCCGCTGGGTCGTCTGCCTCACCTACGGCTCCACCGCGCAGGCCGAGCGCGAGACCGCGCGCGTCGGCCGCTTCCACTCCCGCGTGCAGGGCGCCTACGTCGACGGCCGCGGCGCCGAGCGCTCCTACAGCGCCGCCGACCCCGTGCTCGCCGACTGGGTGCACCTCGCGTTCGCCGACGCGTTCCTCACGTGCCAGGAGACCTGGGGCGAGCGGATGCCCGGCGGCGGCCGGATCCCGGGCGGCCCCGATGCGTACGTGGCCGAGTGGGCGACCGCCGGCCGGCTCATGCGCGTCGACGACCCGCCGACGACCGCCGCAGAGCTCCGCCGCCGCATCGACGGCTACCTCGAGCGCGGGGAGCTCCGCAGCGACGAGCGCGTGCGCGAGGTCGTCTCGTTCCTCCGCCGCCCGCCCGTCGGCAGTGTCGCGGGCGTGGGCTACCGGCTGCTGTTCGCCGGCGCGGTCGCGACGCTCCCCCGCCGCTACCGCCAGCTGCTCGGCGTCCGCCGCTCGCCGCTGCCCGTCGTCACGCTCACGCGCGTCGTGCTCGCGATCGCGGGTCGCGCGCTCGCGAGCGGCGAGGGCAGGCGCGCGCAGGACTGGGCGCGCCTGCGCCTGCGCAGGCTCGAAGCGGAGCGCGCCGCGTGAGCGCCGCCCGCTCGCTCGCGACCGCCGCGGGCGCCGTCTACGGCTCGACCGCGATGCTCGGCATCGGCCTCGCGACCGGCGCGTGGCGCAACGAGCGGAACCGCTGGGTCCACCACGTCGGCTACGTCGCCGCGGTCGCCCTCACCTCCGCGACCGTCGCCGTGAGCGCGCTTCGCGAGCACGACGGCACGCGCGCCGCGCTCGCGGCCGCTGCGCTCGTGCCGCTCACGGCGCTCCCCCGCGTCTCGACCCGCTCGCGCAGGCATCCGCTCGTCGCCCTCACCGCCGCCCCGTGGCTCGTCGCCGCCATCGCCCGCCGACCTCGATAGGAGCATCGTGGAGCTCATCGACGCCATCCGCCGCCGCCGCACGACGAACGGCGCGTTCCTGCCCGACCCGGTGAAGGAGGAGCACCAGCGCCTGCTGATCGAGATGGCCGGCCGCGCGCCCTCGCAGCTCAACAGCCAGCCGTGGCGCTTCGTCATCACCGAGGATCGCGGCACGATCGAGCGGGTGGCCGCGATCAGCGGCGAGAGCATGACCGAGGCGATGTCGAACGGCACGTTCTTCGAGCGCTACAAGCGCTACTTCCGCTTCTCGCAGCGCGAGATGGAGGAGCGCCGCGACGGCATGCTCTTCGACAGGCTGCCAGCGCCGCTGCGCCCCTTCACGAGCCAGGTGTTCACCTCCGGCGGCCAGCGGCTCATGAACGCGATGCGCGTGCCGGCCACGCTCGGCGAGGAGAACCGCAAGCTCGTCGCGGGCTCGCCGCTCATGCTCGCCGTCATGCTCGACCGCGCCGAGCACCGCCCGGGCGAGCTCTCCTCCTTCTACTCGCTCTTCAGCATGGGCGCGGCGATGGAGAACCTCTGGCTCACGACGGTCGAGCTCGGCATGGGCATCCAGTTCGTCTCCTTCCCCATGGAGGTGCCCGGGCAGTGGGAGCGGCTCGTCGAGCTCTTCCGCGTGCCCGACCACCTCGAGCTCATGGCCGTCTACCGCCTCGGCTACGTGCCCGAGGAGCGCCGCCGTCCCCGCATCGACTGGACGAGCTCCGAGCGCCGGCTGCCCTCGGAGATCGTCTTCCGCGACACGTGCGACACCCCCCAGCTCGGCTGGGACGATGCGCAGGTCACCCCGCTCCACGACGACTGATCGGCCCCTTGCCGCCGAGCCTCGGCGGTGCCAGGCTCCTCGCGAGAGACCGTGCTCGAGGACGGAGACCGGATGCGTCATCCCTGCGGCGTCGTCATCGCACTCGCGAGCGCGGTCGCACTCGCCCTCGCCGGCTGCGCGAGCGGCACGGCCGAGCCGGCCGCCGAGACCCCGAGCGCGGAAGCGCCCTCCGCTTCGTCGCCGGCGCCCAGCCCCGAGGCCTCGCCCGCCGAGCCCTCGAGCGAGGCGCCAGAGGAGGCGACGCCGCTCACGGGCGTCGTCGGCACCGACGACGATCCCGAGGCCTACGTGATCGCGCTGCTCGACGCATCCGGAGCCCCGGTCGAGTCCCTCCCGGCCGGCACCTACGCGCTCACCTTCGCCGACCGCTCGCGCATGCACAACTTCCGGTTGCGCGGCCCCGGCGGCATCGACGTCGCGACCGACGTCGCCGGCTCCGACGAGTCGACGGTCGAGGTCACGCTCGAGCCCGGCACCTACGAGATCGTCTGCGATCCGCACTCGGGCACGATGCGCGCCGAGATCGAGGTGACCTGAGCGGTGCGCTCGGCGCGGTGCGCGAGACTGGCGCCGTGACGACGAGCCTGCTGCTGATGAGCGACACGCACCTGCCGAAGCGCGCGAAGGCGCTGCAGGAGCAGGTGTGGCGGCTCGTCGACGAGGCGGATGCCGTCATCCACGCGGGCGACTGGGTCTCGGAGGCCTTCCTCGACGAGCTGGAGGCGCGGGCTCGGCGGCTCATCGGCGTCGCGGGCAACAACGACGGGCCGGGGCTGTGGGAGCGGCTCGGCGGCGAGGCGCGCGTGGAGCTCGACGGCGTCCGGATCGCGGTCGTGCACGAGACCGGGGACGCCGCCGGGCGGGAGCGCCGCTGCGACGAGCGCTTCGGACCGGCCTCGTCCGATCCGTGCGACGTGCTCGTCTTCGGCCACTCGCACATCCCGTGGGACTCGGCGACGCCCGGCGGCGTGCGGCTGTTGAACCCCGGCTCCCCCACCGATCGTCGGCGCCAGCCGGTCGGCACGGTCATGACCGCGATCGCCGACGACGGGCAGCTGCGCGATGCGCGGCTGGTCGAGACGCCGCGCTGACGTGGAGGGGATGCTCGGGTTCTGCGCGTAGCCTCGCCGACGGACAGGGGGACGCGATGATCGCGACAGGAGCCGATCCGCTCGCGCCGGGGCGGCTGCTCGCCGAGCGCTACCGCATCGGGCCGCTGCTCGGTTCCGGCGGCACCGCGGCGGTGCACCGCGCGACGGACGAGCTGCTCGGGCGGACGGTCGCCGTGAAGGCGCTCGTACGAGCCGTCGGCGACGATGCGGCCGAGCGGCGGGAGCGCGCCGAGATCGAGCTGCTCGCGTCCGTGCACCACCGCTCGCTCGTGACGCTCTTCGACGCCGGCAAGGCGCACGTCGACGGCCTGCCGGTCTCGTTCCTCGTCATGGAGCTCGTCGAGGGACCGAGCCTCGCGCAGCGGCTCGAGGAGGGACCGCTGCCGCTGGCCGCGGTCGAGCGGCTCGCGCGCGACCTGGCGGAGGCGCTCGCGGTCGTCCACGCGCACGGCATCGTGCACCGCGACGTGAAGCCGGCCAACGTGCTCCTCGCCCCCGCGCCGCTGCACCGCAGTGCGTTCGACGCGAAGCTCGCCGACTTCGGCATCGCGGCCCTCATCGGCGCTGACCGGCTCACCGCCACGGGCACGGTGCTCGGCACCGCGGCGTACTTGAGCCCCGAGCAGGCCACCGGCGCGCGTGTCGAAGCGTCCTCCGACATCTACTCCCTCGGCCTCGTGCTGCTCGAGGCCCTCACGGGCCGACGCGAGTACCCGGGCTCCCTCGTCGAGTCGTTGAGCGCCCGCCTCGCCCGCGACCCGGAGATCCCCGGCGAGCTCGGGTATCCCTGGAAGTCGCTGCTGACCGCGATGACGACGCGCGACCCGGCGGAGCGGCCGACGGCGACCGCCGTGCTCGAGCGCCTCTCGCGGCCGGCGGGCGGCGCCGACGCGACGGCCGCGACGACGGCTGCGGCGGCGGCTGCTGCTGCTACCGCAGCGACGAGCATCGGCGCGACCGCGGCGCTCGCGGCGCCGCTCGAGGCGACGCGGCCGCTGGCCGTCGACGATTCGGCGACGACGGCGCGCACGGCGGCGAGCCGACCGCAGCGGTCGAGGCGCACCCGCGGGCTGGCGGTCGCCCTGGGGCTCGCCGCCGCGGGGGCGCTCGTCGCGATCCCGGTGCTCTCGCAGCAGCCGGCACCGAGCGGGAAGGCACCCGTCGAGATCGAGCTCGCCGACCTCCCCGGCCTCGTGCCCGACCAGGGCGTCGCCGAACCGGCGATCACCGAGCCCGAGCCCGAGCAGGTCGCCGAGCCGGCACCGGCGCCGGCGCCGGTCGCGGAGCCCGAGCCGGCGGTCGTGGTGACGCCGGCGGACGGGAGCAACGGGAACAACGGCGATGGCAATGCCAACGGCAACAACGGCAACGGCAACGGCAATGCCGGCGACAACGGCGACGACAACGGCAGCGGCAGCGGCAGCGGCAACGCTGGCAACGGCAACGCTGGCAACGGCAATGGCAACGCTGGCGACGGCGGCAACGGGAACCGCGGCAACAACGGCAACGTCAACGGGAACGGCAACCGCCCCTAGCGCCGCCGATCGCTCCCGCGTCCGGCTCGCCGCGAAGGGCGGTGATCCCGGCCGCTGCGGTGCGGATCGACCGCTCCTCGCGGCAGATCGCGAGTCCGACCGCTGCTCGACACGCGGCGTGGCGAGCCGCGGTTCGCGCGTCAGCCGGTGTGCGCGAGGATCGCCGAGGCGACCGCTCGCGGCGCCGTGTGCTGCACCGCGTGCGGGTGGCCGGGCACGTGCACGAGCCGCGCGCGCGGCGCGCGGTCGCGCAGCTCGCGGCTCCAGCGCAGCCCCGCGATCGGGTCGCGCTCGCCGCGCAGCACTAGCAGCGGCATCTCGAGCCGCTCGACCGCGCGCTCGAGCGGATACGCGATCATGTGGCGCAGCTGCACGAGGTACCACGCGGGGCCGGCACGGAGGTAGTCGCTCAGGATGACGACGTTGCCGCTCGGCGGCTCGCGCAGCGAGTCGACGAGCAGCGCCCTCGCCTGCGCGGTCGGCGAGCGGTGCTGATGGTCGGCCACGGGTCCGATCGTGACGACGAGCGAGACGAGCTCCGGTCGCTGCAGCGCGAGCTCGACGACCCACTGCGAGCCCATCGAGTGCCCGACGAGCACGACCGGCCCGGTGCCGAGCGAGTCGAGCGCCTCGCCGAGCGCTCTCGCCATCGTCTCGATGTCGACGTCCCGAGCGGGCTTCGGCAGCCCGCCGAAGCCCGGCAGGTCGACCGAGATCACCCGCGCCTGCGTGGCGAGCACGCCGTGCAGGCGCGCGAAGTAGCGGCGCGAGACGCCGATGCCGTGCACGAGCACGACCGTCGGATGCGTCGGGTCGGGTGCCGACGCATCCGCCGTCAGCCTGAAGGCGAGGTCGCCGATGTCGACGCGGTGCGCGTGCCGGCGCCTCACGCGCCGGCCGGCAGGTCGAGCGTCATGCCGAGCGGGTCGCTCGTCGCGGCCACGAAGCCGAGGTCCTCGTAGACCGAGACCGCTTCGGGGCTCGAGAAGAGGCCAACGACCGCTTCGGCGGGTGCCTCGGCGCGCACGTGCTCGAGCAGCCGCTCGACGATCCGCGTGCCGATGCCCTGCTCCGACGCATCCGGGTCGACCATGACGTCCTGCACGTACCAGTAGCGCACGCCGTCGCCGACGAGCCTGCCCACGCCGACGGCGCGGTCGCCGTCGCGCGCCACGACGCCGTGGAGCGAGCGCTCGAGCGAGCGGTCGATCGAGGCCCAGTCGAAGTGGTCGAGCCAGCCGACGGCCTCGGCGACCGCGCGCTGCTCGGCGGCGGTGGGGATGCGGTCCTCGAACGTGATCATCCCGCGACCATAGCCACCCAGCCTGGATCCAGGCCGCGTCCGGGCCCCGATGCGAGCGTGGAGCCATGACCGACCGCAGCGAAGAGCTCCAGACCATCACCGGCATCATGCGCTCGACGAGGATCGCGTCGCTCGCGTACGTCTCGCAGCAGGGCGACCTCGTCTCCGCGCCGATGGGCACCCAGGACTTCGAGCACCCGCGCACCGTGTGGTTCCTCACCCAGCGCTCGACCGAGAAGGTCGCCGCGATCGCGTCCGAACCGCGCGTGAACGTGCACTACGCAAGCAAGGGCGGCTGGGTGTCGCTCGCCGGTACCGCGCGCTTCGTCGACGACCGCGAGAAGCTGCGGCAGCTGTGGGATGCGTCGGCGGATGCATTCATGACGGGCGAGCCGGAGGACCCGGAGAACGGCCTGCTCGACATCACCGCCTCGAGCGCCGAGTACTGGGACTCCCCCGGCGCGGTCGCGGTGGCGGTGCAGCTCGTGAAGGGCATGGTGAGCGACGCGCAGCCCGACATGGGTGACTCGGGCGTCGTGCGTCTCTGAGCGCGTTCCCGCTCATCGAGGAGGCCCGGAGGGCCGAATCGAGATGATCATCGGTCTCGATACGCCGGCTGCGCCGGCTACTCGACCAACGGGGCGGGGAGGCGGCTGCGCCGGCTACTCGACCAACGGCGTGGGGAGCCGGCTGCGCCGGCTACTCGACCAACGGGGTGGGGAGCCGGCTGCGCCGGCTACTCGACCAACGGGGCGGGGTCGGCGTGCTCCGGCGGCCACACGACCGCGAACCGCTCGAAGACGATCTCGTCGTCCTCCGACCACGCCGCGCCGCGCGCGGCCGCGGTGCGCCTCCAGTAGCGGCGGTGCTCGCGCCGCCACGACTCGAGCGAGCGGTCGTCCTCGCCCTCGGCGGCCGCGAAGGCGGCATCCGCGCTCGCGAACGGACCGATGCGCAGCTCGACGCTCCGCAGGATCGCGCGCGGCTGGCCGGCCCCGTCGCACGCGATCCAGTGCGAGCCGACCCGGGGCAGCTGCTCCCCCGCCGCGACGAACTCGGCGACGAGCTCTGAGGTCGCGCGCTTGCCGCCCTCGAGCACGAGGGCGAGCAGGGCGTCGGCGAGCTCCGCCGAGTCGCCGAACCCCTCGACCGTGTGCTCGGGCGTGCCGGCGACCGCTTCGGGGTGCGCCTGCGCGTAGGCCGCCCACATCTCGGCCGCGGCCTCGCGATCGGGGGCAGCTGCGGGCACGCGGGCGCTGTCGATGCTCATGCCCTCCATCGTGCCAGCCGCGACCCCGTACGATGCCCGCGTGCCGACCGACGCCGACCTCGCCGCCGTGGAGCGCGCTCGCGCGCTCCTGCAGGCGATGGCCGACCGGCTCGGCGAAGCGGGCGCTCGCGACGAGGCGCTCGCCGAGCACGTCGTGCCGAAGCCGTTCCTCGGCATCCCGCGGCGGCCGACCATGCGCTCGCTCGGCCGCGCGTGGCGGCTCGGCGCGCTGCTCCTCGCGCGCGACGGCTCGGTGTGGCAGACGGGCATCTCGACGCGCGTGACCGAGCCCGGCCGCCCCCAGTTCCACTCCGCATCCGTCGAGCAGCGCCGCGCCTACCGCGCGGCCGCGCTCCAGGGCCGCTTCCCGATGGGCGAGACGGTCAACCACGGCGTCCGGCCCATCCCGCTCGACGAGTCGCTCGTCGGCGGCCCCAGCCCGCTCGTCGTCGAGGGCGGGGCGGCGCTCGTGCGCTGGGGCACCGACGCGCCCGTGCCGCTCGAGCGCTACCTCGACGACCTCGCCGACCTGCTGCTGCACCCGCCCCAGGGCGCGTAGCGGCTAGCGTCGAGACCATGCGCTCCACGCCCGATGCCTACTTCGTCGCGCTCGGCGACGGCCGCTACCGACCCACCGAGCACGCTGTCGGCGCATGGCAGGACGGCGAGATCCACTTCGCGCCGCTCGCGGGCATCCTGACGCACGCGATCGAGCGCCACCGCGCCGAGACCGGCGCCGCGCCGCTGCGACTCGGTCGCATCGCCTTCGACATCCTCGGCTTCCTCGCGCTCGACGACGTCGCGCTGCGGGTCGAGACCCGCCGCCCGGGCCGCACGATCGAGCTCACCGAGGCCACCGCATCCATCGCCGGTCGCGACGTCGCGATCGCGCGCGCGTGGCACAGCGTCGAGGTCGACACGAGCGCCGTCGCGGGCGGCGCGGCCGAGCCGCTCCCGGCGCCCGATGCGATGCGCGAGTCGGCGTTCGCGGCCGAGTGGGGCGGCGGCTACGTGCGCTCGGTCGAGCTGCGCGTCGCGGGTGACGGCACGCCCGGCCGGAACCGCGCGTGGAAGCGCACCGCGCATCCGCTCATCGAGGGCGAGCAGGCGAGCGCCCTCGCCCGCTGGATCGGCCTCGTCGACGGCGCGAACGGCATCGCGGTGCGCGAGCGGCCCGATTCGTGGATGTTCCCGAACCTCGACCTGACGATCCACCTCCACCGCGAGCCCGAGGGCGCGTGGGTCGGCTTCGACACGCGCGTCGCCTTCGGCCCCACCGGCCAGGGCGAGACGCACACGGCCCTGCACGACGAGCGCGGCCACGTCGGCCACGCCTCGCAGACCCTCACCGTGCGCCCGATCCCCGCACGCTGACTCACTCCGGCGGATGCGCGAGGCCGGGCCCGCGCGCCGGTAGGTTTGCACCCGACGCACGACCGCGACCCCGACCGCGAGGAGACCCACGCCGATGGACCTGACGCCGCTGCAAGCCGTGCTCGACAGCCTGAGCGGCATCATCTGGGGGCCGTTCCTCCTCATCCCGCTCCTGGTGGGCACCGGCCTCTACCTCACGATCCGGCTCGGCGGCCTGCAGTTCCTGAAGCTCGGCGCGGGCCTGCGGCTCGGGCTGCTGCGCCGCAAGGATGACGGGGCCGAGGGCGACATCTCGCAGTTCCAGGCGCTCACCACCGCGCTCGCCGCGACCGTCGGCACGGGCAACATCGTCGGCGTCGCGACGGCGATCGGCATCGGCGGCCCCGGCGCCCTCTTCTGGATGTGGATCACGGGCCTCGTCGGCATGGCGTCGAAGTACACCGAGTCGTACCTCGCCGTGCGCTTCCGCACGACCGACGAGGCGGGCGAGAAGTCGGGCGGCCCGCAGCACTACTTGCGGCGCGGCATCCCCGGGCCGCTCGGCCGCGTGCTCGCCGTCTCGTTCGCGATCTTCACCGTCATCGCGTGCTTCGGCATCGGCAACATGACGCAGGGCAACTCGATCGCCTCGAACGTCGAGTTCAGCTGGGGCGTGCCGACGTGGATGACGGGCATCGTGCTCGCGGCGCTCACGCTCGTCGTGCTCGTCGGCGGCATCAAGTCGATCGGCCGCGTCACGGCCGGCTTCGTGCCCGTCATGATCGTCTTCTACGTGCTCGGCGGCCTCTGGATCCTCGGCGCGAACGTCACGGCGCTGCCCGCGGCGCTCGCCCAGGTGTTCACGGATGCGTTCACCGGCACGGCCGCGATCGGCGGCTTCGCGGGTTCCGCCCTCATCATCGCGGTGCAGATGGGCGTCGCGCGCGGCCTCTTCTCGAACGAGTCGGGCCTCGGCTCCGCCGCGATCGCCGCGGCCGCCGCGCGCACGACGCACCCGGTGCGGCAGGGCCTCGTCTCGATGACACAGACCTTCATCGACACCCTCATCGTGGTCAGCATCACGGGCCTCACGATCGTCGTGACGGGCGTGTGGGACGACGTCGACGAGGCGGGCGAGCAGATCAGCGCCGCGCTCATGACCGGCGAGGCGTTCTCGACCGGCCTGCCGGGCGACTGGGGCCACTGGGTCGTGACGATCGGGCTCGTGATGTTCGCCTACTCGACGATCCTCGGCTGGTCGTACTACGGCGAGCGCAACGTCGAGCGGCTCTTCGGCCGCCGGCTCGTCATGCCCTTCCGGGTGCTGTTCTCGCTCGTCGTCTTCGTCGGCTGCACGACCGAGCTCTCGCTCGTCTGGACGTTCTCCGACATCGCGAACGGCCTCATGGCGCTGCCGAACCTCATCGGCCTGCTCATCCTCTCGGGACTCGTCGCGCGCGAGACGCGACACTACTTGCGGCACGACCCGCGGCTGGAGGCGTCGAAGGACGAGATCGAGGCGTTCATGGCCGACCAGCCGGGCTGGGCCGACTGGAAGGCGGGTGACGAGATCGGCACCTCGCGCATCGACGTCCGCCGAGCGCGACGCTGACGCGCGGACGCCTCACGGCAGCGCGGCGCAGCGCGCGACGACCCACGCGAGCAGCGCGTCGCGCTGCGGGTTGGGGCTCGGCAGCACGAGCTCGGCCGGCTCGCCCGCGCTCGTCACCCGGATGCGGAACAGCGTGCCCTGCTTGTCCTCCGCGATGGCGTGCGCGTCGCACCGCCCGGGCGTGAGCGGCACCTCGACGACCGCGGGCTCGCCGCCCGGCTCGATCGCGAGGCCGACAGGCAGCGACTCGATGCGGTTCCCGGATGCGTCCACGGGCGCGAGCAGGACCGTCGCGCCGACCTCGTCGACGCTCCCGCCCGCGGCGCCCTCCCCCGCCACGGGCACGACCTCGAGCCGCACGATCGCCGCACCCGACCCATCCGCCGGGATGGCCGGGTCGAGCCACCGCACCGCCGCGACGTCGCGCTCGAAGGACCGCAGCGCGCACGCCGCGTCGTCGATCGCCTCGAGCTGCCCGAGCGGGTCGCCGGGGACGCCCGCGACGACCCGGCCGTCGGCGAGCTCGAGCACGGCGCGGTGCTCGAGCGGTCCCTCGTCGCACGTCGGCGGCGGCAGCTGCAGCCGCAGGTTGCGCGAGGCTCCGGCGGGGACGGCGTCGCCCTCCGCGCGCTCCATCCGCGCGCTCCAGCGGTTCGACTCGTAGGCGGCGCGCGCGACCTCGAGCGCGGCAGCGCCCTCGTTCGTCACGCGCAGCTCGATGTGGCCGCTCGCGACGTCGCCGCGCAGCTGCACGATCTCGAGCACCGCATCCGCATCGCTCGCGGGCATCGTGCTCGGCGGGGCGTCCGGTGATGCAGCGCAGCCCGCGCTCGCGAGCAGCACGACGAGCCCCAGGGCCGTCGCCGCGCCTCGCCGCTGCAGCATGGCGCTCATCCTGCCACTGGGCCAGGATGGCGGCATGAGCGCGCCGTGGGATCCGGAGGACCTCGCCGTCATCGGCTTGACCGAGGAGCTGCACCTCTCCTCCCGGCGCCCCGACGGCAGCCTGAGCCCCGCGATCACGATCTGGGCGGTCGCGGTGGGCGGCGAGGTCGTCGTGCGATCCGCCTACGGCGAGCGGAACGGCTGGTACCGCCGGGCGCTCGAGCGCGGCGCGGGCCGCATCCGCTGCGGCGACATCGAGCACGACGTCGAGATCGTCGACGGCTCGGGCCTCGACCAGCGCGCGATCGACGACGAGTACCGGCGGAAGTACGCGCGGTTCGAGCCGCCGATCGTCTCGACGGTCGTCGGGCACGCGCACACGCTGCGCCTGCGGCCCGCCTGACCCGGCGGCCGCGGACTCCGAGGCTCGCTACTCGGCGAGCGCCGCCTCGATCGCGGCCTCGAGGTCGCCGAAGTCGCGCAGCTGCAGCTGCTCGCCGTCGACGTAGAACGTCGGCGTCGAGGGGACGCCGAGCGCGATGCCGGCGTTCGCGTCGAGCGCGACGCGATCGAGGGTCGCGTCGGCCGCGACCGCCTGGTCGAACGCCGCGAGGTCGAGACCCAGCTCCTCCGCGTAGCCGCGGAAGGTCTCCTCCGCGCCGTCGGCGCCCGCCCAGTCCGACTGCCGCTCGAGCAGCAGCGCGTGCATCTCGGCGAACGCGCCCTGCTGCGCGGCGGCCTCGGCAGCGACGGCCGCGGGGATCGCGTTCGGGTGGCTCGGGAGCGGGAAGTAGCGCACCGCGAACGTCACCTCGTCGCCGTGCCGCTCGACGAGGTCGTCGACGATGGGCGCGAACTGCCCGCACGCGGGGCACTCGTAGTCGAAGAACTCGACGACGACCGGCGCGCCCGGGCCGGCATCCGAGAGCAGGTGCGTCGACTCGTCGACGAGCTCGGCGGATGCGGTGCTCGCGCCGGGCGCGGGCGCCGCGGTCGGCGACTCCCACGGCCGCACGACGAGCAGGGCGACCGCGACGATGAGCACGAGGGCGCCGACGACGGCAGCGATGGAGACGGCGGCGCTTCTGGGCATGGCAACCAGGCTACCGGCGGGCTCGGCTCCCCTCGTCGGCCGCCGGCGCTAGCGTGCCCCCATGGAGCTCGAGTTCTCGGCGACCACGATCGAGTGGCGCGGCCCCGCGCCCTTCCTCTTCGCTCCCCTCCCGCCCGACGAGTCGGAGCTCATCCAGCAGAGCGCGCGCGAGCTCACCTACGGCTGGGGCGCCATCCCGGTCGAGGCGACGATCGGCGCGACATCCTTCACGACCTCGCTCTTCCCGCGCGATGGCCGCTACCTGCTGCCGCTCAAGGTCGCGGTGCAGCGGGCGGAGGGCATCGGGCTCGGCGACGAGGTCGCGGTGCGGATGCGCCTGGGCCGGTAGGCGACCCGGCAGGTCGGTCGTCAGCGGGCCGGAGTAGCATCGCGGCGATCGAGGAGGGGGCGCCATGGAGATCGCTGGACGAGGGTTCGCGGCAGGGCTCGGCGCGCTCGGCGCGACGACGATCCGCCGGGCCGAGCGCGGCATCCACCGGCTCGCGAGGCCGGCGACGCTCGCGCTCGCTCCGCTGCTGCTGCGGCAGGGCAAGCAGCTCCAGTCCGCGCTCGTCTGGCTGCCGGAGCCGCGGGGCCGCCGCTGGGGCACTGTCGGCGAGATGCGTGGCGGCGAGGCGCGTGGCGGCGAGCCCCTGCGACTGCTCCTCGTCGGCGACTCCACCGCGACGGGCGTCGGTACCGAGCGGCTCGAGGACGCGCTCGCGGTGCGGCTCGCCGAGCAGCTCTCCACCCTCGCCGACCGGAGCGTCGCGTGGCGCATCGAGGGCCAGGAGGGCTCGACCGCCGCGGCGGTGCTCGAGCGGCATCTCGCGGTCCTCGACGAGCAGGCGCACGAGCCGTTCGACGTCATCCTTCTGCTCGTCGGCGCGAACGACGCGCTCCAGCTCGTGCGCCGCGGCGCGTTCTCGGCGACCGTGCGATCGCTCCTCGACGGGCTCCGCCGGCACCTGCGGCCGACCGGGGTGCTCGGCGTCGCCGGCGCGCCCCAGATCGACACCTTCGAGTGGCTGCCGCAGCCGATCCGCTCGCTGCTCGGCGGCCACGCGCGGAGCCTCGACGACGCGCTGCAGCGCATCGCCGCCGCGGCACCCGACGCCATCCACCTGCCGACGCCCGCGATCCTCGAGCCCCGGTGGCACGCCCCCGACGGCTTCCACCCCTCCGCCGCGGGCTACGCGCTGTGGGCCGGGCTCATCGCGCCGGCGATCCACGACGCGCTCGAGGCGCGCGCGCCCGCGCCCGCCGCCGACGACCCGGCGACCGTGCGCCGCGGCATCGTGCCGCCCTACCTGCTCGAGCGGCTCGCCGCTGCCGACGTGCCCGCCGCCCGCGTCGCCGCCCGCACGCTCGGGGTCGACCACGGCGTGCGCGTCGAGCGGGCCGCCGGCCGCACGCGACGGGGACTGGGGCTCCCGGTGCCCGCGCGCATCCCCGGCGAGCCGGCGCCGGACCGCGTGATCAGCGATGCGCGCGGCACGACGACCCTCCCCGGCGACGAGGTGCGCACGGAGGGCGGCCCCGCGACGGGCGACACGGCTGCCGACGAGGCCTACGACGGGCTCGGCGCCGCCTGGCGCATGCTGCTCGAGGCGTTCGGGCGCGACTCGCTCGACGGTCGGGGCATGCCGCTGCGCGCGACCGTGCACTACGGGAAGCGCTACGACAACGCCTTCTGGGACGGCGAGCGCATGGTGTTCGGCGACGGCGACGGCGAGGTGTTCGCCGGGTTCACCGGCGCGATCGACGTCATCGGGCACGAGCTCGGGCACGGCGTCATCGCGGCGACCGCCGACCTCGTCTACCGCGACCAGCCCGGCGCGCTCAACGAGTCGATCGCCGACGTGCTCGGCTCGCTCGTGAAGCAGCACTCGCTCGGCCAGGACGCCGTCGAGGCGGATTGGCTCATCGGCGCGGGCGTCTTCACCGATCGCGTGCAGGGCGTCGCGCTGCGCTCGATGGCCGCGCCCGGCACCGCCTTCGACGACCCCGTGCTCGGCAAGGACCCGCAGCCGGGCCACATGCGCGACTTCGTCGTCACGCGCGACGACCTCGGCGGCGTGCACATCAACTCCGGCATCCCCAACCGCGCGTTCCACCTCGTCGCCACCGCGATCGGCGGCCCCGCGTGGGAGGCGCCGGGCCGGATCTGGTTCGACGCGCTCACGGGCGGCCTCTCGGCCGAGGCCGACTTCGTCGCGTTCGCACGGGCGACCGAGGCGGCCGCCGAGGCGAGGTTCGGGGCGGGTGCGCGCGAGACCGAGGCGGTGCGCGCGGCGTGGCGCGAGGTCGGCGTGACCGAGGGCGCGGCGCCGGACGCGCCGATCGAGGACGCGGTGCGCGTCGCGCGCACGGGCGGGATGCTCGGCCGCACGCGCGCCGCGACCCTCGAGCTCGAGATCATCCCGGGCGAGGATCGCGATCGGCTCGACACCCTCGTCGCCTCGGGCGTGCTCGCCGAGCTCGACGGGCAGGTGCTGCCCGACGCGCCGCTGTGGCGCGTGACGATCGAGACGCGCTGCGACGTCACGGTCGCCGAGCCCCTCCTGCCCGACGAGGTGCTCTCGCTCTTCCGCCGGCTGCTCGAGCTCGACGAGCGCTGACGCCTCAGCGCCTCGACGCGCGCTTCGCCGCCTCGACGACCTCGACCATGTAGGGGGCGACGACCTCGCGGCTCACGCGGCAGTCGGCGAGGAAGACGCCCTCCGCCCCGCTCGCGAGCCACGACTCGAGGTGGCGCAGGTCGTCGAGCGACTCGATCACCGCGGCTTCGGCGCCGAAGCCGCGCGCGACCGCCGCGAAGTCGACCTGCTCGATGAGCATCGGCTCCTCGGCGACGCCGCGCACCGCGTACTGGTGGATCTCGGCGCCGTAGGCGGCGTCGTTCACGAGCACGATGACGCCGTGCCGCACGGAGCGCACGACCGAGTCGAGGTCGGCGATGCCCATGAGCGCGCCGCCGTCGCCCGAGACGAGCACGATCGTCGACTCGGGTCGCGCGACGCCCGCGCCGACCGTGCTCGGGAAGCCGAGCCCGATCGTCTGGAACGCGGTGCCGACGAGCAGCAGCCGCTCGGGGTCGGCGACCGAGAGGTGCGTGGGCGCCCAGCCGATGAAGTGGCCGCCGTCCGAGACGATCACGCGGTCCTCCGGCAGGATGCGCTCGAGCGCGTGGAAGAGGCTGCGGGGGTCGAGCCGGCCGTCGGGCGCGAGCGCCTCGCCCGGCTCGCGATCCCGCTGCGCACCCGTGACGTCGCCGAAGCCGGCCTCCGCCCACCCGGCGTCGCCCGGCGCAACCGTCGCCTCGGTGCCGACGAGCGCGACGAGCGCGTCGGCGACGAGCCGCGCGTCGCCGCGCACGTGCTCGTCGACGCGCGGGTTGGTCGCCGCCTCGAGCACGTCGACCTGCACGATGCGCGCGTCGGGCGCGAACGCGTCGCCGAAGCGGGTCTGGAACTGGTTGAGGCCCGCGCCCATGACGAGCACGACGTCGGCGCGCTCGATCGCGCCCGCCGCGCGCTCGGAGGCGAAGCCGCCGGAGATGCCGAGGTGCCGGTGGTCGTCCGCGAAGATGCCGCTGCCGAGCACGCTCGAGGCGGTGCGGGCGCCGAGCGCCGCGGCGAGGGCGCGCAGCGGCTCGGCGGCGCCGGCGAGGTGCGCGCCGCGGCCCGCGAGCACGAGCGGCCGCCGCGCCTCGAGGAGCTGCTCCGCCACGCCCGCGAGCTGCTCGGCATCGATCGAGAGGAACGGCTCGGCGGGCGCGGCGACGTCGGGCTCGCTCGCGCCCTCCTCGACCTCGAGGTGCGCGATGTCGTACGGGACGGCGAGCACGACCGGCCGCCGCTCGACGAGGGCGGTCTCGGCCGCGCGGCGGGCGGCCGAGGCGGCGCCGGCGCGCGTCGCGACGATCGTGGGCGCCCCGACGGCGGTCGCGACCGCCTGCTGGTCGATGTCCCACGGCCGCGGGCCGGCCGTCGGCTGGTCGCCGACGACGAGCACGAGCGGCACGCGCGCGATCGCGGCCTCGGCGAGGGGCGTGATGGCGTTCGTGTAGCCCGGGCCGTAGGTCGTCGTGGCGATGGCGAGCGCGCCGCTCGCCCGGTGGTGCGCGTCGGCGGCGGCGACGGTCGCCGCCTCGTGGCGCACGGTCGTCACGGCCATGGCCCCGCGGCGCACGACGGCGTCGAGGAACCACGCGTTCCCGTTGCCCATGAGCGCGAACACGACGGATGCGTGGCGCTCGAGCTCGGCGGCGATCGCGGCGGAGACGGTGGTCGCCGTCGCGGCGTCGAGGTCGGCGGTCGAGGTGGCGGTGTCTGACACGGTGAGCTCCAGGAAGTCCGGAGGCTCGCGCGGCACGCACGGAGCCTCGAGTGAAGGATCCATGTGTGTCGCGCGCGGAGCGCGTGGTCGCCTTTGTCGTGACCGGCGCCGTGGGCGCCTGACACGCATGATGCTAGCCGAGCGCCGCCCCGTCGCGGAACGCCGCTCGCGCGGCGGTCGGCGGCGCGAGTCGCGCGTCGTCGAGCGGGCACGCCGAGCCATTCGCTCTCGGCGCCGACACGCGCCCGCCGCCGCGCCCGAGCGCCGGGCGCGTGGTTGCATGGCTGGCATGCCCCCGCTGCCCCGAGCCCTTCGCGTGGGGTTCGCGGTCTCGGGCACGGCGCTCGCGGTCAACCTGGTCGCGGCGGTGCTGCTCGACCTCGAGCTCGGCGATCCGGCGCTCCTGACGCTCGCTCGCGACGTGACGATGTGGCTGCTCGCGCTGCCGATCGCGATCGCGCTCCTCGTCATGGGCGCGTGGCGGCACGCGGCGGGCATCTGCCACGTCGCGGCGGTGCTGCTGTGCTGGCTCGGCGACGGGCTCGGCTCGCTCACGGGCGAGACGGTCGTGCTGCTCGGGCTGTTCCCGCCCGCCGCCGTCGCGTTCCTCGCCGCGCTGTGGCCGTCGCGGCGCCGCTCGCTCGCGTGGGGGTGGGCCGCGATCGGCTACGGCATCGTCGGCGCCATCTCGGGCGGCGTCATCGCGATCGGCGCCGGCCCGCTCGCGGTGCCGGTGCTGCTCTACGCGCTCCTCATCGCCGCCGTCGCGGCGTTCGCGGCGATCGACACGGCCGGCCTGCTCGGCGGGCTGCTCATGCTCGCGGGCGTGCTCGTGCTCGGCATCGGCCTGTTCCTGATCGAGATCCCGGATGCGCTGCGCGCCTTCGCGGTGCTCGTCCTGTACGTCCTCGGGCAAGCGCTGCTCGCGGTGAGCCTCCAGCAGCGGCTCGGCCTCGCTCGCGCGCTCCCCGAGCGCGCCTGACGTCAGCGGCCCTCGGCCCAGAGCCGCTGCATCGCCTCGAGCACGGTCAGCACCGCCGGCACCCGCTCGGCGCCGTGCCGGTGCCGGAGCGAGACGGTGCGGCCCGAGCCGTCGGCGAGCGGCGCCACGACGACGTCGTCGCGCGTGAGCACCCGCAGCGCCATGTCGGGCAGCAGGGTGACCGATCCGGTCGCGGCGACGAACGACTGCGCGGCGACGAAGTCGTCGGTCTCGAAGTGGATGCGCGGGGCGAAGCCCGCGTCGGTCGCGAGCGCCTCGAGGTGGGAGCGGCACCGCTCGCAGCCGCCGACCCACTCGGCGCCGGCGAGCGCCGCGAGGTCGACCGGCGCGCCGCTCGCGAGCTCGTGCGAGGCGGGCAGCACGATGCGCGAGGGGTCGGGGCCGAGCTCGATGCGCGCGAGCTGCACGTCGTCGTGCAGCTCGTCGTACTCGAAGGCGACCGCGACGTCGGCGTCGCCGGCGAGCACGGCGTCGATCGCCTCCGGCGGCTCGAGCTCGATGACGCGCGCGGTGAGCCCCGGCACGGCGAGCCGCGCCGCCGCGATCGAGCGCGGCACGAAGTCGGCGAGCGCCGAGGGGAACGCAGCGATCGTGACGCTCCCGGCGCCCTCGGCGAGCGACGCGAGCTCGGCCTCCGCCGAGCCGAGCAGCCCGGCGATGCCGTCGGCGTGGCGCAGCAGCCGCTCCCCTGCCTCGGTGAGCGTGACGCCGGTCGACGAGCGCAGCAGCAGCGCCTGGCCCACCTCCTCCTCGAGCAGGCGGATGTGCTGGCTCACGGCCGGCTGCGTCCACCCGAGCACCCGCGCCCCGCCCGAGACGGAGCCCTCGCGCGCGACGGTGCGGAAGATCAGGATGCGTCGCGGATCCAGCTGCATGGCTCCAGCATGCCGCACCGCGCCGTCCATGGCGCACCCAGGCTCGCGGGCTACGCTCGCGGCCATGGACGAGCAGATCGAGATCGTCGACAATCCGACTTCGCGGCGCTTCGAGGCGCGCGTCGACGGCGCTCTCGCCGGCTTCGCCGACTACCGCGACGCCGACGACGTGCGCGCCTTCCCCCACACGGAGGTCGACCCGTCCTTCGGCGGGCGCGGCATCGGCTCGCGGCTCGTCGACGAGGCGCTCCGCGCGACGATCGCCGACGGCAAGCGCATCCGGCCGCAGTGCTCGTTCGTCGTGGCGCGCGCGGCGCTCGACGAGTTCGCCTCGCACCGCGCCTAGGCGCTAGCCCTCCCCGAAGCCGCCGTCCGCGAGCTCGCGGATCGCCGCGATCGCCTCGCTCGCCTGCGGCCCGGTCGCCTCGAACCGCGCGATCGCGCCGCGATCGAGGCCGAGCGCCAGCACGCGCAGCAGGCTCGAGGCGTCCACGCCGTTCACGGTCACCTCGGCATCGAAGCCGCTCGCCGTGCGCACGAGCAGCGATGCCGGCCGCGCGTGCAGCCCGTGCTCGTTCGCGAGCTGGAGCTCGAGCACCGCGGCGCCGTCCTCCGGCGCGACGACCGCCCCGCCTCCGGCGGCCGGTGCACCGGTCGGCTCCGATCGCGCCGCTTGCGGCCCCGACTCGGCAGCGGCCACGACCTGGTCGAGGCCCGCGCCGCCCTCGGCTGCGACCGCCGCGGCGACCGCGCCCTCGACGAGCGGCGCGTCGGCGATGCGGATGCGCTCGGGCGCGTCGGCGAAGTCGAGCGCGGTCTGGGCGGTCAGCACCGCCGAGCCCAGGTCGCACAGCACGACGACCCCGTCGCCCGAGTCGGCCTCGCCGATCGCGGCCTGCACGCGGTCGAAGCTCGTGCCGAGCGAGCCGTCGTCGGTGCCGCCGGCCGCGGCGAGCACGACGCTCGGCGCCATCTGGGCGGCGAGCTCGACGACCCCCTCGGCGATGCGCGCCGAGTGCGAGACGATCACGAGCCCGACGGTCACGCCGTCTCCGCGGCCGCAGCGAGGATGAGCGAGGTCGACTCCGCGCCGGGATCCCGGTGTCCGATGGCACGCTCGCCGAGGTAGGAGGCTCGCCCCTTGTGCGCCACGAGCGGCTCGGTCGCGAGCGCTCCTTCCGCGGCCGCGGCGGCGGCGGCCGAGAGCGTCGCGCGCACGTCGTCGCCGGCCGCCGAGGCCGCCTCGACGGCCGGCGTCCACGCATCCACCATCGTCTTGTCGCCCGACTCGGCCTTGCCGCGCGCGACGATGCCGTCGCGCGCCGCCGTGAGCACCTCGACGAGCGCAGCGGCGTCGAGCTCGTCGCGGTCGCCCGCCGCCATCGCCGCCTTGAGGAACGCGGTGCCGTAGAGCGGGCCCGCGGCACCGCCGACGGTCGAGATGAGCGTCGTCGCGACGAGCTTGAGCACCGCGCCGGGCGTCGCGCCGTCGTCGAGCGCGTCGAACCTGCCGAGCACCGCCTGGAACCCGCGGTCGAGGTTCTCGCCGTGGTCGGCGTCGCCGATCGCGCGGTCGAGCGCCGTCAGCTCGGCCTTGCGGCGCGAGACCTCGGCGGCGACCGCCTCGATCCAGCGGCGCGTCCAGGCGCCGTCGAGCGTCACCGATCCGTCGCCGCTCAACGGCCCCACCGCAGCGCCGCCGTCTGCACCGGGGCGTCGTAGAGCTCGAGCAGGTCGTCGTCGACCTGCAGGAGGGTGATCGACACGCCCTGCATCTCGAGGCTCGTCACGAAGGAGCCGACGAGCGAGCGCGCGAGCACGATGCCGCGGTCGGCGAGCACCTCCGCCGCGCGACGGAAGACGATGTAGAGCTCCGACTGCGGTGTGCCGCCCATGCCGTTGACGAGCAGCACGACGCGATCGCCCTGCTGGAAGGGCAGGTCCTCGAGGATCGGCTCCATCAGGCGATCGACGATGCGGTCGGCGGGCTCGAGCGCGATGCGCTCCCTGCCGGGCTCGCCGTGGATGCCGATGCCGATCTCGACCTCGTCCTCGGCGAGCTCGAAGCTCGGCTCGCCCGCGTGCGGCACCGTGCACGGGGCGAGCGCCATGCCCATCGAGCGCGTCCTGCCGTTGACGGCGCGAGCGATCTCGGCCACCTGGTCGAGGCTGTCGCCGCGCTCGGCGGCCGCACCCGCGAGCTTCTCGACGAGCATCGTGCCGGCGACGCCGCGGCGCCCCGCGGTGTAGAGGGAGTCCTTGACCGCGACGTCGTCGTCGACGATGACCGACTGGACCTCGATGCCCTCCGCGAGCGCGAGCTCGGCCGCGGTCTCGAAGTTCAGCACGTCGCCCGTGTAGTTCTTGACGATGTGCAGCACGCCGGCGCCCCCGCTCACCTGCCGGGTCGCCTCGAGGATCGGGTCGGGCGTCGGGGAGGTGAACATCGCCCCCGGCACGGCAGCGTCGAGCATGCCGAAGCCGACGAAGCCGGCGTGGAGCGGCTCGTGGCCCGAGCCGCCGCCCGAGACGAGGCCGACCTTCCCGTTGAGCGGCGCATCGGCGCGCACGACCGCGAACGGCGGGTCGACGACGACGCGCACGAGGTCGGGGTGCGCCGCGGCGAATCCCGCGAGCCCCTCGTCGACCGTCTTGCCTGGATCGTTGATGAGCTTCTTCACTTGAGCCTCTCCTTCGAAGTCTGCGGCGCTCCTCACGCTACGCCGGGAGGATCCGCGAGTCGAGCAGGAATCACAACCGGTTCCGGTCGACGATCCTGACGGTTACAGTGTGGCTACCGCTCGAGCGAGCGGTACGAGCGATGATGCTCGTGGAAGAGAAAGCAGGGACCTGTGGATCTGAACCCCGGTCTGGTATTCCTCTCGGAGCTCGTGGGCACCGCGATGCTCGTGCTGCTCGGCTGCGGCGTCGTCGCGAACGTCGTGCTGAAGGGCACGAAGGGCTTCGGCGGCGGCTTCCTCATGATCAACTTCGGCTGGGGCTTCGCGGTCTTCGCGGGCGTCATCGTGTCGATCTACTCGGGCGCCCACATCAATCCGGCCGTCACCCTCGGACTGCTCGCGCAGGACCTCGCGAAGGGCACGGACTACAACTGGGCGCTGCTGCCGATCTACCTCGGCGCGCAGTTCCTCGGCGCGTTCCTCGGCGCGGTGCTGTGCTGGCTGGCCTACAAGCAGCACTTCGACGTCGAGGAGGACCCGGGCGCGAAGCTCGGCACCTTCTCGACCGGCCCGGCGATGCGCTCGACCGGCTGGAACCTCGTCACCGAGATCATCGGCACGTTCGTGCTCGTCTTCGTCGTGATCGCCTTCGGTGCGCAGAACGGCGACGCGGATGCGTCGGTGCCGGCCGGCCTCGCCTCGCTCGGCGCGCTCCCCGTCGCGCTCCTCGTCGTCGGCATCGGCGCCTCGCTCGGTGGCCCGACGGGGTACGCCATCAACCCGGCGCGCGACCTCGGCCCGCGCATCGCCCACGCGGTGCTGCCCATCCGCGGCAAGGGATCGAGCGACTGGGGCTACTCGTGGATCCCGATCGTCGGCCCCGTCATCGGCGGCGTGCTCGCAGGCCTGCTCGCGCCCACGATGATCGCCGGCGTCGCCGGCTTCACAGCCTGAAGGCACGAGGAGGGGGCCCGCCGGGCTCCCTCCTCCCCCTCGACCACCGCAACCGTCACCGAACCAAGGAGCACTGATGACCGATTACGTCATCGCGATCGACCAGGGCACGACCTCGACCCGCGCGATCCTCTTCGACCACGCCGGGAGCATCGTCTCGACCGGCCAGCTCGAGCACGAGCAGATCTTCCCGCACGCCGGTTGGGTCGAGCACGACCCGAAGGAGATCTGGAACAACACCCGCGAGGTGATCGGCCAGGCCCTCTCGAAGGCCAACGTCACCCGCCACAACGTCAAGGCGATCGGCATCACCAACCAGCGCGAGACCGCGGTGGTGTGGAACAGGACGACGGGCGAGCCCGTCTACAACGCGATCGTGTGGCAGGACACCCGCACGCAGAAGATCGTCGATCGCCTCGCGGACGGCGACACCGACCGCTACAAGCAGAAGGTCGGCCTGCCGCTCGCGACCTACTTCTCGGGCACGAAGATCGTCTGGATCCTCGAGAACGTCGAGGGCGCGCGCGCGGCCGCCGAGGCGGGCGAGCTGCTCTTCGGCACGACCGACTCGTGGGTGCTGTGGAACCTCACGGGCGGCGTGAACGGCGGCGTGCACGCGACCGACGTCACGAACGCGTCCCGCACGCTCTTCATGGACCTCGAGACCCTCGAGTGGGACGACGAGATCCTCGCCGACTTCGGGGTGCCGCGCTCGATGCTGCCCGAGATCAAGCCGTCGTCGGGCGAGTTCGGCGTCGCGGCGTCGGAGTCGCTGCTGCGCGAGACGCCGATCACCGGCATCCTCGGCGACCAGCAGGCCGCGACGTTCGGCCAGGCCGCGTTCGACAAGGGCGAAGCCAAGAACACGTACGGCACCGGCAACTTCCTCATCTTCAACACCGGCGAGGAGATCGTCCACTCCAAGAACGGGCTGCTGACGACGGTCGGCTACAAGATCGGCGACGAGCCGACCCACTACGCGCTCGAGGGGTCGATCGCGGTGACGGGCTCGCTCATCCAGTGGCTGCGCGACAACCTTGGCCTCATCCCCGACGCACCGGCGGTCGAGCAGCTCGCGAAGAGCGTCGACGACAATGGCGGCGCGTACTTCGTGCCGGCGTTCTCGGGCCTCTTCGCGCCCTACTGGCGACCGGATGCGCGCGGTGCGCTCGTGGGTCTCACCCGCTACGTCAACAAGGGCCACATCGCGCGCGCGGCCCTCGAGGCGACCGCGTTCCAGACCGCCGAGGTCGTCGACGCGGTGAACGCCGACTCGGGCGTCGACCTCACCGAGCTCAAGGTCGACGGCGGGATGATCGCGAACGACACCCTCATGCAGTTCCAGGCCGACGTCCTGCGGGTGCCGGTCGTCCGGCCGGTCGTCGCAGAGACGACGGCGCTCGGCGCCGCGTACGCCGCCGGGCTCGCGGTCGGCTTCTGGGGCTCGCTCGACGAGCTGCGCCAGCAGTGGCAGGAGGACCGCCGCTGGGAGCCGCAGATGGACCAGGACGCGCGCGACCGCACGTACCGCAATTGGAAGAAGGCGGTGCAGAAGACGCTCGACTGGGTCGACGAGGACGTCGAGTAGCGCCGCAGCGAGCGAGGGCGGGGCGGCGAGAGCCGCCCCGCCCTCGCGTCTGCGCGCGAGTCAGACCGCGCGCTGCGCCGGGTCGCTCAGCCAGATGACGGCACCGGCGATCGCCAGGATGACGAGTGCCGTGCGGGCCGTGGAGACGGCGATGACGACGGAGCACCACCAGTCGTCGGCCTCCGAGAGCCGTCCGCGCGACGTCGGCTGCTTCGCGGAGATGGCGACGGCGAGTGCGAGCAGGTCGAGGCAGCACAGCATCGCGACGACCGCGACGCGCACGCGCGGGCGCTCGCCGGTGCGGTGCGGGCGACCGGAGCCGTGCGGCTCGGCGACGTTCGCGACCGGCAGCAGCGCGCGCATCCAGCCGTCGAGCCACCACGCGAGCAGCACGAGGCTCAGCACGAGGAGCAGCGCGGCCGCGCGCCCCACCGCCTCGTCGATCGAGCTCCCCGCCTCCTGCCACGGGTGCTCGAAGAGCCGCGCGCGGATCGCGGGCAGCGCCCGCGCGAAGAAGGCGGCGCCGGCCATCGCGAAGCCCGTCACGACGACGAGGATCGTGAGCGGGTGCCGCATGCGCACGAGCATCCACGCGACGAGGAGCGTGCCGAAGGAGGCGAAGCTGATCGCGTCGAGCGCGCCGTAGGTCGAGGCGCCGATGAGCGACGTCGACTGCAGCAGCAGCACGGCCGCTTGCGTGCACGCGAAGAGCACGACGCAGTACAGCGCGCCGAGCCGGTAGCTGCGCGAGGCCGGCGCGACGATCGTCGCGAGCACGAGCAGCAGCACGCTGATGCCGCGCAGCGTGAGCGACGGGGCGAGCTCCGGCGGTCGATGCAGCAGCAGCGTGAGCCCGTAGCACGACAGCAGCCCGGCGACGGCGAGCGCGACGAGCAGCAGCGAGCGCGACGTGCGGTCCGCCCACGCGAGCGGCCACGCGTGCCACACCTCGGCGCGCGACCACGTCGACTGCCGATCGGCGCGCTCGATCACCCGGCTCATCTCGGCATCATGCTGCAGCGGCGGCGCGCCACGCTTCGAGCGTGCGCGTCGCGGCCCCGGAGTCGATCGCGCCGGCGGCGATCTCGAGCTCCTCGCGCATCCGCTCGACGAGCGGGCGGTCCTTCTGCCGCGGGTCGCCGTCGAGCCGCCACGCGACGAGCGCGGCGGCGGCGTTGAGCAGCACGATGTCTCGCACCGGGCCCGGATCCCCCGCGAGCGTGCGGCGCAGCACGTCGGCGTTGTGCTCCGCGGCGCCGCCGCGCAGGTCGTCGAGCGACGCGCGGCGGATGCCGAGCTCCCGCGGGTCGATGTCGTGCTCGACGACGTCACCGCGAGCGACCTCCCAGAGCTCGGAGTGGCCCGTGGTCGTGAGCTCGTCGAGGCCGTCCTCGCCACGCACGACGAGCGCGGTCGCACCGCGAGTGGCGAACACGCCCACGAACTGCTCGACGATGTGCTTGTCGGCGACGCCGACGAGCGAGACCTCCGGCCGCGCGGGGTTCACCAGCGGGCCGAGGTAGTTGAAGACGGTCGGCACCCCGAGCGCCGCGCGCACCGGCCCCGCGTGGCGGAACCCCGGGTGGAAGCGAGTCGCCCACGCGAACGAGATCCCGGCGCGCTCGAGGATGCGGCGCACCGCGGCCGGGTCGTCGTCGACCGGCACGAGGCCGAGCGCCTCGAGCACGTCCGACGCGCCCGAGGATGAGGAGACGGCGCGATTGCCGTGCTTGAGCACCGGCACGCCCGAGGCCGCGACGACGATGCTCGCGGTCGTCGAGATGTTGACGGTGTGCTGGCGATCGCCGCCAGTGCCGACGATGTCGACGACGCGCGTGTCGCCCGGGAGCGGCACCGCCGCCTCGAGGATCGCGTCGCGGAAGCCGACGAGCTCCTCGGCGACCACGCCCTTCGCGCGCAGCGCGATGAGGAAGCCCGCGATCTGGGCCTCGGAGGCGCGCCCGGCGACCACTTCGGCCATCGCCCACTCGGCCTGCCGGATCGCCAGGTCGTCGCCGTCGAGCAGGGTCTCGAGCACGCATGGCCAGGTCAAGAGGCGATCCATGGCTCGAGCCTATCTTTTTGCGCTCGACTGGCTCGTCCGGTCACTACGGCCCGTAGAACTGTCACTAGGATGGACATCGTGTCCACTACTGCGCTCTCCTCGTCGCCCTCAGCGCCGATGATCCGCCGGCCGAACACCGTGGCGGTCGGCACCATCGTCTGGCTGGGCAGCGAAGTCATGTTCTTCGCCGGCCTCTTCGCGATCTACTTCACGCTCCGGTCCATGTCGGGCGATCTGTTCGCGACCGAGGCCGAGAAGCTCAACGTGCTCTTCGCCACGGTCAACACGACGATCCTGCTGCTGTCGAGCTTCACGTGCCAGGCGGGCGCGAACGCCGCCGAGCACCACCAGGCGTTCCGCACCGGGCGAGCGCTGCAGTTCTCCAAGTGGGGCATGGTCGAGTGGTTCTACCTGACCTACGCCATGGGAGCGATCTTCATCATGCTCCAGGTCTTCGAGTACGTGGAGCTCGTGCACCACGGCGTCGCGATCGAGTCGAACTCGTACGCCTCGGCGTTCTACCTCACGACCGGCTTCCACGGCCTGCACGTGACTGGCGGGCTCTTCGCCTTCCTCTTCGTGATCGGCCGCGCCTACGCGGTCAAGCGATTCGGGCACAAGGAGGCGACGAGCGCGCACGTCATCTCCTACTACTGGCACTTCGTCGACGTGGTCTGGATCGGCCTGTACCTCGTCATCTACTGGCTCAAGTAACGGTTGGGTGAGGATCTTGACAGCACGCAAGAAGACCGGACGCAGGCACCCGCTCGCCAGCGCCGCCCTGCTCATGATCGGGCTCGTCGTCGCCGGTGGCGCGTCGGTCGCGGTGAGCAGCGTCGCGAACGCTGAGCCCGCCGTCGCACCGCACGCGCAGCAGCTGACCGCCGAGGACGGCGAGCTGCTCTTCCGCGCGAACTGCGCCTCGTGCCACGGCCTCGAGGCCGAGGGCACCGAGGCCGGGCCGAGCCTCATCGGCGTGGGCGCCGCATCCGTCGACTTCCAGGTCATGACCGGGCGCATGCCGATGGCCTTCCAGGGCCCGCAGGCCGAGCAGCGCGACCCGCAGTTCACGCAGGAGCAGTCCGACGCCATGGGCGAGTACATCGCCGCGCTCGCGCCCGGCCCCGACGTGCCCGACGCCGAGTGGCTCGACGTCAGCCAGGTCGACGACGAGGGCATCGCCCGCGGCGGCGAGCTCTTCCGCATCAACTGCGCGATGTGCCACAACGTCGCCGGCGCCGGCGGCGCGCTCACCGAGGGCAAGTGGGCCCCGCACCTGCGCGACATCGCCCCCGTGCACGTCTACCAGGCGATGCTCACGGGCCCGCAGAACATGCCCGTCTTCAACGACGCGAACATCAGCCCCGAGCAGAAGCGCGAGATCATCGCGTACCTCTCCTACCTCGATGAGAACCCGTCGGTCGGCGGTTTCGACCTCGGTAGCCTCGGCCCGGTGTCGGAGGGCCTGTTCATCTGGATCTTCGGCCTCGGCGGCCTCGTCGCCGTGTCCGTGTGGCTCACCTCGAGGCCGAACTGATCCATGGCGAACGACAACGAGAGGAACAGCATGTCGGCTGAAGACCAGTCGGCTCCCAGCGAGCAGGGCGTCGTCGCCTACGACCGCGGTGCAGCGATCGAGCAGTCGGACGGGTTCAAGAACCCGGGGCTGCCGCCGCACCGCCCGCGCCAGACCGACCTCCACCCCGAGAAGGAGCGCCGCGCCGAGCGCCAGGTCGTCGCGTGGTTCCTGCTCTCGATGCTCGGGTCGGTGCTCGCGATCGTCGCGTACATCGCCCTGCCGATCGAGCCGGGCAACATGGCGAGCGTCCGGGCGAACAACCTCTACCTCGGCCTCGCGATCGCGCTCGCGCTCCTCTCCGTCGGCATCGGCGGCATGCACTGGGCGCGCCAGCTCATGAGCAGCCACGAGGTCGTCGAGGAGCGCCACCTGTCGCGCGGCTCCGAGAAGAGCCGCGCCCGCGCCGTCGAGATCTTCGAGCTCGGCGACCAGGAGTCGGGCTTCTCGCGCCGCACGCTCATCCGCAACACCCTCATCGGCGCTGTCGCGCTCATGCCGCTGCCCGCGATCGTGCTGTTCCGCGACCTCGCGCCCGCCCAGGACGCCGTCGAGGCGATCGCGCACACGATGTGGACCGAGGGCGAGCGCCTCGCGCTCGACCCGACCGGGACCCCGATCCGCGCGGACGACGTCACGATCGGCTCGGCGTTCCACGTCATCCCCGAGTCGCTCAAGGACCTCGGCCACAACGAGGGCTACCTCGACCAGAAGGCGCTCGCCGCCGTGCTGCTCGTCCGGCTCCCGGTCGACCGCCTCAAGGAGGCGCCCGGCCGCGAGGGCTGGTCGTACGACGGCATCGTCGCGTACTCCAAGATCTGCACGCACGTCGGGTGCCCCGTGGCCCTCTACGAGCAGCAGACGCACCACCTCCTCTGCCCGTGCCACCAGTCGACGTTCGACGTCACCGAGCACGCGAAGGTCGTCTTCGGTCCCGCGAAGCGGCCGCTGCCGCAGCTGCCGATCACGGTCGACGCGGAGGGCTACCTCATCGCCCAGCGCGACTTCACCGAGCCCATCGGCCCGTCGTTCTGGGAGCGCCTGAACCACATCGACCCGGACCACGTGCCGGTGTCGGCTGCTGAGACGGAGACCCGCGCATGACCGCGACCGCCACGCGCCCCAGCCTCACCGCGCAGGCGTCGAACTACCTCGACGAGCGCACCAGCATCTCGACCCTCGTGGCCACCCTCGGCCGGAAGGTCTTCCCGGACCACTGGTCGTTCATGCTCGGTGAGGTCATCCTCTACTCGTTCGTCGCGATCCTGCTCTCCGGCACGTTCCTGACGTTCTTCTTCGAGCCCTCGATGACCGAGGTGCACTACGAGGGCTCCTACGTGCCGCTCAAGGGCGTCGCGATGTCGGCGGCGTACGCCTCGGCGCTCGACCTCTCGTTCGACGTGCGCGGCGGCCTGCTCATGCGCCAGCTGCACCACTGGGCTGCGCTGCTGTTCATCGCGGCGATCGGCCTGCACATGCTGCGCGTGTTCTTCACGGGCGCGTTCCGCAAGCCGCGCGAGATCAACTGGGTGGTCGGCTTCGTCCTGTTCATCCTCGCGCTCGCCGAGGGCTTCACGGGCTACTCGCTCCCCGACGACCTGCTCTCGGGCAACGGCCTCGCGATCATCAACGGCATGGTCAAGGGCATCCCGATCGTCGGCACCTGGATCTCGTACCTGCTCTTCGGCGGCGTGTTCCCGGGCGATGACATCGTGCCGAGGCTCTTCGTGCTGCACATCATGCTGCTGCCAGCGCTCGTGATCGCGTTCATCGGCATCCACCTCGTGCTGATGGTCATCAACAAGCACACGCAGTTCGCCGGCCCGGGCAAGACCAACGACAACGTCGTGGGCGCGCCGATCATGCCGCTGTTCGCGGCGAAGGCCGGGTCGTTCTTCTTCATCGTGTTCGGTGTGCTCGTCGCGATCGCCTCGACATTCACGATCCTGCCGCTGTGGGAGTACGGGCCCTACGACCCGTCCCCCGTCTCCGCCGGCACGCAGCCCGACTGGTACATCGGCTTCGCCGACGGCGCCCTGCGCCTGATGCCGGGCTGGGAGACCGAGATCTTCCGCTGGACGATCTCGTGGAACATCCTGATCCCGATCGCGGTGCTGGGGCTGTTCATCGTGCTCGTCATGGTCTACCCCTTCATCGAGCAGTGGATCACGGGCGACAAGCGCGAGCACCACATCGCCGAGCGTCCCCGCAACAACCCGACGCGCACGGCCATCGGCGCCGCCGGCGTCTGGTTCTACGCGATCCTGTGGGCGGGCGCCTCGTCCGACCTCATCGCGACGCACTTCCGCCTCAACGTGTTCCACGTCACCTACGGGCTGCAGGCGCTGCTCATCCTCGGAACGGTCGTCGTGTACTGGCTCACGAAGCGCATCGCCCTCGGCCTGCAGAAGAAGGATCGCGAGATCCTGCTGCACGGCTACGAGACCGGCCGCATCGTGCGCCGTCCCGGCGGCGAGTTCGTCGAGGTGCACCAGCCGCTCGACGAGTACGAGGCGTGGAAGCTCAAGGCCTACGAGTCGTACGCCCCGGTCATGGTCCGCCCGAACGCGAAGGGCCGGATCACGCCGGCGACGCACGTCCGTGCCGCGCTCACGCGCTGGTTCTTCGAGGACCGCGTGAGCCCCGTGACGCCGCGCGAGCTCGAGATCGCGAAGCGGCACGACGACCACTAGGTCGACGACTGCAGGAGGGCCCGGGATGATTCCCGGGCCCTCCGTCGTTGTCCCGGGCATGCCCCTCGAGTTCGGAGTCCACACGTTCGCCGCCGTCCCGGAGCAGGACGGTGCGCCTGTCCCCCACTCGCAAGTGCTCCGCGACGTGGTCGCGGAGGGCGTCGCCGCCGATCGCGCGGGTCTGGCGTTCTTCGGCGTCGGCGAGCACCACCGCGCCGACTTCGCGGCGAGCGCGCCCGAGATCGTGCTGGGCGGGCTCGCGACCGCGACCGAGCGCATCCGGCTCGGCACCGCCGTCACCGTGCTCTCGTCGAACGACCCGGTGCGCGTCTTCGAGCAGTTCTCCACCCTCGACGGCATCTCGAGCGGCCGCGCCGAGATGATCGTCGGCCGCGGCTCGTTCGTCGAGTCGTTCCCGCTGTTCGGCTACCGGCTCGAGGACTACGAGGCGCTCTTCGACGAGCGGCTCGAGCTGCTCGCGGAGCTCGTGCGGGAGGAGCCGGTCACGTGGTCGGGCCGGCTGCGCTCCCCGCTGACCGGCCAGCGCGTGCACCCGCGCTCGCACGCGGCGGAGCGCGGCGAGCGCATCCCCGTCTGGGTCGGCGTCGGCGGCACCCCCGACTCGGTCATCCGCACTGCCCGCCACGGCTTCGACATGATGCTCGCGATCATCGGCGGCAGCCCGGCGCAGTTCGCGCCGTTCTCGGGGCTCTACCGGCGCGCGATGGAGCAGTTCGGCCACCAGGGCGGGCGAGTCGGCATGCATTCCCCCGGGCTCGTCGCCGAGACGGACGAGGAGGCCAAGCGCATCCTCATGCCGCAGTGGATGGTCTACCGCAACCGCATCGGGCGCGAGCGCGGCTGGGGCGACGCGACCGAGCGCGAGTTCGAGGCGAGTGCCGCCGAGCACGGGGCCAACTTCGTCGGCAGCCCCGAGACGGTCGCGCAGAAGATCGTCTGGGCGGTCGAGACGCTCGGCGTCGAGCGCTTCGACCTCAAGTACGACTCCGGCACGTCGCACGAGGACAACCTGCGCTCGATCGAGCTGTTCGGCAGCGAGGTCGTGCCGCGCGTGCGCGCGCTGCTCGACCGCTAGGCCGAGGGGGCCGCCGCGCCGAGCACCGACTCGGCGCGCTCGAGCAGGCGCTGCGCCGCGGCGGCCCCGCGGTCGTCGCCGCGGCCGGCGTTGGCGAGCGCGTGGCCCAGCAGGTGCGTCGCGGCGATCGCGGCCACGCGCACGTCGCCGCGCCAGCCCGCCTGGAGCTCGTCGGCGAAGGCTGCGAGCGCACCCACCGAGGGCGAGCCCGCGTCGCGCTCGACCGACGAGACGACGACGTGGCCGAAGAGCGCCCCGCGATCGTCGGCGGGGTCGCCGAGGCCAGCGGTGTCGATGTCGAGGATGCCGGTGATGCGCGACGGGTCGTCGTCAGCGACGAAGACCTGGCCGAGGTGCAGGTCGCCGTGGATCGTCACGGGGCGCGGCACGCTCGTCGCGGCGTAGCGCTCGGCGACGATCGCGGCAAGCCTCGAGGTCTGGCGCGCGAAGACGGGGGCCGTCTCCTCCATCCGCTCGGCGTACCAGTCGACGCGTCGCGCGAGCGACTCGCGCGCGCCGACCGTCACCGGCACTTGCGCGATGTGCTGGGTGAGCTCGTCGAGGCCGCGCGCGAAGCGCGCTCGATCGATGCGCTCGAACACGTCGATCGCGGGCGTCCCGGGCAGCTCGCCGAGCAGCACGAGACCGGCGTCGGAGAAGCCGATCGAGCGCGGCACCGGCACGCCCGCGGCGCGGAAGCGCTCGTGCAGGTCGTGGATGGTCGCGGCGAGCGACGGATGCACGACCTTGGCGAACCAGCGCTCGGTCGCCGTCGCGACCTGCAGCACGGCGCGCTTGCCGGGACGGTACGCCTCCATCCGGAGCGTCGCGCCCTCGGCGGCGATGCCGAACTTCGCGAGCACGACGCCCGCGGCCTCCGGGTAGGAGACGGCGGGCAGCGACGGCAGCGAGGGATCCTGCGGGTAGACCCACGCGGTGAGCCGTCGGCCTGCGGCGTCGAGCAGCTCAACGGTGTGCTCGTCGACCGGGGCGCTCGGCGACGTGTTGACGTAGATCGTCAACCGCTCGATCGCATCCTCCCGCGTGCGCACACCGCACGCGTAGCCCACGACGAAGCCCTCGCTCACGGGCTCGACATCCTTCTGCTGGAAGTCGACGAGCTCGCGGCCGCTCTCGGCGACGAGTCGCGAGAGCACTCCGGCGGGATTGTCGAGCATGAGCCCCATCCAACACCCCGGCGCCCTGGCGTGCGCCGAGAGATGCGTATCGTGGTGGCATGCGGTGGCTCGAGCGGTTCACGACCGGCGAGCAGGACTCATGGCTCCAGGTGCTCAAGGTCGCGGTCGCGATCGTCGTCGCCTGGATCGCCAGCTGGCTGCTGCTCGGCATGGAGCTGCCGATCTTCGCGGCGATCGCCGCGCTGCTCGTCGTCGCGCCGAGCGTCAACCAGTCGCTCGGCAAGGGCATCGGGCGCTCGGTCGGCGTCATCGGCGGCGTGCTGCTCGCGTGGCTCGCGACCCTCGTGCTGCCGACCAACGGCCCCGTCGTGCTCTCCGTCGCGCTCCTGGGCATCGTGCTCGCGCGGCTGCTGCGGCTCGCGCCGATGGCGGCGAACCAGCTGCCGATCAGCGCCATGGTGCTGCTCGCGCTCGGGGCCGGCACCGGTCCGCTCTTCGGCTTCGAGCGCGTCGTCGAGACGATCATCGGCGCCGTCGTCGCGCTCGTCATCAACCTCGTCGTCGTGGCTCCCGTGCACCACGAGCCGGCCGAGCGATCGATGCGCGAGCTCGCCCACGCGGTCGCCGACGCCTTCGAGCGCATCGCCCGCGCCCTCACCGACGCCGACGCGGAGCGCGGCGAGGCGATGCTCGCCGCTGCTCGCGAGCTGCGCGCCGACATCAAGCGCACGCGCGCGGCGATGGACGCGCTCGAGGACTCGACTCGCCTCAACCCCAGGGCGCGGCGGCTCAGCGCCCGCATCGAGCGCGACGAGCGGCTGCTGCTCACCCTCACGGTGCTCGTCAACCGCGCGATCGGGATGTCGCGCACGATCGTCGACCGCTTCGACGCATCCCTCGTCGACGACGCGAGCGTGCGCCGGATCGCGGGCGAGTCGCGCCGGATCGCGAGCGAGGTGCGCACGCTCGTCGATCGGCAGGCGCTCGACGACGGGCGCACGACGACGCTCCCGGCGATCGAGGGGCCGGGCTTCACCGCGCCCATCGCCGTGCCGCGGCCGCACCCGCAGCACTGGGTGCTCATCGGCGCCCTGCTCGAGGATGTGCGTCAGGCGCGCGAGTCGCTCGAGGCCGGGGCGGAGGGCGCGTAGGGCGTCAGCCACTGCAGTCGCCAGAACTCCTCGGCGGTCAGCTCGAACGAGTGCGTGTCGATCGCGACCGCTCGCCGCACCGCGTCGGGGTCGAGGTGGGCGCGCGCGAGGATCGAGACTGCGCTCTGCCCCAGCAGCGACGACTTGCCGTAGTGGATCGCGACGATGTCGGGCGTCGCGGGCGTGTCGGAGACGACGTACGCGCTCGAGAGCAGCCGCGACCGGCCGAGCATGCGCCACGAGAAGTGGCGGCCTGCCCAGAGCGCCTCGGCGATCACCTCGCGGTCACCCTTGTCGGGCCGGTGGTACTCGTAGACCTCGCGCAGCTGCAGCGGCGAGCTCTGCACGAGCTCGAACGTCACTCGCGGGTTCTTGCGCTCCGTGTGCGTCCAGTACGGGAAGGTCGTCGCCCGGATCGCCCACGTGCCGCGCAGCAGGCGAGCGAGCTCTGCGGGGTCGGCGACGCGTGACATGCGATCAGGATAGCCGCCGGATACCCTCGAGAGCATGGTGGACGGTGACCTGCTGCACGCGATCTCGGTGGCCGCGCGCGCCTACGACGGCCGTACCGACCGGCAGGGCGAGCCATACGTCGCCCACGCGATGCGCGTGATGCTCGACGTCGAGGGCGACGAGGCGCGCACGGTCGCGATCCTCCACGACGTGCTCGAGTGGGGCTCGATCACCGCCCAGCAGCTCGTCGGCGAGCGGTTCCCGCCGCGCGTCATGCGCGCGATCGATGCGATGACGCGCCGCGACGAGGAGCCGCTGAAGACCTGGATGGCGCGCATCCAGGGCGACGAGCTCGCGCTCGAGGTCAAGCGCGCCGACCTCCGCGACAACGCGCAGCAGTGGCGCCTCGACTCGATGCCCGACGCGGCGACGCGCGAGAAGATGCTGCGGAAGTACCGGCGCTCGGCCGAGCTGCTCGGCACGACGCTCGACGAGATCTGCGGCCGCGAGGTCAGCTGAGCCCGCGGGCTCCGGCTACCAGATGCCCCACGGGCGGCGGCGCACCCGGCGCTCGATCGGCAGCAGCAGGCGCAGGAAGAGCCGGTAGCGGCGCGCGTCGAGCACGAGGTCGTGCGTCGGCAGGTGGTCGACGATCGGCCCGAAGACGCGCTTGAAGACGCCCGGCCCGTGCAGTCGGTGCGACGTGTCGTCCGCTTGCCACGAGGGCGGCGTCGCGTAGGCGTCGTAGACCTCCGCGCCCTGCGCCTTGAACCACTGCATCGCCGTCCAGCGGATCAGGTGCGCCCCGCCGCGGATCGCGCGATCGGGCACCGAGCCGCCGTCCTTCGCGAGTGCGAAGCGTCCGAAGCGGATCATGAAGGCGGATGCCTGGGGCCCGTCGTGCGCGCCGTCGTACCCGAACCAGAAGTGGCCGCTCCCCTGCGCGACGGCAGCGCTCCACATCGTGCGGTAGTACTCGAAGGGCTTCATGCCCTCGACGCCCTTGCCGCCCGAGACGGTCTGCATGAGCGCGTACATCGTGCGGTACGTCTCCTCGCCTGGCTCGACCTTCTCGACGCGGTAGCCGTTGCGCTCGGCGTAGCGGATGTGGTTGCGCAGGCTCTTCTTGAACCCGGCGAAGATCTCGTCGACCGGGCGGGTGAGGTCGACGAGCACGGTGTAGGTGTTCTGCTGCACGGGGTTCGCCGCGCGGTAGCCGCTCGCCGCGAGCGCCTGTCGACGCTCGCGGGTGTCGACCTCGAACGGCTCGACCTTGACGGCGTAGACGCCCTTCGCCGCGCCGTCCTTCGCCGCGCGGATCGCCTGGGCGATCGCGCCGAAGTGCTCGAACGATGCACCGGGCCCGGTCGCGAAGTACCAGAATCGGCCCGCGAGCGAGCGGTGCTCGAGCGCGAGCGCGTAGACGGTCTCGGGGCCCTCGAGCACGAGGTGCCGCGGGTGGAGGCGCTCGGTGCGCTTGACGATCGCGTAGGCGCTCGACTGCGTCCACTGTCCGCCGTCCGGGTTCGTCAGCACGAGTGCGTCCCAATCGGCGATCTCCGCCGCGGTCGCGTCGCGGAGCGCGAAGCCCGACCCCTGCATCATTCCTCCATCACCAGCCGCACCATCACCAGACACCCGTGTACCGCTTCTTCACTCGCCACTCGACGGGCCGCACGTACTTCCGCCACACCTGCTGCGCACCGGGCCGCAGCACGAGGTCGTGGCTGGGCGCGAAGTCGACCACCTCGCCGAACTGCTGCTTGAAGCGGCTGAGCCCCGCCATCCAGTGGTCCGGGTCGTCCTTCGCCCACGTCGGCGGTGCGCCCATCATGTCGAGGCCCGCGAAGCCCCGCTCGCGGTAGTGCTTGACGCGCGTCCAGCGGCCGAGGTGCGCGCCGCCCTCGATGAGGCGGTCGGGCCGCGAGCCCTCGTCCTTGTCGATCGCGATGCGGCCGAACGGGATCGTGAAGGTCACCGTCTGCGGCCCGTCGCCGCCGTCGCGGCCGAGCCACCAGTCCGCTTGCCCGCGCTTCGTGAACGCGCGCCAGATCGTCTTGTAGTAGTCCTCGCCGCGCATGCCCTCGAGGCCCTGCCCGCCGCGGATCGTCTGCATCCGCTGCCACGCGAGGTCGAAGAGCGCCTCGTCGCCCTCGACGCGCTCGACCGTGAAGCCGTCGCGCTCCGCGCGGCGGATGAGCTTCCGCGCCGTCTTCGAGAACGAGGCGAGGATCTCCTCCTCGCTGCGCTCGAGGTCGATGATCACCGTGTGCGTGTGGAGCTGCACGTCCTCTGCCTGCGCGAGCCCGGCATCCGCGAGCATCGAGAGCGACGCCGCGTCGCGCGGGAGCCTCGGCTCGAGCTTGACCGAGATCAGCCGTGGGTGCTCGCGCTCGACGAACTCGCGCGTCGCGCGCACGACCGCGGCCATGTCGGGGTGGAAGGGCGCGCTCGGGAAGTACCAGAAGCGGCCGATCCAGGCGTTCCGCTCGAGCGCGAGCGCGAAGACGGGCTGCTCCGCGTCGAAGACGAGGTGGTGGGTCTCGAAGCCGTCCCAGCGCTTGAGCTCGGCGAACGCGAGCGTCTGGGTGAACTGGCCGCCGTCGGGGTTCGAGAGCACGAGCTCGTCCCAGTCGCGCAGCTCCGCCTCGGTCGCCCGTCGCAGTCGCATGTCGGTCATCGCAGCGTGTCCGGGCCCTTCTTGATGCGCCACTCGACGCGCCGCACGACGCTCTCCCACACGCGGTGGCGCGCGGGGTGCAGCACGAGGTCGAACGACGGCAGGAAGCTCGAGATCGGCCCGAAGCGCAGCTTGAACTGCGCGAGGCCGTGGAACGGATGCGTCGGGTCGTCGGCGCGCTCGGGCGGCGGCGTGCCGGCGAGGTCGAAGGCGAGCTTGCCCTCGGCCATGCAGTCCTGCATCGCCGTCCACAGCAGCAGCGCCGAACCGCCGTTGATCTTGCGGTCGGGCCGCGAGCCGCCGTCCTTGTAGACCGCGGTGCGACCGGCGGTCGTGACGAAGATGCCGGCTTGCGGCTCGCCCGAGTCGTCGTCGTAGCCGAAGTAGAAGCGGCCGGTGCCGGCCTTCGCGAACTCGCCCCAGAAGCGGTCGTAGTAGGCCCGCTCGCGCATGCCCGCCATGCCCTTGCCGCCCGCGACGGTCAGCATCATCGCGTGCATGCGGTCGAACGTCTCCTGCGTCGGCTCGGGCCGCTCGACGCGGTAGCCCTTCTTGAGCGCTCCGCGCACCTGCCGACGGATCATCTGCGAGAACGAGGCGAAGAGCGCCTCCTCGCCCTGCGAGAGGTCGAGCACGACCGTGTGCGTCATGACCTGCATGTCGCGGCTCCGCTCGAGGCCGAGCGCGACGAGCTCGTTGATGCGCTCGGGGCTCCGCTCGAGGTGCGGCTCGATCTTCACCACGAGCAGCCCCGGCTCGGCCTTCGCGAACTCGCGGAGCCCCTCGACGACGGGTGCCATGTCGGTCGCCGTCGGCCCCATCGGCAGGTACCAGTAGCGGCCGAGCGACACCTTCCCCTCGAGCGCGAGGGCGTGGATGCGCTCGGTCGGCTCCCCGGTCGGCGTGCTGGCGGGCAGCGGGGCATCGATGACGAGGTGCACGGGCTCAAGCCCGTCGAAGCGCTTCGTCGCCGCGAACGCGCTCGACTGCACCATGTGGCCGCCGTCGGGGTTCGCCTCGATGAGCGCATCCCACTCGGCGATCTCGCCGGGGGTCGCGCGACGGACGACAGCTGCAGCGGGCATGGAACCTCTCGGTCGGGGGATCCCCCAGCCTACGACGAGGGCGAGGGGGCGGTCGTCGGCTCGCCGCGCAGGTCGCGCACGAGCAGGGTCGCGCCGACGACCGCGACGGGGGTCGCGACGACCGCGACGCCCGGCACGAGCAGCAGCAGGTACGCGACCATGCCGAAGCCGGTCGAGCGCCAGCGGTGCGCGGCGAGCAGCGCGCGGCGCTCCTCGAGGCTCAGCCCGCGGGCATCGCCTGCGTAGCCCGTGAGCTCGCGCGCGAGCGCCCGGCCGCCGAGCACCGCGCCGACGACGAGGCCGAGCACCGTGCCGACGAGCGGGATGAGCCCGACGAGGAAGACCACGAGCGCCGTGCCGATCGCCATGCCGATGAGCACGACCGCGTCGCGCAGCCCCTTCGCCGCCGAGCGCCAGAAGCCCGCATCGGGCGCCTCGCCCACGCGGCCGAGCCGCTCGTCGATCTCGCGCGAGATGCGCTCGTAGAAGGGATCGCCGACGGCGAGCGTGATGGCGGCGAAGGTCAGCACGCACAGCACGATGACGCCGACCATGAGCCCGAGTGCGAGGGCGACGCGGAGCGCGCCCGCCCAGCCCGGATCCCAGCCGTCGGCGAAGGGGGTGAGCCACGTCGCCCAACCGCCCACCTGGAAGCTCACGACGATCACGACGGCGAGCATGAGCGCGCCGACGATGAGCGCCGGCACGGCGCCGAGCAGCATGAGCCGCGGGTCGCGCGCCCAGGTGCCGAAGCCGCGCAGCAGCAGGCCGGCGCCGGCGAGCAGCTCGGAGATGCGGTTGCCCATGCCGCCATGCTCGCACGGGGCTGCCCCGCTCGTGCTTAGGATCGAGGGTGCCCGAGCCCGCCTCCCCGCCCCGCGCGATCGGCGTGCCGGGCGCATCCCACGCGATCGCCGTGCTGCTCGCGGCGGTGCTGTGGGGCACGACCGGCACGGTCGCGCACTTCGCGCCCGCCGGCTCGTCGCCGCTCGCGATCGGCCTCGCGACCTTCGGCATCGGCGGCGTGGTGCTCGCGCTCGTCTCGGCGCGCCGCGTGCTCGGCGTGCTGCGGCAGCGCGCGCACCTCTGGTGGGTGCTCGCGGGCGCGGCGGGCGTCGTGCTCTACCCGACCGCGTACTACCCGTCGATGGCGCTCGCGGGCGTCGCGGTCGGCAACGTCGTCGCCCTCGGCTCCGGCCCGATCTTCGCGGCGCTGCTCGAGTGGGCGGTCGATCGCCGTCGGCCCGATCGCCGCTGGAGCCTCGCGACCGCGCTCGCGCTCGTCGGCATCGTGCTGCTCGCGGTCGGCGGGCACGGCGGCGTCGCCGCGGCCGATGCGTCGGCCGCGCTCGCCGGAGTCGGCCTCGCGCTCGCCGCCGGCTTCGGCTACGCGCTCTACGCGTTCGCCGGCGCCCGCATCATCGGTCGCGGCGAGCCGGCGTCGGGGGCGATGGGCGCGCTCTTCCTCGTCGGCGGTGCCGTGTGCCTCGGCTGGCTCGCGATCGTCGGGCTCGGCCCACTCGTCGCGCCCGCGGGCATCCTCACCGTCGCGTACCTCGCGCTCGTGCCGATGGCGCTCGCCTACCTGCTCTTCGGCTACGCGCTGCGGGCGCTCACATCCTCGAGCGCGACGACGCTCGCGCTCGCCGAGCCGGTCGTGGCGACGGTGCTCGCGGTGGTGGTCGTCGGCGAGCGGCCGAGCGCGGTCGGTTGGGTGGGGCTCGCGGTCGTCGCGGCGGGCATCGCGCTGCTCGCGCTCCCCTCTCCGCGCTCGTCCAGCCGACCGGCGTAGCATCGCCGCCCACCGGCGCCCGGATCGGTGGGCACGCAGCGCGAGGAGGATCGGATGCCGAACCCGAGCATCAAGGACGAGGAGCTGTACCGGAAGCTCAAGGACGAGGGGAACTCGTCCGAGAAGGCTGCCAGGATCGCGAACGCTGCAGCGCGCGACGGGCGCGAGCAGCTCGGCGAGCGCGGCGGCGACGCGGAGCGCTACGAGGACCGCACGGTCGACGAGCTGCGCGACCGCGCGAAGGAGCTCGGTGTCGAGGGCACCTCGAAGCTCAAGAAGGCCGAGCTCATCGACCGGCTCCGCAACCACTGACGCAGAGCCGGTGGCAGGATGCCGACCATGGACGGCGGCGCGGGAGCACCGGCCAGGGACGGTCGGCGCGGGCGCGATGAGACGCGCGAGGAGCGCGCCGATCGGAACTTCGCCGACATCCTCCAAGAGCTGCGCGTCGTCATGACGGGCACGCAGCTCATCTCCGGCTTCCTGCTCGCGGTCGCCTTCCAGTCGGGCTTCCGCGACCTCGACGCCGACGAGGTGCAGCACTACCTCGTGCTCGTCGCACTCGCGGGGCTCGCGACGCTGCTCGGCCTCACGCCCGTGCTCGTGCACCGCCTGCACTTCCGGCAGCGCATGAAGGAGCAGATCGTCCGCTTCGGCAACGTGCTGCTCATCATCACGCTCGTCGTCGTGTCCCTGCTCGTCGTGGCGGTGACGAGCTTCATCTTCGAAGTGGTCGTCTCGCCGACGGCCGGACTGTGGGCGTCGATGCTCAGCGGCGTCGTCGTCGTGGCGCTCTGGATCCTCGCGTGGGCGGTGCGGCGCGAGTCGGCGCGCAGCGGCGCCGACGGATCGGCGGCCGACGGGTGATCGGGCCCGCCGCGAGTGGCGTACCGCGGGAGGTCGAGCGACGACCCTGCGCGGCGAAGAGCAGCCGAGTACCTCGACCCGCCGTCGGGCGAGGGCATGACGACGGCGGCCGCGGGCGAGTCGGTCGTGTGGACGATGTTCCACTACGGGATCGCCACCGACGCGGCCTCGGTGCTCACGCCGCGCATCCCGCCCGCGACGGTCGCGCCGCGCGAGCTGCCCCGGCATCCTCCGACGACGCGGACGACGACGGCGACACGCGCGTCTGACGGCGTCCGGCGCTGCCGCCCGTTCACCTCGGGGTGCTGCCCGCCGGGATCGAGCGAGCGATCGACGAGTGCGTTTCGCCGTGTTACTCGGCGGAGTGGTCGGCGCGGCTCGGCCACTGCGAGGGTGGCGTCCATTCGGCACGGAGGAGGCGGCGATGGGCGCGCAGGCATGGGACGGGATCAGCAGGGCGGCGCTCGAGCGGCCCTCGAGCCGCAAGTGGAGCCTGCACCCGGGCACGATCGGCGCGTGGGTGGCGGAGATGGACTTCGGCACGGCGCCGCCCGTGCGCGCCGCGCTCGAGCGCGCGGTGCGCGACGACGTGCTCGGCTACCTCGCGCCGGCGACGGCAGCGGAGCTCGGCGAGGCGACGGCGGCGTTCCAGGCGCGCGAGCACGGTTGGAGGGTCGACCCCGAGCGCGTGCACGCGGTCTCCGACGTCATGGCGGCGCTCGGCGTCGCCGTGACCGAGTACTCCGCGGAGGGTTCCCCCGTCATCGTGCCGACGCCCTCGTACATGCCGTTCCACACCTACCTCGCGACGCTCGGCCGCGAGGTGCTCCAGGTGCCCGGCGTCGTCGATCGCGGCCGCTGGCGCCATGACCTCGAGGGGATCGATCGCGCGTTCGCCGCCGGCGCCGGAACGCTCGTGCTCTGCAATCCGCACAACCCGACCGGCACCGTCGTCCCGCGCGGCGAGCTCGAGGCGATCGCGCGCATCGTCGAGCGGCACGGCGGGCGCGTGTTCGCCGACGAGATCCACGCGCCCATCCGCTTCGACGGGCGCGCGCACGTGCCCTACGCATCCGTCAGCGCCGCGGCCGCGGCGCACACGATCACGGGCACGAGCGCGTCGAAGGCGTGGAACATCGCCGGGCTCAAGGCGGCTCAGCTCATCACCTCGAACGACGCCGACGAGGAGCGCTACCGCCGCTTCGGGTTCGCCGTCGCGCACGGCGCGTCGACGCTCGGCGTCATCGCCTCGACGGCCGCCTACCGCGACGGCTCGGCGTGGCTCGCGGAGGCGAACGCCTACCTGCAGCGCAATCGCGACCTCCTCGCGCAGCTGCTCGCCGAGCGGTTGCCCGAGGTGCGCTGGAGCCCTCCGGAGGCGACGTACCTCGCGTGGCTCGACGTCGGCGCGCTCGGCCTGCCGGGCTCGCCGGCAGCAGCACTCCGCGAGCGCGCGAGCGTGACCCTCACCGACGGCGCGCTGTGCGGCTCGGGCTTCGACGACCACGTGCGGCTCGTCTTCGCGACCCCCGCGCCGGTGCTCGAAGAGGCCGTCGACCGCATCGCGGCAGCGGTGCGGCCGGTCGCCACGGTGCGCGCGCGATGAGCGCGGGCTGGGGCTTCGAGACCAGGCAGGTGCACGCCGGCGCGGTGATCGACAGCGAGGCCGGCGCGCGGGTCACGCCGATCTACCAGAGCGCGGGCTACGTGTTCGAGAGCTTCGACGACGGCGCCCTCCGCTTCGCCGGCCAGAGCGCGCAGCGCGCGTACTCGCGCAACGACAACCCCACGAACGTCGTCGCGGCACGGCGCATCGCCGACCTCGAGGGCGGCGTCGACGGCGTGCTCGTCGCGAGCGGCCAAGCAGCGATCGCCGCGGCGCTGCAGGCGCTCGCCCGCGCGGGTGACCACGTGCTGACGACCGATCGGCTCTACGAGGGGACGCGCGAGATGGTGCGCGGCTCGCTCGCTCGCGCGGGGCTCGAGTTCGAGGCGCTGCCGATCGACGCCGATGAGGAGCGCTGGGTCGCGGCCGTGCGGCCGACCACCCGCGCGATCTACGCCGAGTCGATCGCGAACCCGCTCGGCGAAGTGGCCGACCTCGCGCTCCTCGGTCGCGTCGCCGCGCGCACCGGGGTGCCGCTCGTCGTCGACAACACCGTCGCGACCCCCTACTTGTGCCGCCCCCTCGAGCATGGCGCGGCCGTGGTCATCCACTCGACCTCGAAGTGGCTCGGCGGCCACGGCTCCGTCATCGGCGGCGCGATCGTCTGGGGCGACGGCTTCGCCTGGGCGCCCGAGCGCTTCCCGCACCTGCACGAGCCGCGACCGCACGGTGCGCCCTCCTTCGCGGCGCGATTCGGGGGCTCCGCCTATGGCGCTCACCTGCGCGCCGTGACGGTGCTCGAGCACGGTCCGACGTTCCCGCCCACGAGCGCGTTCCTGCTGCTCCACGGCATCGAGACGCTGTCGCTGCGCATGGAGCGGCACGTCGCGAACGCGCACGCGGTGCTCGCCGCGCTCGAGCCGCATCCCGCCGTCGCGCGCGTGCACTACCCGGGCGCGGTGGGCGATGCGCGCGCCGACGTCGCGCAGCGGATGCTCCCCCGCGGGGCCGGCTCGATCGTCTCGATCGAGCTCCACGGCGGGCGCGACGCCGCGCGCGCGTTCCTCGGCCGGCTCCGCCTCGTGAGCCAGATGACGCACATCGGCGACGTGCGCTCGCTCGCGATCCACACGGGCAGCACCATCCACGGGAAGCTCGAGGAGCACGAACGGCTCGCGCTCGGCATCACCCCGGGGCTCGTGCGGATCTCGGTGGGCATCGAGCGCGCGGACGACATCGTCGCGGATCTGCAGCAGGCGCTCGGGGGTCTCGAGCCCTGATTGTGACGGCGTGTGTCGTCGCGCCGTGCGTCGGGAGCGGTGATCGGCTCTACCTTGATCACACCCAAGCACCGCTTATGGAGGTCATCCGTGATCCGCACCCGCTCCCGCGCCGGCGCCGTCGTCGCCGTCACCACCGCGTCCGCCATCGCGCTCAGCGCGTGCTCCGCGAGCGCCGCCTCGCCCGATGAATCCGACGGCGGCGCCGCGACGGGCGGCACGCTGACCTATCTCGAGCACCAGGCGTACACCTCGCTCTACCCGCCGGCGGCCGGCTTCTACCCCAACGGCGCGCTCGTCAACAACGTGACCGCTCGCCTGCTGCACCAGGACCCCGCGACGCTCGAGCTCGAGCCCTGGGTCGCCGCAGCGCTGCCCGAGGTGAACGAGGACGCGACCGAGTACACCTTCGACCTGCGCACCGACGTCACCTACTCCGACGGCACCCCCGTCACGGCCGAGAACGTGGTCGCCAACTTCGACCTGTTCGGCCTCGGCGACCCCTCGCGGGCGCTCATCGTCTCGGAGGCGATCAACAACTACGAGCGCGGCGAGGTCGTCGACGACGACACCGTGCGCTTCCACTTCAGCGCCCCCGCCCCCGGGTTCGCGCAAGCGGTGTCGACGATCAACTCCGGACTGCTGGCGGATGCGACGCTCGAGCGGGACTCGGAGGGCTTCGGCCCGGGGAACGCGGCCGAGATCATCGGCGCGGGCCCGTTCGTGGTCGAGTCCGAGCAGGTCGGCACCTCGATCCGCCTCGCCGCGCGCGAGGACTACGCGTGGGCGCCGCCGTCGGCGGCCGTGCAGGGGCGCCCGCACCTCGACGCCGTCGACATCGTGATCGCCCCCGAGGACAGCGTGCGCATCGGCTCGCTCGTCGCCGGCCAGGCCGACATCGCGCGGCAGGTCGAGCCGCAGCACGAGGCGCAGGTCGCCGCCGCGGGTCTCGAGATCGTCGCGGCGCAGACGAACGGCGTCAACAACGGCTTGAGCTTCCGCTTCGGCCACCCGCTGCTCGCCGACATCGCGGTGCGGCGCGCGCTCATCGCCGGCATCGACCGCGAGGAGCTCGTCTCGTCGATCTTCTCCGAGGGCTACCCGCTCGCGACCTCGTCGCTCAGCCGCACGGCGCTCGGGTACGCCGAGCAGGCCGACGCGTACGCGCACGACCCGGCGCTCGCCAACCGCCTGCTCGACGAGGCCGGGTGGCAGGTCGGCGCCGACGGCATCCGCACGCGGGATGGGGAGCGGCTGCGCCTGGTCGTGAACGAGGCGCTCCCCCAGCCGCGCTCCCGCGACGTCATCACCCTCATCGCGCAGCAGCTGCGCGAGATCGGCGTCGAGCTCGAGCTCTTCCAGGGCGACCAGGCGGCGCAGACCGCGGCGTCCGCCGACATCGACCAGATCCAGATCTACCACTCGATGGTCGGGCGAGCCGACTTCGACGTCATCAAGAGCCAGTTCTCGATCGCCAACCGCAACACCCTGCAGAACGACGACGAGAGCGGCGCGCCCATCGACGCAGAGCTCGAGGCGCTGCTGCAGCGCGTCGCATCGGAGCCGACGACCGAGGGGCGCGCCGCGGCATCCGCAGCCGTGCAGGCGCACCTGACGGAGCACGCGTACGTGCTGCCGTTCTTCGAGGAGCCGCAGGTCTACGGCGTGCGGCCGGGCGTCGACGGCTTCGCGACCGAGTCGGTCGGCCGCCCCGAGTTCTCGGGCGTCTCGCTCGAGGGCTGAGCCTGTGCCGTACGCCCTCCGACGCACCGCACAGGCCGGGCTCGTGGTGGTCGCGACGTTCGTCGTCGCGTTCCTCCTCCTGCAGGCGCTGCCGGGCGACGCGATCGTCGCCCGGTACGCGAGCCCCGAGCTCGGCCTCACCGACGCGCAGCTCGACGAGCTCCGCACGGTCTACGGCACCGACCGGCCGGTGTGGGAGCAGCTGTGGACCTCCGCCACCGGCTTCCTCACCGGCGACCTCGGCACGTCGCTGCAGAGCGGCGCGGCGGTCGAGACGCTGCTCGCGACCGCGCTGCCGTCGACGCTCACGCTCGCCGCGCTCGGCTTCCTCGCCGCGATCGCGCTCGCGGTCGCGATCGCCGCGGTCGCGACCTTCGGCCGAGCCGAGTGGCTGCGCCGCGCGTTCCGCTCGCTGCCGCCCCTGTTCGTCTCGATCCCGGTCTTCTGGCTCGGCATCGTGCTGCTGCAGGTGCTCTCCTTCCAGCTCGGGCTCATCCCCGTCATCAACGCGAGCCCCGCCCAGGCGCTCGTGCTGCCGGTGCTCACGATCGCGGTGCCCATCGCCGCGCCGCTCGCGCAAGTGCTCATCCGCGCGATCGACGACACGGTCGCCGAGCCGTTCATCGCCGTCGCGCGCGCACGCGGAGCCGGCACGCGGTGGCTGCTCGGGCGCGAGGTCGCCCGCAACGCGGCGCTGCCGACGCTCACGATCGCCGGCGTCCTGTTCGGCGAGCTCGTCGCCGGGGCGGTCGTCACCGAGACGGTCTTCGCGCGCACCGGCGTCGGCCGGCTCACCCAGGAGGCGGTCGCGAACCGCGACATCCCGGTGCTGCAGGCGGTCGTCGTCACCTCGGCGATCGGCTTCGTGCTCATCAACCTCGCCGTCGACCTCGCGGCCCCGGCGATCGACCCGCGGCTGCGCCGAGCGGTGCACGCGTGAGCGCCGTGATCGGCGCGCTCCCGAGCCCGCGCGTGGGCAGCGCCCGTCCGCGCCCCCGCGCGACGCTCGTGCTCGCGATCGGCGTCCTCGCGATCGCGCTCGCGTGGGCCTTCGTGCCGGGGCTCTTCACCGCTCACGACCCGCTCGCGGGCGTCGCGGCCGAGGCGCTGCAGCCACCGAGCCCCGCGCATCCGTTCGGCACCGACGCGACCGGCCGCGACCTGCTCGCGCGCGTCGTCTTCGGCGCCGGCAACTCCCTCGCCGGCGCGGCGCTCGCGGTGCTCGTGGGGCTCGTCGCCGGCACCGCGATCGGCGTGCTCGCCGGCTCGAGCGGCGGCTTCGTCGAGGAGTCGCTCATGCGCGTCGTCGACGTGCTGCTCGCGATCCCCGGACTCCTGCTCGCGCTCAGCGTCATCGTGCTGCTCGGCTTCGGCGTCACGAACGCCGCGATCGCCGTCGGCATCACGTCGATCGCGGTGTTCGCTCGACTCGCCCGCTCGCAGGTCGTGCGGGTGCGCCGCACCGACTACGTCGAGGCGGCGTTCGGCTCGGGCGGCACGTTCTTCGCCGTGCTGCGGCGGCACGTGCTGCCCAACTCGCTCGGCGCCGTCGTCGCCCTCGCCGCGCTGCAGTTCGGCAGCGCCATCCTGCAGATCTCGACCCTCGGGTTCCTCGGCTACGGCGCTCCGCCGCCCACCCCGGAGTGGGGCCTGCTCATCGCCGAGAGCCGCGACTACGTCGCGACCGCCTGGTGGCTCACGACGCTGCCCGGGCTCGTCGTCGCCGCCGTCGTGCTCGCCGCCAACCGCATCGCCGCAGCCATCAGGGAGGGTTCCGCATGACCGAGCCGCTGCTCACCATCGACGACCTCGCCGTCTCGTATCGCGCCCGCCGGGAGCGCCGCACCGCTCTCGAAGGGCTCAGCCTCGAGCTCGGCCGCGGAGAGGTGCTCGCACTCGTCGGCGAATCCGGCTCGGGCAAGAGCACGACCGCCCAATCGATCATCGGCCTGCTGCCCGAGGGCGGCCGCATCGATCGCGGCTCGATCGCCCTGCGCCTCGCGGGCGGCCCGATCGACCTCGCTCGCCTCGAGGGACGCGCGCTCGAGGACATCCGCGGCCGCCGCGTCGCGCTCGTGCCGCAGGACCCGGGCACCTCGCTCAACCCCGTGCAGTCCATCGGCGCCTCGGTCGCCGCGCCCTTGCGGATCCACCGCTGGGGCAGGCCCGAGGCGATCCGCCGGCGCGTCGTCGAGCTGCTCGACCGCGTCGGCCTCGACGATCCCGAGCGTCGGGCCCGGCAGCATCCGCACGAGCTCTCGGGCGGCATGCGCCAGCGCGCGCTCATCGCCGCGGCGATCGCGCTCGAGCCCGAGCTCATCATCGCCGACGAGCCGACGAGCGCGCTCGACGTGACCGTGCAGCGGCGCATCCTCGATCTGCTCGACGACCTGCGCGGCGAGCTCGGCTCGAGCGTGCTGCTCATCACGCACGACCTCGCGGTCGCCGCCGAGCGTGCCGACGCGATCGCGGTGCTGCGCGACGGGCGGCTCGAGGAGGCCGGACCGACGCGCGCGGTGCTCGAGCAGCCCGCGAGCCGCTACACCGCGACGCTGCTTGCCGACGCGCCCGCGCTCGCCGACGAGTCACCGCGGGCGCCCCGCCCGCCCGCGGAGCCCTTCGTCGTCGTCGAGCGGCTCGTGCACGAGTACGGGCGAGGGGCGGATGCGCACCGCGCCGTCGACGACGTCGGCTTCGGCATCGAGCGCGGCACGACCCACGCGCTCGTCGGCGAGTCCGGCTCGGGCAAGACGACGATCGGGCGCGCGGTCGCGGGCTTCCACGCGCCGAGTGCCGGAGGCATCCGCATCGGCGACCGCGACGTGGTCGCCGCCCGTCGGGATCGGTCCTTGCGCCGCGTGGTGCAGCTCGTCTCGCAGAACCCGTTCGCCTCGCTCGACCCGCGCCGCACCGTCGCGCAGTCCATCGGCGAACCGCTGCAGAACCTCGGCGCGCCCGACGGCCGCCGCCTCGACCGCCGGGAGCTCGCGAGCCGCGTGTCGACGGCGATCGCGCACGTGGCGCTGCCGCCCGACGCCGGTGACCGGCTCCCGCGAGAGCTGTCGGGCGGTCAGCGGCAGCGCGTCGCGATCGCGCGCGCGCTCATCATCGAGCCGGCGGTCGTCGTGCTCGACGAGGCGGTGTCGGCGCTCGACGTCACGGTGCAGGCGCAGATCCTGGCGCTGCTCGAGCGGCTGCAGGGCGAGCTCGGCCTCACCTACCTCTTCATCACCCACGACCTCGCGGTCGTGCGCCGCATCGCCGACACCGTCACGGTCCTGCGGCAGGGGCGTGCGGTCGAGACCGGCACCGCCGAGCAGGTGCTCCTGCAGCCCCGACACGACTACACCCGGGCGCTGCTCGACGCCGTGCCCTCCCCCGACTGGCTGCGGACCCCGAGCGCGGCCGGCATCGACCCGAGACCCCTGGAGGTGGCCTGATGGCTCCCACGATCGGCTTCTTCACCCGCGTCCTCGACGACGCCGACACGCCCGCGCGGTACGCGATCGCCCTCGAGCACATCGCGCTCGCGGAGCGGCTCGGCTTCGCGAGCGCATGGGTGGCGCAGCACCACTTCGACCGCGCCGAGGGCGGCCTGCCGTCACCGTTCGTGCTGCTCGCCGCAGCTGCGGCGCGCACGAGCGGCATCCGGCTCGGCACCGCCATCCTGACGCTCGCCCACGAGCAGCCGACGCGCGCCGCGGAGGACGCGGCCGTGCTCGACGCGCTCGCGGGCGGACGGCTCGAGCTCGGCCTCGGCACCGGCGGCAGCCCCGCGACGCTCAGCGCGTTCGGCGAGGACCCCGGCCACCGGCGGGCGATCTACGACGCGAAGCTCGTGCGCGTGCGCTCCCTGCTCGACGGCACCGCCGACGTCGCCCTGCAGCCGAGCGCGGAGACCCTCGCCCGCCGGCTGTGGCAAGCGACGTTCTCGGCAGAGGGCGCGAGCCTCATCGGCGCCCACGGCGACGGCCTCATGCTCTCCCGCGTCCAGCCCCCGCCACCCGGGCTCGCCGGCGCCGCGCTCCCGCCGCGCGTCTGGGACGTGCAGCGCCCCATCGTCGACGCCTACCTCGACGCGCTGCCTGCGGGAGCCGCCCCGCGCATCCTCGCCTCTCGCTCGGTCGTCGTGGTCGACGCCGCGGAGCGCGCCGCGGTGCGCGCGCACGCCGAGGCCGGCCTCACCCGCCAGCTGCAGCAGCTGCACGGCGTCACGCCCGGCTCGCTGAGCCTCGACGAGCTGCTCGAGCGCAGCGAGACCCACCTCGGCACGCCCGACGAGGTCGCCGAATCGCTCTCGGCCGACGACACCGCCGCGGGCGCGACGGCGGTGTCGATCCAGGTGCACTCCGTCGACCCCCGCTCCGAGCTCACCGCGCGCTCGCTCGAGCTGTTCGCGACCGAGATCGCGCCGGCCCTCGGCTGGCGGGTCGGTCGCGCGGATCGCGCCGACCTCGACCGCTCCACCCTCACCCACGACGACCCCCAGGAGGATCGCCATGTCGCATGACGACGTCATCGACCACCTCGCCGGGATCCGGCCAGGATCACCGCTCGCCCGCATCCGTCTCCAGCGGCCCGACGCGCGCGAGCACGCGCACCGCAGCTTCCTCGCGCTGCTCGAGCCCGACGAGCCGGGCCAGCTGCGGCTCGTCGACCGCTATGCCGTGGCCGCGTTCGTGGCGCTGCTCCACGACGCGTCGACAGAGCGATCCCGTGCCTCGGCGTTCTACCTCGAGCTGCTGGCCGACGAGGCCGAGCCCGCCCTCGTCGACGCCGTGGCCCGCGCGGCCGACTCCGCCCGCGCAACCGGCCCCTACGGCCGCTACCGCGAACCCGCGCTGCACGGCGAGAGCGTCGCCGGCCCGCTGGCCGCGCTCGACCGAGCCGCGCTCGGCGCTCCGCTCGCCGCGGCGCTCGAGCACGCGCACCTGCTGACGCTGCACCCCCGGGATGCGCGACCCGAGGCGCTGCGGGCGCTCGAGGTCGCTGGCTGGAGCGCCGACGCGGTGGTCTCGCTCAGCCAGCTGGTCGCGTTCCTCGCGTTCCAGCTGCGGCTCGTGCACGGCCTCCGGGTGCTCGCCGCCCGCGAGGCTGCAGCGCCTGCCGCCGACGCCCCCGACCCCGCCTCGACCACCCTCCAGGAGACCCGCGCATGACCGAGACCATCGACTACCCGACGCTGCGGCGTCCCGACCGCTTCACGCAGGGCGCGCTCGGCTGGGTGCCGTGGGCGCCGCCGGTGCCCGAGGACGAGCTGACCGCCGTGCAGCGCGAGGCGCTCATCGAGGCGTCGCGCTCGTCGAGCCCCTACTTCCGGCTGCTCGCGCGCGACCCCGCGGCGCTCCGCGCGCGCACGCTCACCGACCTCGACATCTTCGGCAACGAGCAGGGCGGGCTGCCACGCTGGGAGCGCGAGCTCGCGGCCGCCGCCGTGTCGCGCGTCAACGGCTGCGTCTTCTGCGCGTCGGTGCACGCGCGGGCCGCATCGCGGCTCTCGGGCCGCGAGAGCGACGTGCAGCGGCTGCTCGACGAGGGCATCGGCGCGCGGGTCGACGACCGCTGGGATGCGATCGCGGATGCGTCGGCGGCGCTCACGGCGACGCCGTCGGCCTTCGACGGAGGGCACGTCGAGCGCCTCCGCTCGGCCGGCATCGACGACGCGGGCATCGTCGACCAGCTCAGCGGTGCGGCGTTCTTCAACTGGGCGAACCGCCTCATGCTCTCGCTCGGCGAGCCCGAGGTCGTCGGTGCGCCCGCGACCCCGGAGGCGCCGACCGCTGCATCGTCGTCGGCCGCGGGCAGGGGGGCGCGCTGATGGGCGTGCCAGCGCTGCTCGATCACGTCGTGCTCGCCGGTCCCGACCTCGCCGAGGCGATCGCCGCGGTCGAGCGGGCCACGGGCGTGCGCGCCTCACCGGGGGGCGCGCACCCGACCGGCACGGCCAACGCGCTCATCGCCTTCACCCGCCGCGGCGAGCGCGTGCGGCAGTACCTCGAGGTGATCGGCCCGGATGCCGCGGCGGGCCGCTCTGCATCGGAGATCTCGACGTTCGGGCTCGACCGGTTGAGCGCCCCCGCCGTGGCGAGCTGGGCCATCCGCCCCGACGACCTCGACGCGACCGTCGCGCGAGCGCGCACCGCCGGCGTCGGACTCCGTGGCATCGAGCCGCTCTCGCGGCGCACGCCCGACGGCGGCGAGCTCGCGTGGAGGCTCGCTCGCCCCGAGGACGAGCGCCGACCGCCGTTCCTCATCGACTGGGGCGCGACCGCGCACCCGGGCCTCGCCGACCTGCCGCTGCTCGAGCTCGTCGCGCTGCGGCGGCGCACGATCGACGTCGAGTCCGAGGCGCACCGCCTGCGAGCCCTGGGCCTCGCGGTCGGCTCCGGCGACGACGAGCTCGAGCTCGTGCCCGCCGCGACCGACGGCTTCGAGGTCGAGATCGCGGTCGACGGGCGCTCCGTCGTGCTGCGCTGACGCCGACCGCACGACCCACCGCGGGGATCGCACGCGCGGGAGCGCACGATTGGGGGCGGCGACCGCCACGGCCGCCGCCCCCGCGCGATCCCTCAGACGACCGTGACGGCAGCCCCGAGCCGCTGCTCCGCGAGGCGCGCGCCCTGCCCGAGCGACTCGAGCTTCGCCGCGGCGATCGACGGGTGGATGCGGCCCCCGAGACCGCAGTCGGTCGACGCGATGACCCGCTCGGGCCCGACGATGCGAGCGAATCGCTCGATGCGGTCGGCGACGAGCTCGGGGTGCTCGACGACGTTGGTCGCGTGACCGACGACGCCGGGCGCGATGCGCTTGTGCGCCGGCAGCTCGACGTGCTCCCACACGCGCCACTCGTGCTCGTGGCGAGCGTTGGCGGCCTCGAAGGAATAGCTGCCGGCGTTCACCTCGAGCACGAGCTCGGCGATGTCGGCGAACGGGATGTCGGTCGTGTGCGGGCCGTGCCACGAGCCCCAGCACAAGTGCAGGCGCACGAGCTCCTCTGGCAGGCCGCGGATGGCGTGGTTGAGCGCCTCGACGCGGATGCGCGTGAAGGCGAGGTAGTCCTCGAGCGACGGCTCGGGGTTGATCTGGTCCCAGTTCTCGGCGAGCGACGGGTCGTCGATCTGCACGAGGAAGCCGGCTTCGGTGATGGCGGTGTACTCCTCGCGCAGCACTTCGGCCCAGGCCCAGATGTGCTCCTCCTCGCTCGCGTAGTGGCGGTTCGCGATGCGCGCCGCCGAGCCGGGCGACAGGGCCGTCAGGAACCCCTGCTCGGCCCCGGTCGACGCGATGCCGCGACGGAGGTTCGCGATGTCGGTCGCGAGCGCCTCCTGGCCCGTGTACCGCAGGGGGCCGGTCGTGGCGGGGAACGCCGTCGCCGGGCTCTGCTCGAGCACCGGGTGCTCGGGGTCGAGGTAGGCATCGGCGAAGCGCACCCAGTCGCGCCGGTCGGGGAACGACGTGAGGCGCACGTCACCGGGCGCCGAGCGCTGCGGCGGCTCGGTGAAGATGTCCTCGCCCGTGATCTCGAGCCCCTCGACGCGCTGGAACACGTACGTCCACCAAGCGGCGTAGTCGAGCGAGCTCGACATCGCCTTGCCGTACTCGCCGTCGCCGACGATCGTGATGCCGACGTCGTGCTGGCGGCGGACGAGGTCGACGACGGCGTCGGCGAGCAGCGTCTCGAACTCGGGGGTGCGCTGAAGCGTCAGGCCGTCGTCGGCGAACGTCCGTGCCGCGTTCGCGGCGATGAGCTCGGGCGTGCGCGGCAGGCTGCCGGCGTGGGTGACGTCGATGCGAGTCATGGCGGTTCTCCTCCGGGTCGGGTGCTCGGCACGCTATCCGCGCGGCCGAGCGGCCCGGTAGCCGTGCCGGTCACGCTTCGTCACAGTCGACGACCGACGAGGCTCGACACGACGATGTGCGCGAGCGGCAGCGCCGAGAGCAGCATGAGCGCCGTGCCGAGCACGCCGTCCTGCGGCAGCACCACCGCGCCGGCCACGAGCAGGCCCGCGAAGAGGATCGCCGAGACGAGCCGCCGGAGCGTTCGCTCGACGCGCGCGATCCGCCGCTCGAGCGCGGGAGCGGTGACGGCGAGCCGCCCCTCCTCGAGCCGCGTGACCACGCGGTCGATGCGGCCGGGCAGCCGCGCCGCGACCGCGGCCGCGTCGAGCCCCTCCTGCGCGATCGCGCGCACGAGCCCGCCCCGCTCCTCGCGGAGCAGCCGCGCGGCGTAGGGCTCCACCGCATCCCACAGGTTGAAGCCCGGGTCGAGCGACGAGCACATGCCCGAGGTGAGCGACATCGCGCGCACGATGAGCAGGAAGTCCTCGGGCAGCTGGAACGGCATCGTGCGCAGCAGGTCGCCGAACTCGACCGCGAAGTCGCGGAACTCCCGCGGGTCGACCTCGCGCAGCTCGGCGAAGCCCATGCCCCCGAAGCGCGCGAACGCGTGCGACATCGCCCGCTCGAGCTCGTCGGCGTCGGCGGTCGGCAGCAGCGCGCCGAGGTCCTGCATCGCGGCGACGAGCCCTCGGCCGTCACGGCCGGCGGCCGCGATGAGCGTGCGCCGCAGCCCCGCGCGCGTGCCGGGCGGCACCTCCCCCATCATCCCGAAGTCGACGAAGGTGATGCGCCATGCCCGGTTCGACGCAACCGGTCCCGACGCAACCGGTCCCGACGCGTCCGGCCCCGTCAGGGTCACGAACAGGTTGCCGGGGTGCGGGTCGGCGTGGAAGAAGCCGTGCGAGAAGAGCTGGTCGAACATGACCGCGGCGAAGGTCGCGGCGACCTCGGCGGGATCGATGCCCGCGGCGAGGAGCGCCTCGCGGTCGTTGATCTTGATCGCCGCGACATCGCGGAGCACGAGCACGCGGCGGCTCGTGCGCTCCCAGACGACGTCGGGCACGCCGACGCGCGCGTCGCCCGCGAACGACTCGGCGAAGCGCTCGGCGTTCGCGGCCTCGTGCAGGTAGTCGATCTCGGCGAGGCTCGTGTCCGCGAACTCCTCGATGAGCGCGGGCACGTCGACGCGGGTCGCGACGACCCGCACGCGGCTGAGCCACCGCGCGATGCGGCGGAGCGCCGCGAGATCGACGTCGACGATCGCGTCGATGCCGGGCCGCTGCACCTTGACGATCGCGGCGTCGATGCCGGTGGCGGATGCGTCGGCCCCGGTCAGGCGGGCGCGGTGCGCCTGGCCGAGCGAGGCCGCCGCGAGCGGCTCGGGCTCGACCCACGTGAGCGCGCGCTCGAGCGGCATCCCGAGCTCCGCCTCGGCGAGCGCCCTGATCGCCTCGAACGGCACGGCGGGCGCCTCGTCCTGCAGGCCCTCGAGCTCGCGCGTGATCTCCGGCGGGAGCACGTCGAGGCGCGACGACATGAACTGGCCCACCTTGATCATGAGCCCGCCGAGGTCGACGGCCAGCACGTGGAAGCGGCGGGCGAGCCGCCGCAGCCGCGCGCTGCGGCTCCGGGCGGCGAGCGCGCCGAGGCCGAGGCGCGGCAGCAGCAGCTCGAACCACCACATGACCGCGAGGTGCCGGGCGGCGAAGCGCAGGATGCGCCGGTAGCGCGCTCGCGTGCTGCCGGCGTCGGGCATGGCCGCTCCTTGTGCCCGCCGCGGCGGGATCCGGGTCAGTCCTGGGCGAGGATGGCGTAGAGCCTACGCCGTGCCTCGTCGAGCACCTCCACCGCTCGCTGCACCTGCTCGGGGCTGCCGGAGCGATGCACCTGGGCGGCCGCTTGCGCGAGATCCATGCCCGCGCGCGGGAGCGCGCCGTGACCGCCGGGCCCGCGCTCGGTCGCGAGCCATGGGGCCGGTCGGTCGGCGGCCTCGTCGGCCTCCGCGCGCCCCGCCTCGGTGAGCGAGTAGGTCTTCCGCCCGTTCGCCTCCTCGGCCGCGATGAGGCCCTCGTCGGCGAGCAGCTGCAGCGTCGGGTAGACGGAGCCGGCGCTCGGCCGCCACGCGCCGCCGCTGCGCTCCTCGATCTCCCGGATGATCTGATAGCCGTGCATCGGCCGCTCGGCGAGCAGCGCGATGACCGCTGCACGTACGTCGCCGCGCCCCATGCGCGTCGGTCCTCCGCGCTTCTCGAAGGCCGAGCGCAGCTGCTCCATCGCCTCCCACATGCCTGCCCCGGGCGGGCCGAACCCGAATCCCCGCGCGCCGTAGCCGTGCCGATCGGGACCGAACCCGTCCCGGCCATGCCCGTAGCCGTCTCTCGGCGGCCCGTAGCCGCCCCTTGCACCGTGCACGATGACCTCCTCGTCGTCGCGTGAGCGATAGCCGACGATATATCGCCGAGGCGCCGAGCGGAAGAGCGTGAACACCGTGGGAACGGCGTCCGGATAGGCTGATCACTGCACCGACAGAGGGAGACGACGATGTCTGACGTGACCTTCCAGCTGCTCGCGATCGGGCTCTACTTCGCCGCGATGATCGCGATCGGCGTCTACGCCGCGCGGAAGACGAAGAGCCACGAGGACTACATGCTCGCGGGCCGCGAGCTGAGCCCCTTCACCGCGGCGCTCTCGGCCGGCGCGTCCGACATGTCGGGCTGGCTCCTCATGGGCCTCCCCGGCGCGATCTACGCGGCAGGGCTCATCGAGGCGTGGATCGCGATCGGCCTGACGATCGGCGCCTACCTCAACTGGAAGTTCGTCGCACCGCGACTGCGCGCCTACACCGAGGTGGCGAAGAACTCCATCACGATCCCGAGCTTCTTCGAGAACCGGCTGCGCGACCGCTCCCGCTCGCTCCGCATCGTCTCGGGCCTCATCATCCTCGTGTTCTTCACGTTCTACGTCTCCTCCGGCATGGTGGCCGGCGGCGTCTTCTTCGAGTCGTCGTTCGGCGCCGACTACGTCTGGGGCATGCTGCTCGTGAGCGGCGTCACGCTCCTCTACACGCTCTTCGGCGGCTTCCTCGGCGCATCGCTCACCGACGTCGTGCAGGGCCTCATGATGTTCCTCGCGCTCATCATCATCCCCGTCATCGCGTTCTTCACGGTCGGCGGCCTCGCGGGCGTGCAGGAGGGCATCGCCGACTCCGGTGCCGAGCTGCAGGGCCTCATCCCTGCCGACCTCGACGGCCTCGCGGTGCTCGGCATCGTCTCCTCGCTCGCGTGGGGGCTCGGCTACGTCGGCCAGCCGCACATCATCGTGCGCTTCATGGCGCTCAAGTCGGTGCCGGATGCGCGGCCCGCGCGCCGCATCGGCATCTCCTGGATGATCATCTCCCTCGTCGGCGCCGTCATCTCCGGCTTCATCGGCATCGCCTACGTGCAGCAGTCGGGCGTCGGCCTCGACAACCCCGAGACGGTCGTGCTCGCGATGTCGCAGGCGCTGCTGCACCCCTTCGTCGCGGGCCTCGTGCTCGCGGCGGTGCTCGCGGCGATCATGTCGACGCTCTCGAGCCAGCTCATCGTCTGCTCGTCGGCGCTCGTCGAGGACCTCTTCCAGGTCTTCGTGAAGCGCCAGCCCTCGCAGCGCACGCTCGTGCTGCTCGGCCGCGCGTGCGTGCTCGCGGTCGCCACGATCGCCGCGGTGCTCGCGATCAGCCCGTCCGACACGATCCTCGGCCTCGTCGGATTCGCGTGGGCGGGCTTCGGCGCCGCGTTCGGCCCGATCGTGCTGCTGAGCCTGTTCTGGCGCCGCCTGACGAACTGGGGCGCGCTCGCCGGCATGATCGTCGGCGCCGCGACCGTGTTCATCTGGGACGCGATCGAGCAGGCGACCGACATCGCCGTGTTCACGCTCTACGAGATCGTGCCCGGCTTCGCGCTCAACCTGCTCGTCGCGATGCTCGTGAGCCTCGCGACGCAGCGCCACGACGACGACGTGCAGGAGGAGTTCACCCGCACGGGCCGCATCGTCGCGATCAAGCGCAACGAGCCAGCCGACGTGAGCCCGGCGGCCGCGGCGGATCGCAACGTCCTCCCTTGACGCCACGGCGACCCGACAGGTTCCCGCGGACCCGTTCCGCGTAGATCCGCATGATGCGGCGAAGCGGGCCTCCCTACTGGGAGGCCCGCTTCGTGTGGGATGCGTCAGGCGTCGACGAGCGCGCCCTCGCGCACCGACTCCATCGCCTTCGTCCAGACGATGAGCTGGTCGAGCATCGGCGGCACCGACTCGGCCTGCAGCTCGGTCGGCTTGAAGGTGGAGAAGTTCTCGAAGTCGGTGAAGAGCGAGAACATGCCCGTCTTCTGCACGTGCGCGATCTGGAGCTCCGAGAGGATGCCGCGCAGGTGCTCGATCGCGCGAACGCCCATGGCGGAGCCGTAGCCGACGATGCCGGCGGCCTTGTCGTTCCACTCGGCGTTGAGGAAGGAGATCGCGTTGGCGAGCGCCGGAGTCACGGAGTGGTTGTACTCGCCCGTGACGAAGACGTAGCCGTCGAACTCGGCGATCTTCGCGGACCAGCGCTTGGTGTGGTCCTTCGAGTACTGCTGATACGCAGCCGGCAGCGGCTCGTCGTAGAGGGGCAGGTCGTAGTCGGCGATGTCGACCAGCTCGTACTCCGCGTCGCCGCGCTGCTGCGCGAGCTCGAGGACCCACTCCGCGACGCCGCGGTTGATGCGGCCGGGGCGAGTGCTGCCGGTGATGATGGCGATCTTCGACATGAATCGTCTCCTTGAGGGTGATCGGCGCCGCGTCCTGCGGCGCTCCGAGCTGCTGTCGCGCGAGATCCGATCCCGCACGGTCAATGCAACCACTTCAAATCCGAACTATTCCCGAATGCTCGACCGGTGGTGCGAGGGGCGTCTTGACGAGCGCATCGCCGCGGCCAAGCGCTGAGCGCCTCGCTCCCCCGCGGTTCCCAGGTCGGCGCGCTTGGCTGGCCCCAGTCCCGAGCGAAGGAGAGCCGATGCGCGCCGAGCAGATCACCGACCCGATCGCGTACCACGGCGAAGGGCCCGTCTGGTCGGAGTGGTGGGGCGGGCTGCGCTGGCTCGACATGCTCGCCGGCGACATCCTGACCCTCACCGAGACCGGCATCGAGCGGCGGCACGTCGATTCGATCGTCGCGTGCGTGCGGCCGCGGCGCGGCGGCGGGGCGGTCATCGGCATCGAGCGCGGCTTCGCGCTCGAGGATCTCGACGGCACGCTCCACCGCCTCCCCGAGCTCTGGTCGTCGAGCGACATCCGCATGAACGAGGGCGGCTGCGACCCCGACGGCCGCTTCTACTGCGGCTCGATGGCCTACGACCAGTCGCCCGGCGCCGCTTCCCTCTACCGCCTCGACCCCGGCGGCTCCACGAGCACGGTGCTGAGCGGCGTGACGGTCTCGAACGGCCTCGAGTGGAGCCCCGACGGCTCGCTCGCCTACTACGACGACACCCCGACGGGCGCGGTCGCGGTCTTCGACTACGCGCGCGAGACAGGGCTCACGAACCGGCGCGAGCTCGCCTCACTCCCCGACGACGGCCACCCCGACGGGCTCACGGTCGATGCCGACGGATGCGTGTGGGTCGCTGCCGTGAACCACGGCGCGGTGCTGCGGTTCCGTCCCGACGGCACGCTCGACGGCCGCGTCGAGGTGCCCGGCGTGACGAAGGTGACCGCGTGCGCGTTCGGCGGCGAGCGCCTCGACCGGCTCTTCATCACCACGTCGCGCGAGGACCTCCCCGACGACGAGGAGCCGAACGCTGGCGCGCTCTTCGCCGTCGACCCGGGCGTCACGGGTCTGCCGGTCCGCGAGTTCGCGGGCTGACGAGCGCGTCGCGCAGGTCCAGCCTCCGATGGGAGGAGCGATGCTCGAGGCGCTGCTGTGGGGCGGGATCGCGGCCGGCTCGCTGCTCGTAGGCGCGCTGCTCGCGGGCGCCCGGCCGTGGTCGGATCGCACGGTCGGCGTCGTGCTCGCCTTCGGTGCGGGCCTCGAGGCGGTCGTCGGCTTCGCGGTCGCGGCGGGCCTGTCGCTGCTCGGAGAGACTTGACAGCGGGTCGCGGTGCAGGATGGAGCGGTGACCGATCCTGCACCGCGACCGCACGCCGAGCCCGACTGGGTGAAGCACGTCATGTGGTGGCACGTCTACCCGCTCGGCTTCGTCGGGGCACCCATCCGCGCCGAGGCGCTGCCAGCCGAGGGCGCGGTCGAGCACCGGCTCGGCCACCTCGAGGCGTGGCTCGACCACCTCGTCGCGCTCGGGCTCAACGGCCTGCAACTCGGGCCGGTCTTCGCCTCCGCGACGCACGGCTACGACACGATCGACCACTTCCGCATCGATCCGCGGCTCGGCGACGAGCGCGACTTCGACCGGCTCGTCGCCGCGTGCCGCGAGCGAGGCATCCGGGTGCTGCTCGACGGCGTCTTCAACCACGTCGGCCGAGCGCATCCCGCCTTCCTCGCGCTCGAGGAGCAGGGGCGGGCGGCCGAGACCGCCGGCCTCTTCCGCGTCCACTGGGACAGCTGGTCGCCGGGCGAGCCGGTGCCCGCCGACGTGTTCGAGGGCCACGACCAGCTCGTCGCGCTCGACCACGACGCGGATGCGGTGGCCGACCTCGTCGTCGCCGTCATGACCCACTGGCTCGAGCGCGGCATCGACGGCTGGCGGCTCGATGCGGCATACGCCGTGCCGCCCGCCTTCTGGGCGCGCGTGCTGCCGCGCGTGCGGGAGCGGTTCCCCGATGCCTACTTCACCGGGGAGGTCATCCACGGCGACGCCGCGGCGATCGTGCGCGAGTCGACGATGGACTCGCTCACGCAGTACGAGCTGTGGCAGGGCATCTGGCACGGCCTCGCCGACCGCAACTGCCACGAGCTCGCGCACGCGATCGAGCGCCACAACGCCCTCGTGCGCGGCTTCGTGCCCTCGACGTTCATCGGCAACCACGACGTGACGCGCATCGCGACCGCGGTGGGTCCGGAGCTCGTGCCGCACGCGATGGCCGTGCTCGCGACCGTCGCCGGCACCCCTTCCGTCTACGCGGGCGACGAGCTGGGCTTCGAGGCGCGCAAGGAGGAGCGGCTCGGCGGCGACGACGCCGTGCGGCCGGAGTTCCCGGCGGAGCCACCGTCGCCCGACGCGCTCGAGCGGGCAGCCGCCCACGCGTACGGCGTGCACGCCTCGCTGCTCGCCCTCCGCCGTCGCCACGCGTGGCTGCACCGCGCGCAGACGGATGTCGTGCACCTCACCAACGAAGCGATCGTGCTGCGCACAGCGACCGACGCCGACCGCGTCATCACCGCGCTCAACCTCGCCGACGAGCCGGTCGAGCTGCCGGCCGCCGACGCGTCGAGCGTCGAGGCGGGCGTCGCCGAGCTCGCCGACGGCGTCGTGCGACTCGGTGCGCGCGGCTGGGCAGTGCTCTCCTAGCGAGTCGCTCAGCGGCGCGGGTCGATCATCGTCACGCCGGCCGCGCTCGAGCGGTCGAAGCCGGGGAGGAGGGTCGCGGCCTCCTCGAGCGAGACCGTGCGCTCGATGAGCCGCTGCGGCTCGAGCACGCCGCGCTCGATGAGGGCGAGCATGCCCGGGTAGTCGGCCGCCGCCATGCCGTGACTGCCGAGCACGTCGAGCTCCCACGCGATCACGCGGTCCATCGGCACTCGGGGGTGCCCGTCGACGGGCGGCAGGAGGCCGATCTGCACGTGGCGGCCGCGACGACGCAGGCCCAGCACCGCATCCGACGCCGTCTGCTCGCTCCCGACAGCGTCGACCGCCACGTGCGCGCCGCCGTCCGTGATCGCCGCGACCTCGGTCGGCACGTCGCACCCGTCGGCGAGCACGGTCGCCTCGGCGCCGAGCGAGGCGGCGAGCTCGAGCGCCGCCGGGTTGCGGTCGACCGCCACGACGCGCGCGCCGAGCGCGCGGCCGATCATGACGGCGCTGAGGCCCACGCCGCCGGCGCCGACGACCGCGACCCACTCCCCCGACCGCACGCGGGCACGCGCGACGAGCGCGCGGTAGGCGGTCGCGAAGCGGCAGCCGAGCGCCGCCGCCGTCGCGGCGTCGACGCCGTCGGGGATCGCCACGAGGTTCGCGTCGGCAGCGTGCAGCGCGACGCGCTCGGCGAAGGAGCCCCAGTGCGTGAAGCCCGGCTGCTGCTGCGCCGGGCACACCTGCGCGTCGCCCGCGAGGCACCACTCGCAGCGCCCGCAGCCGCACACGAACGGCACCGTCACGCGGTCGCCGACGCGCCACCGCTCGACGCCCTCGCCCACCCCGGCGACGATGCCCGCGAGCTCGTGGCCCGGCACGTGCGGGAAGGCGATGTCGTCGTGGCCGGCCCACGCGTGCCAGTCGCTGCGGCACAGGCCCGTCGCGTGCACCTCGACCACGACGCCTCCCGCAGGAGCGGTCGGCGACGGCACGTCGCGCACGGCGGGAGTCGAGCGGACGGCGTCGATCAGGAGGGCACGCATGCCTCGATCCTGGCAGGACGGCACGCCCAACCGAGAGTGATAGACATGCAGGCGTGGATGAGCCCGACGAGCACGGCACCGAGATCACCTACGACGAGCAGCGATACCCCGCTCGTCCCCGCCGCCTGCGCCCGCGCGACCAGTTCCGCAGCGGCAGCGTGCGGCGGTTCCGCACCGACCCGCGCACCGCGAACGCATCCAACCCCTCCTACGTCGAGTGGCTCGTGCGCCAGTCGATGCTCAAGGACGCCGACGTGCTCAGCCGGCAGCTCTCGGGCCAGCCGTCGATGTGGCGCAACCCCTACGCCCGCCCCGACGCGCGGCGCGCGATCGGCGTCGCCGACGTGTGGTTCACCGCCTACCCGATCTCGCTCATCACCCGGCCGGGCCAGTCGTTCCTCGACGCGCTCGGCGAGGAGGCGCTCTGGGCGGCGTTCGAGCACATCGGCATCAACGGCCTGCACACGGGACCGGTGAAGCGCGCGGGCGGCATCACCGACTGGATGGAGACGCCGAGCGTCGACGGCCACTTCGACCGCATCAGCACGCAGATCGATCCCGCCTTCGGCGACGAGGATGCGTTCCGTCGGCTCTCCGACGTGGCTGAGGAGCACAGCGGCTCGATCATCGACGACATCGTGCCCGGCCACACGGGCAAGGGCGCCGACTTCCGGCTCGCCGAGATGGCGTTCAAGGACTACCCCGGCATCTACCACATGGTCGAGATCCCGCCGGAGGACTGGCACCTGCTGCCGGAGGTGCCGGAGGGCCGCGACGCGGCGAACCTGGACGCGACCGCCGAGCGCGAGCTGAGCGACCGCGGCTACATCATCGGCGAGCTGCAGCGCGTCATCTTCTACATGCCCGGTGTGAAGGAGACGAACTGGAGCGCGACCCCGCCCGTGCTCGGCGTCGACGGCGTCGAGCGCCGCTGGGTCTACCTCCACTACTTCAAGCAGGGGCAGCCGTCGATCAACTGGCTCGACCCCACGTTCGCGGGCATGCGGCTGGTGATCGGCGACGCGCTCCACTCGCTCGGCGACCTCGGCACGAGCGCGCTGCGCCTCGACGCGAACGGCTTCCTCGGGGTCGAGAAGAGCGCGGAGGGCCTGCCCGCCTGGTCGGAGGGGCATCCGCTCTCCCACGCCGCGAACCACATCATCGCCGGCATGGTGCGGAAGGTGGGCGGCTTCACGTTCCAGGAGCTCAACCTCACGATCGAGGACATCCGCGACACGAGCGCGGTCGGCGCCGACCTCTCCTACGACTTCGTCAGCCGGCCCGGCTACCACCACGCGCTCGCGACCGGCGACACCGAGTTCCTGCGGCTCACGCTCATGTCGTCGCTCGAGCTCGGCGTCGAGCCGGTCGGGCTCGTGCACGGCCTGCAGAATCACGACGAGCTCACCTACGAGCTCGTGCACTGGGCGACGCGGCACCGCGACGACGTCTACCCCTTCCGGCACAAGGAGATCACCGGCGGCGAGCTCGCCGAGCTCATCCGCGCCGAGCTCACCGAGACGCTGACGGAGCAGGCCGACTACAACCGCGTCTTCACGCAGAACGGCATCGCGTGCACGAGCGCGTCGCTCATCGCGGCGACGCAGGGCTTCGCGACGCTCGACGACATCACCGAGGAGGCGGTGCCCGCGATCCGCGATGCGCACATCCTGCTCGCGAAGTACAACGCGTGGCAGCCGGGCGTCTTCGCGCTCTCGGGCTGGGACCTCACGGGCATGCTGACGCTCCCGGCCGACGACGTGCGCGACCTCATCAACACGGGCGACACGCGCTGGATCGAGCGCGGCGCGCACGACCTGATCGACGCCGCGCCCGATGCGATGACGTCGTCGGCAGGCATGCCGCGCGGCCGCTCGCTCTACGGCTCGCTCCCCTCGCAGATCGAGGAGCCGGGATCGTTCGTGAACCGGCTCGCCGAGGTGCTGCAGATCCGCCGCGACCACGGCGTCGCGACCGCGACGCAGCTCGACGTGCCGCACGTCGCGCACCCCGCGATGCTCGTCCTCGTGCACCGGCTCGACGACGGCAAGCCCGACGCCGATGACGCGCCGATCCAGGTGACGGTGCTGAACTTCTCGGGCGAGGGCGTCGACGGCACGGTGCACTCCGAGGCGCTGCCGACCCAGCACGCGGTGATCGATGCCGCGACCGGCGAGGGCATCGGCCACGTCGACGACCTGCAGAGCTTCAGCGTGAGCCTGCCACCCTACGGCGGGCTGTTCCTGACGCTCGAGCCGGTCCCGCAGGAGGACTGAGCCGCCGCTCGCGCGGCTCGGTCCGGCGACGGCCGGATCGCCGATATGCTTAGTGCGCTAAGTATTCGGCGATCCGAGGAGACCGGTCCGATCATGCAGGAGCCGACCGCGCGCCACCAGGGCTGGCCCCACGACCGCGACCCGCAGAGCTTCACGCGAGGCGACATCCTCGCCTGGCGAGTGGTCGGCTACTGCGCGGCAGCCGTGACCGTCGTCGGCACGACGGCCGCGGTGATCGCGTTCGTGGTGCTCGCGAACGCCTGAGCGGGCTTCGCTCGTCAGGCGTCCGCGCCGTCGACCGCGGCGATGAGCCGCGTCATGAGGCGGTGCAGCTGCTCGAGCTCCTCGCGGTCGAGCCCGAGTCGCTGCATCATCTCCCCCGGCACGGCGAGCGCCTGCTCGCGCAGCTGCGCTCCCCGCTCGGTCAGCGTGATGTCGAGCGTGCGCACGTCGTCGGCGCGCCTCGCGCGAGCGACGAGCCCCGCGGCTTCGAGCCGCCTGACGAGCGGCGAGAGCGTCGCCGGCTCGAGGCGCAGCTGCTCGGCCAGCTGGCGCAGCGAGAGCGAGCGCGATCCCCAGAGCGCAAGCATCACGAGGTACTGCGGGTGTGAGAGTCCGAGCGGCTCGAGCGCTGGGCGGTAGGCGCCGACGACGCTGCGGGATGCCACCGACAGCGCGAAGCACACCTGGCGCTCGAGCGCCAGGTCGTCCCGCTCCTGCACGGGCAGCTCGTCGTGCGCCACGCGTCGATTCTAGGCGCGCAGCGCCCCCCTCGACGGCCGCTAGCGGACGCGGTGCCCCGTCGAGGGCTCGAACGCGATGACGCTCGACGCACCCACGGCGAACGCGAGCTCTTCCCCGATCGCCGGTCGAGCGCCCTTCGGGAGTCGCGCCGTCCATCGAGCGCCGTGGCCGGTGCCATACACGTAGGTGTCGGAGCCCAGCTCCTCCACGAGCTCGACGGTCACGCGTACGAGCGCGGCGTCGCGGCCGGTCCCGGCGACGAGCTCGAGGTCCTCGGGGCGGATGCCGTAGGTGAGCGAGGTCGCCGAGTGGCTGGCTGCCGGGTGGAACGGCAACCGGAGGTCTCGCACTCGCGCACCCTCCGCATCCGACCATGAGCCATCGACGAGGTTCATCTGCGGCGAGCCGATGAAGCTCGCGACGAAGAGCGTCTCGGGCTCGTCGTAGAGCTCACGGGGCGTGCCGACCTGCTCGATGCGCCCTTGGTTCATGACGACCACGCGGTCGCCCATCGTCATCGCCTCGGTCTGGTCGTGCGTGACGTAGACGGTCGTCACGTCGAGCCTCCGCTGCAGCGCCGCGATCTGGCCGCGGGTCTGCACCCGCAGCTTCGCGTCGAGGTTCGAGAGCGGCTCGTCCATGAGGAACACCGAGGGTCGCCGCACGATCGCACGGCCCATCGCGACGCGCTGGCGCTGACCGCCGGACAGCTCCCTCGGCTTGCGATCGAGCAGGCCGTCGAGCTCGAGCAGCTCGGCCGCGTCGGCGACGAGCCGCCTCCGCTCGGCGGCCGGCACCTTCGCGTTCTTCAGCGAGAACTCGATGTTGCCGGCCACCGTCATGTGCGGGTAGAGCGCATAGCTCTGGAACACCATGGCAACGTCCCGCTGACTGCCATCGAGCCCGGTGACGTCGCGGTCGCCGAACGCGATGCTGCCCGAGTCGGGGAACTCGAGGCCGGCGAGCGCGCGGAGCGTCGTCGACTTGCCGCACCCCGACGGTCCCACGAGCACGAGGAACTCTCCGTGCTCGACCTCGAGGTCGATCGCGTCGATCGAGGGCCTCGAGGCGCCGGGGTACGTGAGCGTGATGTCGTGCAGCGAGACGTTGACCATCGTGGTGTTCCTCGTCCTGTCGCTCAGCCCTCGAGCTGAGGCTCGAGGTCGTTCTCGTAGAGACCGGTGAGCTCGCGCTGGAGCTCGCCGAGCGCATCCGCGACGTCGACGTCGGTCGTGAGGATGCGCTGCAGCGAGGTCGCGAGCGCGAGGTCGCCGCCGGGCAGGAACACGCGCATGTAGTCCTGCGTGCGCGTGCGCGTCTCGAGCTGCTCGACCGCGACCTCGAAGTTCGGGTTCTCGGCGTAGATGGCGCTCGCGTCCGCGTCGGAGCGCACCGGCACATAGCCCGTGACCTTGGAGAACTCGACGGTGTTCTCGGCGCTCGTGAGGTGGTCGGCGAGCATCGCCGCGGCGAGCTGCTCCTCGGGCGTCGAGGCGGACGAGATCGCGATGCCGGCGCCGCCCGTGGGAACGACGAGCTCCTGCTCGACGGGGCCGCCAGGGAGGAAGGCGACGCCGACCTCGAAGGCGGCAGTCTCGGTGACGCCGCCGAGCGAGCCGGTCGAGCCGATGAACTGGCTCGTGGCGCCGGCCGCGAAGTCATCGGCGGGCGAGTTGCTCGAGACGTTCGCCCAGCCGGCCTGCACGGCGGCCTGCGCGAACTCCACGGCCTCGACCGTGCCGTCGCTCGTGACGGCGCTCGCATCCCACTCGTCCGACCAGCCCCCGCCGTAGCCCCAGACGAGGTTGTTCATCATCCACGCGGGGTAGTCGGAGGCGGACGGGAAGCTGAACGCGATGTCGGTGACGCCGGCATCGACCAGCGCTTGCGAGTTCGCCTGCACCTCGTCCCACGTGGTCGGGGCCTGCGTGAGGCCGGCCTGCGCGTAGTGATCCTTGTTGTAGTAGTAGATCGTGGTGGAGCGCGCGTACGGCACCGCGAAGTGGGCGTCCTCGTAGCGGTAGTCGTCGAAGAGCGTCGCGTTGTACGTCGAGGCATCTCCCCCGGCGGCGGCGAAGACGTCGTCGATCGCGAGCAGCGAGTCGTTGACGTAGTTCGTGAACCACGTGGCGTCCGACATCACGACGAGGTCGCCGACGTCGCCCGAGGTCTGCGCGGTCTGGAACCGCTGGGAGACCTCTTCGTAGTTCGCGCCGGCGGTGACGATCTCGACCTCGATCCCCGTCTCCTCGGTGAAGGCGTCGACGAGCTGCTGCTCGATCGCCTGCGAGCCGCCCGGGTGGTTCGTCCAGAAGCTGATCGAGTCGGCGGGCTCGATCGAGGCCCAGTCGACCTCGGCCGCGGCCTCGGTCGTGGTGGCGCCGACGGCGGGGCCGCAGGCGGTGAGGCCGAGCGCGGCGAGGCCGAGCGCCGCGACGGTCGTGGTTGCGCGCTTCGCGCGGGCGGACGGGGTGCGGTGGGACATGGTGCTCCTAGGTTCGGTGGATGCGGTGGTTGAGCCGGATGGGTCGGGTGGGGTGAGTCGTCGAGCGGTCACTTGACGGCGCCTTGCGTGAGGCCGCTGACGATGAATCGCTGCAGCGCGGCGAAGACGACGAGCACCGGCAGGATCACGAGCACGGCGCCGGCCATGAGGTAGCCGTAGCTGCCGGTCTGCCCCTCGATCGTCTGCAGCAGGTTGAGCCCGACGGGCAGGGTCATGGTGTCGACGGAGTCGGTGATGATGAGCGGCCACATGAAGCTGTTCCACTCGCCCACGATCGTCACGAGCGCGACCGTCGCGATCGTCGGTGCCGAGACGGGCACGATGATGCGCCAGAGCCGCTTCATGTGGCCGGCGCCGTCGAGCGCGGCCGCCTCGACGAGATCCCTGGGCAGCGTCTTGAACTGCTGGCGCAGCAGGAAGGTGCCGAATGCTGTGCCGAGCCCGGGCAGGATGATGCCCCAGAGGGTGTTCCGTCCGCCGAGCGCAGAGATCGTCATGTAGTTCGGCAGCAGCGCGGCCTCGGGCGGCACCATGAGCGCGACGAGGATGGCGAGGAAGACGACGCTCTTGCCGCGGAAGTCGATGAACACGAGCGCGTACGCCGTCGTGATCGCGAGCAGCACCTTGATCGCCGAGCCGACGATCGTGACGACGAGGCTGTTGCCCAGCACCGTCAGCAGCGGCACGGTGTCAGCCACGTGGCGGTAGTTGTCGAGCGTCGGCGCTTGCGGCCAGAGCGTCGGATGCGTCGTGACGATCTCCGAGGCGGGCTTGAACGACGCGATCGCCATCCACGCGAGCGGCAGCACGACGACCGCCATCGCGAGCAGGATCGGCAGGTAGCCGCCGAGCACCGTCGCGGCGAGGTTGCGACGGGAGAACGCCTGCCGCCAGCGGGTGGTGTGATCGGAGCTCATGCGTAGTGCACCCGCTTCTCGACGAACCGCATCTGGAACGCGGTGATGGCGAACAGCACGACGAAGAGCACGACCGAGATCGCGGCGGCGTAGCCGGCGTCCTGGTACGGCCCGAAGCCCTGCAGGTACAGCTCGAACACGATCGTGTTCGTGCCGTTGCCCGACGGCGTCATGATCTTCAGGATGTCGAACGCCTGCATCGAGCTGAGGATCGTCGTGACCGTGAGGAAGAAGACCGTCGGCGAGAGCAGCGGCAGCGTGAGCTTGAAGAAGCGGGTGAGCGCCCCGGCCCGGTCGATCCGAGCGGCTTCGATGAGGTCGCGCGGGATGGACTGGAGGCCTGCGAGGAAGACGACGGCGCAGAAGCCGAGGTTCTTCCAGACGTAGACGATTATCACCATCAGGAGCGCGAGGTCGCCGTCGAGGTACCACTCGGGCGAGCGCGCGCCGAACGCGCGCAGCGCGTGCCCGAGCAGCCCGATCTGCGGGTCGAAGATGAAGTTCCAGACCATCCCGACGCCGACGCCGGAGAGCACGTAGGGCGCGAAGATCGCGGTGCGGCCGGCGGTGACCCCGGGGATCCGGTGGTTGAGGGCGAGCGCCACGAGCAAGCCGAGCACCATCGATGCGACCACCGTGACGACCGTGAACGTGATCGTCACGCGCCACATCTCCGCGCCTTGCGGCGAGGTGAACAGCCGCACGTAGTTGTCGAGCCCGGCGCTCGTCGCGGACGTCGCGCCCATGCGCCAGTCGAGCGTCGAGTAGTAGGCGTTGCTCAGCAGCGGGAAGTAGATGAACGCCGAGATGAGCAGCAGGTTGGGCCCGGCGAACGCCAGGACGACGAGCGCATCGCGACGCCGCTGGCGACGGCGATGCGGAGAGGTGGCGGGCACTCGCCGAGGCTCTCGGAGTCGCTTGAACCGCAGTTGTCGTCCGGGCGACGCCGAGGGGTGTTGAAGATGAACCGGCCGTGACGTCCGACCGGCGCGGGAACTACTGCGGCGGCAGGACCACCGCGAGCACCGCGAGGCTCGCGAGCAGGAAGCTGCACAGCGTGCCGACGAGGAACTCCTCCGCCTTCGTGCCGCCCGAGCGGTCGGCCGAGATCTCTGGGAAGCGCACGACGCCCTTCGCCGCGACGAGCCCGGCGATGACGACCGGCATCCCCGCGAGCAGCGATGCGAACACGAGCACGCGCTCGAGCGGGCCCACGATGCGCCCGCCCCGGAAGCCGCTCACGGTCGTCGCGGGCTCGGCCTTGCGCACCACCGCGATCTCCTTGTCGCGGCGCAGCACGCGCCACGCGGTGCTCGGGCTGGGCGGCGGGTCGCTCGGCTCGTCCGTCCGGCGGGCAGCGGCGACCACCGCGCGCACGAGCGCATTGCTCGTCGGCCCGAGGAAGACCAGTGCTGCGCTCGCGACGACGACGACGCTCGGCGCGAGGGCGTCCGCTTGGGCGCTGCCGGCGAGCACGCGAGCGAGCGGCGCGTCCTCGTCGACCGCGGAGCCGTCGAGCAGCACCGCGAGCGCGATCGCGGCAACGGTCAGCACGAAGCCCGAGATCGCGGCGAGGCGCGCTCGAGCAGCGAGCAGCACGGTCGCCACGGTCGAGACGACCAGCGCGACGACGGCAGACGCCCACGGCAGACCCGTCGCGAGGATGAGCGCGGCGATCGCGATCATCCAGCCGGCTCCCGCCCAGATGAGGTCGGCGCCGCGCAGTGCGATGCGGCTCGCTCGCGGACGCGCATCGGCGCTCGGATGGCCGCTCGCGAGCGATCTCGCGCTCAGCGCGAGATGGCCGAGCCCCATCACGAGCATGATCGCTGCCGCGGTCACGACCTGGCCCCCTCGAGCTGACGCAGCATCTCGACGACCGCTGAGGCGCCAGACCGGTGCCAGCTCTGCGAGACCGCCGACTGGCGGATGCCCTCGGCCTCTGCGGTGCGCGCTTGGGGCACCTCCTCCAGTCCGGCGAGCGCGATCCGCTTGTCGCGCGGCCGCATGGAGCCGACGATGTGGTCGCGCAGCAGCAGGAGACCCCGGATGGCCCTCTCCTCGTCGCCGCCGTCATGCAGGAACGTGCTCGTGGCGCGGCTCCGCCCCGAGCGCTGCGCCTGCTTGACGTGATCGATCGCCTCCCGGGCGCGCCACCAGGCGCTGCCGTCCCGGATCGGCACGCTGCCGCTCGCGTCGACGATGCGGTCCTCCCCCGCGCCGATGCCGAAGCGCAGCTCGAGCCCGTCGGGCAGCGAGAGCGCGACGATCGTCGTCGAGAGCACGGCTCGCTCCGCGCTCTCGTAGACGGCCTGGAACTCGTCGCCCACCGCCGCATACGCGGGCACCTCGGCGCCGGCGTGCTCCTCAGCGCGAGCGAAGGCGCGCAGCACCTCCTCCTGCCCGGCCCGCCGGTCGGGCAGCTCGCGCGAGCCGATGATGTCGGCGATCACGGCCACTGCGTCCCGTCCCATGCAGATAAGTGTACGACTGATATCGACGAGCGATCACCTACTACCTTATAAGAGCTCGATATCAGGTGTGCGATCGGCCGCACACCGCGCAACCGCTCGACGTCCAGTGCCGACATATGCCGCGCCGTCACACTCTCGGCCCGTGCGGGTCGGCAACGGCGCGGCGAGCCAGTTCCAGGCCGACGTCGTCGGCGAGGTGATGGTGGCGCTCCCGCAGCTTCGCGCCGCGGGCGAAGAGGAGGATGCGTACAGCTGGGCGATGCAGAAGGGTCTGCTCGACTACGCGGAGGCGAACCTCGATCGGCAGGACCACGGCATCTGGGAGATGCGCGGCGACCTCCACTGCTTCACGCACGGCCGGGCGATGCTGTGGGCCGGGTTCGATTGCGGCGTGCGTGCGGTCGAGGAGGACGGCCTCGACGGGCCGGTCGAGCACTGGCGCGAGCTCCGCGAGCGGCTGCGCGAGGAGATCGACGACCGCGGCTTCGATGCCGAGCTCGACAGCTTCACGCAGCAGCTCGTCGGCTACGCGAACGACCTCGGCCTCATGAGCGAGGAGTACGACCCGGACGCGCAGCGCCTGATCGGCAACTTCCCGCAGGCATTCAGCCACCTCGCGCTCATCAGGGCGACGGATGCGCTGCGGGCGACCGCGGGCGGCGACTGACGGGCGGCTCCCGGCAGTGCGGATGCCGCACGCGACCTTTCGCGGCGGAGCCCTCCCGTTGCAGGATGGAGCTGTCCGACCCGGGAGCGAGGAGTGCGCCGATGCCCTACAACGTCGTGGTCGCGGTCGATGGCGGCACCGCGAGCGCAGCCGCGCTCGACTGGGTGGTCGACCGAGCGCGGAGTGTCGCCATGCATGTCGAGGTCACCACGGTGGTCGACATCGACTGGATCCCACAGGTCAACACGGATCCGGTGCTGCTCGAGCACGAGCGCATCGTCGACGAGGCGGGCAAGCGGATCAGGTTCAGCGGCGTCTCCGCCGAGGTCTCGACGACCGTGCAGCACGCGCGCCGGGTGCCCGGACTCGAGGCGGCCTCGCGTCGCGCGGACCTGCTCGTGATCGGCTCCCACAAGACCCGCGGGGCGGTCGGGCTCATCTACGGCACGCTGCCGCTCGCCGTCGCGGCGAGGACGCACTGCCCGCTCGTCGTCGTGCCCGTCGACTGGCAGCCGGGCGGCGAGCGAGTGATCGTCGGCGTCGACGACGAGACCGGCGCCGCGGCCATGGCGTTCGCGGCTCGCGAGGCGGAGCGCGAGGACGACACGCTCGTCGCGGTCCGTGCCTGGGACGTGCCTCCGCTCGTCAGCGGCGCGTGGGAGGCGATGGAGTCCCCCATCGAGGCGTTCGAGTCGAGCGAGCGGGCCGTGCTCGACGCCGAAGTGTCACGCGTCCACGCGGCACACCCGGACCTCCCGGTCGAGGCGGTGCTCGAGCACGGCCGCGCATCCGTCGTCCTCGCGCAGCGCGCGGAAGGCGCGCGGCTCGCGGTGGTCGGCACGCACGGCCGCGGCAGGCTCGCCGGACTCCTGCTCGGCTCGGTCAGCCACGATCTCCTGATGAACATGCCGTGCCCGGTCGCGGTCGTGCCGACCCCCGGGGAGGCCGGGCACATCGAGCCGACCGAGCAGGCCGCCGCGGAGCCCTGACGCTCCTCACAGCGAACGGCACCCTCGCCGCGCCGCGGGGCAGGTCCGCGAGCTGCGCGCCGAGTGCAGCGTCGGCGCGCTCAGCGCGCGGCGCCCATCGACGCGAGCATCGCGCGCGCGACGCCGTGCTCGATGTCGACCGGCACGCCCTGCGGGCCGGCCGCGAGCCCGCGGTCGGTCGCCACTCGCTCAAGCGAGCGAGCCTGCAGGAAGAAGCCGAGATCCATCGACTGGATGGAGTTGCCCTTGGGTCCCGGCCCGGCGAGGTTGAACATGCGCCCCTCCGCGAGCAGCACGACGTGGCGGCCGTCGCGCTCGATGCGCTCGATCGCCGGCGCGACCTGTCGGCTCGTCGCGCCGTCGCGCAGCGCATCCACGTCGATCTCCCACGGGAAGTGGCCGATGTTCGCGAGCACCGCGCCGTCCGCGAGCATCGGCAGCGCAGCGGCCGGCAGCGCGTCTGGACGTCCGGTGGCGGTCACGACCACTTCAGCCCAGGGCAGCAGCTCCTCGAGGGAGCCGACGCGGTGCCCGTCGAAGGCGGCCTCGAGCGCGGTCACGGGGTCGCGCTCGACGACGCCCACCTTGCCACCGAGCGCCGCGAGGTACTGCGCCACGCCGCGGCCGCACCAGCCGTAGCCGATCACGACGAAGCGGCTCCCCGGCAGCTGCAGGTTGGTGATGCGCATGAGCGACTCGACGGCGCTCTGCCCGACGGCGTGCCGATTCTCACCGATCGCCTTGATGCGCGAGTCGTTGATCACGATCACGGGGAACGGCACGTCGGTGCCCTCCTCGCGCAGCCGGAAGCCGCCTGACGTGGTCTCCTCGGTGCCGCCGATGACCTCGTGCGCGAAGCCGTGCTCGACGGTGCCGAGCGCGAGGTCCGCGCCGTTGTCGAGGAGCACGTCGGGTCGCGCCTCGAGGGTGCGGCGGAGGTTCGCGCGGTGGTCGTCGAGCGTGTCATCGCGGCGCCCGAAGAGGTGCAGGCCGGATGCCTGCAGCGCGGCGACGATGTCGTCCTGCGTCGACCCGTGGTTGCCGGTGCCGACGAGCTGCGCGCCGCCCGTGGCGAGCGTCTCGATCAGCACCGCGGTCTTCGGGTCGAGGTGCAGGGAGACACCGATCGTGCGGCCGGCCAGTGGCCGGGTCTGGGCGAACTCCTCGCGCAGCGCCGCCAGCAGCGGCATGCGCGAGCGGATCCATTCGATGCGGGCAGCGCCCTCGGCAGCGAGCTGCTCAGCTGTGTCGATCATGATGGGACTCTTCCGCTGCGGATCGCAGCGCTCGGGACGTCGCGCTCATCGAGGCGACGGATGCACTTCGTCGCATCCCGTAGGCGCGGATGCCCCGCGCCTGCCTCCATCCTGACATGGCGCCTGAGCGACCGGCACGCACGGGGGCCCGGCGCTGCCTCGCGAAGCCGCAGGCCCCGTGCTCATCCTCATCGACGGGACCACCGTCACCAGCCACCGGACTACTGGCGCAACAACGACAGAAGCCCCGGCCGATGGCCAGGGCTTCTCCCCGATATGAACGATGACGCGGAACATCTATGAACGATGTCCCGCGTCATCACAATGGTGGATCTGGGGGGACTCGAACCCCCGACCCCCTGCATGCCATGCAGGTGCGCTACCAGCTGCGCCACAGACCCGTGGTGTGCTCCTCGGAGCAACCTGAACAGCATACAGGATGAAGCGGGGCTCCGTCACATCGCGCGGGCAGCGTCGGTCAAGCTGGCTGCAGCTCCGGCTCCGACTCCCCCGGCACGACGAGCGCGGCGATGCCCGTCGTCACCGGGATCGCGAGCACGAGGCCGATCGAGCCGACGAGCGTGCGCACGATCTCCTCCACCACCTCGCCCGTCGTCAATTGCAGGTCGGCCGGCGCATCCGTCATCCACATCACCATGAGCAGCGGCAGCGCCGCTCCGACGTACGCGAACGCGATCGTGTAGACGGTCGAGGCGATGTGGTCGCGGCCGATCCGCATCGCTCGGGCGAACAGCTCCGCCCGGCTCGCGCCCGGTGCGACGGCGCGCAGCTCCCACACCGCGGACGCCTGCGTGATGGTGACGTCGTTGAGCACGCCCATGCCGGCGAGCACGAGACCGCACATGAACACGTCCGAGAGGTCGAGCCCCACCTGCTGGAAGAGCACCGCCGACTCCTCCGAGCCCGTGCCCATGATGCGCGACGACGTGGTCGCGGCCCAGGCGATGCCGGCGGTGAGCAGCAGCCCGATGAGCGTGCCCAGCAGCGCCGTGGTCGTGCGCGTGCTGAACCCGTGGGCGACGTAGAGCACGATGCACATCACGACGGATGCGGTGACGAGGGCGACGGGGAGGGCGGGCTCTCCCGCGAGCAGCGCGGGCAGCGTGAAGCCGCCGATCGCGAGGAACGCACCGCCGAGCCCGACGAGCGCCGCGACGCCGCGCCAGCGGGCGACCGCGACCACGGCGCCCACGAACGCGAGCGCGAGCAGGGCGAGCGGGAGCTCACGGGCGAAGTCGACGAAGACGTAGCTCGAGCCGTAGCCGGCGGCCTCTGGCACGTGGAAGACGCGCAGCCGGTCTCCGTCTGCGATCTCCCCCACCGCCTCGGGCGGCACGACCACGTCGATCAGAGCGCCGTCGTCGAGCCGCGCAGGCGCGAGCCCGGTCTCCGGGTCGGCGCTCCCCGTCGCACTCACGTGCATCGTGCCGACGCCCTCGCCGAAGTACGGGGCGCGCTCCGGCAGTGCGTCGGCGCTCGGCCACAGCGCGAGCATGCCGGCAGCCGTCGCGAGCAGCATCGGCGCGAGCGCGAGCCAGAGCAGGAGCCTCGACCGCGCGGTCACGCGCAGCGCGTCGCTGTGGTCATGGCCGTGGCTGTGCCCGGCGGTCGGTGGCGCGATGACGCCTGCGCGCAACTCGTCATCCGGCGGCAACGATCCCGGGCGACGGTCGCTCCAACGCAGGTGCGCGGCTCCGCGCGCACGGCTGCGATGTCGACCCAAGCTGCCTCCCCGATCGCTCAGCAGACTACCAACGCCGCGGCGCGGTGCCCTCGTGCGAACGCGGGCGGGCGGCCCTACGGCCGAGCGGCGCGCGCGACGACGCTCCGCGCGTGCCGCAGGATCGGCTCGTCGACCATCTGCCCCTCGAAGGAGAAGACGCCGGGGTTGCGGGTCGCCGCATCGAGGATGCGGCGCGCGAGGTCGACCTCCACATCCGTCGGCGCGAACGCGCGACGATAGGGCTCGACGTGGCTGGGATGGATCGCCGCCTTCGCGCCGAAGCCCGACGCCGCGGCATCGACCGCCTCGGCGTGCGCGCCCTCGAGGTCCTGGATGTCGGCGCGGATCGCATCGATCGCCGTGATGCCGAAGGCTGCGGCGGCGAGCAGGATGCGGCTGCGCGCGTGCACCGCGACGTCGCGGTAGGCGCCGCTCTCGCTCCGGCTCGACGTGCCGCCGATCGAGGCGACGAGATCCTCGGCGCCCCACATCATGCCGACGACCGCGTCGTGCGCCGCGAGCCGCTCGGCCTCGAGCACGCCGCGCGCCGTCTCGCACAGCACGACGACGCGTGCACCGGGCACCGCGGCCACGACCCGATCGACCTGCTCGGTCGACTCGGCCTTCGCGAGCATGACGGTGCGGAACGGCGACGCCGCGACGGCGGCGAGGTCGTCGTCGAAGCCGGAGGCGGATGCGTCCTGCACCCGCACGATCGTGCGCTCGGGGTCGAGGCCGGCGGCTCGCACCGCCTCGCGAGCCTCAGCCTTGGACCCGGCGCCGACGGCGTCCTCGAGGTCGAGGATGACCGCATCCGATCGCTCGGCCGCCTTCCGGAACCGGTCGGGCCGGTCGCCGGGGCAGAACAGCAGCACGGGGCCCATGCCCAAGGCAGACGAGCTCAGCGCAGCCACGCCGGCGCTCACGCCTCTTCCCCGGGCGATCCCTGCATGAGCACCTTCCGCACGGCGGTTGCGACGAGTTCCCCGTGCTGGTTGAGCGCCCGGTGCTCGAAGGTCGCGATGCCCTGCCCCGGCCGCGACCTCGAGGCGCGCTTCTCGAGCACGCGCGTCTCGCAGTAGATGGTGTCGCCGTGCCGCACGGGCGCGGGGAACGCGACCTCGCTAAAGCCGAGGTTCGCGACGATCGTGCCCTGCGTGAGCTGCCCGACCGAGAGGCCCACCATGGTCGCGAGCGTGTGCATCGAGTTCATGAGCGGCTCCCCGAACTCGGTGCCCTCGCTCCAGGCGCGGTCGAGGTGCAGCGGCTGCGGGTTCATCGTGAGCGTCGTGAAGAGCACGTTGTCGGTCTCGGTCATCGTGCGGCCGGGTCGGTGCTCGTAGACGACGCCCTCCTCGAGCTCGTCGAAGTAGAGGCCCCGCTGCGTGATGCGGCGCTCGCTCATGCGTCCTCCTGCTTCTCGGGCGTGACGGTCGCGAGCTCCTGCCCGCGCGTCACCTGCTCCCCCACCCTCGCACGCACGTGCACGGTGCCGGCGACGGGCGCGCGCAGCACGTGCTCCATCTTCATCGCCTCGACGCTCACGACGGCTTGGCCCTCCTCGACGCGATCACCGTCGGATGCGTGCACGGCGACGACCGTGCCGGGCATCGGTGAGGCGAGGGTGGGCTCCGCGGCGCCGCGACCCCGGTGCGCGCGTGGTGGGGCCTCGACGAGCACGTCGCCGCCCTCCGTCCACACCCAGGTGCCCTCGACCGTCTCGAGCATCGGGCGCTCGATCCTCAGCCGCTCCCAGCGCTCGGTCGAGCCGTCGGCGCGCCGCACCTCGATGTCGACGCCGCGCGACTCCTCGACGCGGTGCTCGTTCGGGTCGTCGATGCGGCGCACGCGCACGGTCGCGATCCCGTCGGCGTCGGCGAAGCGTACGACGTGTCCGACGGCGCCGCCGAGGCGCCAGCCGTCGGCGGCCCATGCACCCAGGAGGCCCAGCCCATGCTGCGCCCGCGCCGCCGCCGCGATCGCGAACCGCTCCCCGTCGTCGGCGGGACGCGCGAGCCGCTCCCCCTCGCGGTCGATGAAGCCCGTGTCGAGCTCGCCCGCGCGCACGCTCGGCTCCTGCAGCAGCGCCCGGAGGAAGCCCCGGTTCGTCACGACGCCGAACAGGTGCATGCCGGCGAGCGCCCGGTCGAGCCGGTCGATCGCCTCCGCGCGCGAGTCGCCGTGCGCGATGACCTTCGCGATCATCGGGTCGTAGCTCGAGCCGACTGCGGTGCCGTGGCCGACCCCCGCGTCGACGCGCACGCGCGGCGGCGCCGTCACGTCGTCGTCGGCGTCGTCCCACGGCCAGTCGACGTCGAGCACGGTGCCGCCGGTCGGCAGGAAGCCCGCCGCGGGATCCTCGGCGTAGATGCGCGCCTCGATCGCGTGGCCCTCGAGCCGCACGTCGTCCTGCGCGATCGCGAGCGGCTCCCCCGCCGCGATGCGCAGCTGCTGCTCGACGAGGTCGATGCCCGTGATTATCTCGGTCACCGGGTGCTCGACCTGCAGGCGCGTGTTCATCTCCATGAAGAACGGCTCGTCGGGCCGATCGCCCGCGACGATGAACTCGACCGTGCCTGCGCCGACGTAGCCGACCGAGCGGGCGGTCTCGACGGCCGCCTGGCCGATCGCGGCGCGCTGCGCCTCGGTGAGGAGCGCGCTCGGCGCCTCCTCGATGACCTTCTGGTGGCGGCGCTGCAGCGAGCACTCGCGCTCGCCGAGGTGGATGACGTTGCCGTGCGTGTCCGCGAGCACCTGCACCTCGATGTGGCGCGGGTTCGAGACGAAGCGCTCGATGAAGAGCGTGTCGTCGCCGAACGCGCTCTTCGCCTCGCGGCGTGCGGCCTGCAGCGCGGCCGGCAGCTCGGCGGGGTCGTCGACGCGGTACATGCCCTTGCCGCCGCCGCCCGCGGCGGGCTTGATGAGCACGGGGTAGCCGACGCGCTCGGCGCCCGCGATGAGCGCCGCATCGTCGAGGCCCGGCTCCGCGATGCCCGGAACGGTCGCGACGCCGCGCGACTCGACCGCGTGGCGGGCGGAGATCTTGTCGCCCATCGTCTCGATGGCGGATGCGCCCGGCCCGATGAAGACGATCCCCGCGTCCTCGCACGCACGGGCGAAGGCGGCGTTCTCCGAGAGGAAGCCGTAGCCGGGGTGGATGGCCTGCGCGCCCGAGGTGCGCGCCGCATCCAGGATCTTGCTCGTCGAGAGATACGTGTCGCGGAGCGCCCCGCTGCCGAGCAAGACGGTCTCGTCGAAGTGCTCGGGGTGCGGCGAGGGGTCGTCGTCGGCGCGCACGGCGACCGAGCGGATGCCGAGGTCGCGGAGCGTGCGCGCGATGCGGATGGCGATCTCGCCGCGGTTGGCGACGAGCACGGTGTCGAACAGGGAGTCCATCTGCATCACATCCGGAAGACGCCGAAGCGCGGCTCGGGCATCGGCACGGCGGTGACGACGTCGAGCGCCAAGCCGAGGATGCGGCGGGTGTCGGCGGGGTCGATCACGCCGTCGTCCCACAGGCGCGCCGACGAGTAGTAGGGGTTGCCCTGCTGCTCGTACTGCTCGCGCACGGGGCGCTCGAACTCGGCCTGCGCATCCGCCGACCACTCCTCGCCCGCGGCCTCGAGCTGCTCGCGCTTGACGGTCGAGAGCACCGACGCGGCCTGCGGGCCGCCCATGACGCTCACGCGCGCGTTGGGCCAGAGCCACAAGAAGCGGGGGTCGTAGGCGCGGCCGCACATCGAGTAGGTGCCGGCGCCGAACGAGCCGCCGACGACGACGGTGAGCTTCGGCACGCGCGTCGTCGCGACGGCGGTGACCATCTTGGCGCCGTGCTTGGCGATGCCGCCGCGCTCGGCCTCCGAGCCGACCATGAAGCCCGTGATGTTCTGCAGGAACACGAGCGGCACACCCCGCTGGTCGCACAGCTCGATGAAGTGCGCGCCCTTCATCGCCGACTCCGAGAAGAGCACGCCGTTGTTCGCGACGATGCCGACCGTGTGGCCGTGCAGCTCGGCGAAGCCGGTCACGAGCGTGTCGCCGTAGCCGGCCTTGAACTCGTGGAACCCGCTGCGGTCGACGATGCGCGCGATGACCTCGCGCACGTCGTACGGCGTCTGGAGGTCGGGCGGGATGACGTCGTAGAGGGTGGATGGGTCGACGGCCGGCGCGCTCTCGTCGTCGAGCGCGCTGAGGGGCGCGTAGGCGAACCAGCCGAACGACTGCGCCTTCGCCGGCACGGCGCCGCTCGCGGCGGCGCGGTCGCCGGGCGGGAGCGCCTCGACCATGTCGCGCACGATCTCGAGCGCGTGCTCGTCGTCGTCGGCGAGGTGGTCGACGACGCCCGAGACCTCGGCGTGCAGCACGCCGCCGCCGAGCGACTCGGCGTCGACGACCTCGCCGGTCGCGGCCTTCACGAGCGGCGGGCCGCCGAGGAAGATCGTGCCCTGCTCGCGCACGATGACGGTCTCGTCGCTCATGGCCGGCACGTAGGCGCCGCCCGCGGTCGACGAGCCCATCACGGCCGCCAGCTGCGGGATGCCCTGGGCCGAGAGCTGCGCCTGGTTGAAGAAGATGCGGCCGAAGTGCTCGCGGTCGGGGAACACCTCGTCCTGCATCGGCAGGAACGCGCCGCCGGAGTCGACGAGCGCGATGCACGGCAGCCGGTTCTCGCGCGCGATCTGCTGCGCGCGCAGGTGCTTCTTCACCGTGAGCGGGTAGTAGGTGCCGCCCTTGACGGTCGCGTCGTTCGCGATCACCATCACGTGCCGGCCGTGCACGAGGCCGATGCCGGCGACGATGCCGGCGCTCGGCGCATCCTGCCCGTCCTTCCCGTAGACCTCCCACGCCGCGAGCGGCGCGACCTCGAGGAACGGGCTGCCGGGGTCGAGCAGCCTGTCGATGCGGTCGCGGGCGAGCAGCTTGCCGCGCGCGACGTGCCGCTCGCGCGACTTCTCGGGGCCGCCGAGCGCCACCTGGGCGAGCCGCTCGCGCAGCTGCGCCACGAGCGCCTCCATCGCCGCGCGGTTGGCGCGGGCCTGCTCCCCCGCGAGGTCGACGCGGGTCTCGAGTCGGTGCATGGCCCTACCGTGCCATGCCGTGGCCGAGAGCCGGCATCAGCGCGCCAGCGCGAGCGCCGGGCGCTCGAGCACAGCGGCGATGTCGGCGAGGAAGCCCGCCGCCTCGCGGCCGTCGAGCACGCGGTGGTCGAACGAGACGGTCACGGTGCACACGTCGCGCAGCACGATCTCGCCCTCGTGCTCCCACGGCATCCGCCGCACGGCGCCGAGCGCGATGATCGCCGACTCCCCCGGGTTGAGGATCGGGATGCCGCCGTCGACGCCGAAGACGCCGACGTTCGAGATCGTGATGTTCGACGACGTGAGCTCGGCCATCGTGAGCGAGCCCTCGCGGGCGCGCGTCGCGCGGTCCTTGATCGCGGCCGTGAGCGCCGACGCATCCATCGACTCCGCCTCGTCGATCGAGGCGACCACGAGCCCGCGGTCGGTCGAGACGGCGATGCCGAGGTTGATGTGCGCGAAGCGCTCGAGCTCCATCGTGTCGGCGTGGAAGGCGGCCGTCACGTCGGGCCAGCGCTTCGCGGCGAGCAGGATCGCCCGGCTCGCGAGCGCGAGGAACGACGCGTCGCCCGAGCGGGCGAGCGCGAGCGTCTCGGTCACGTCGACCTGGTGGAACGTCGCGGCGTGCGGCACGGTGAGCGCCGATTGCGTCATCGCGGCGGCGGTGTGCTTGCGCAGCCCCGTGACCTTCTCGCGCGTCGACGCGGGCTGCGGCTGGGCCTGGGGACCGGATGCGGTGCCTGCGGTCTCGAGGTCGGCGCGCGTGACGAGGCCGTCACGGCCCGAGGGCCGCACCGACTGCAGGTCGATGCCGCGCTCCTTCGCGAGCTTGCGGACGGGCGGCATCGCGCGGTTGGGGCGGCCGCTCGGCCGCTCCTGCCGCGTGAAGGGCTCGACGTCCCACGCGCGGCGCTTCCTGGTGGGCTTGCCGCCGTGCACGGTGATGTGGCCGACGAGCACCGAGACCTTCTCGGGCTTCTCCTCCGGCGCCGGGGCGTCGCGCACCTCGGCGACGGTCGCGTCGGGCGTCGCGACCGGGCCGCCCGCGGGCGAGGGTGCGGGATCGTCGTGCGCCGACGCATCCGTGGCCGACGCACCCGACCCCGACGGCGCAGGCGCGTCATCGCCCGCGACATCGAAGTCGATGAGCGGCGCGCCGACGTCGACCGTCTCGCCCTCGGCGGCGTGGAGCTTCGCGATCGTGCCCTCGTAGGGGCTCGGCAGCTCGACGACGGCCTTCGCCGTCTCGATGTCGGCGAGCGGCTGGTTGAGCTCGACCGCGTCGCCCTCCTTGACGCGCCACGCGACGATCTCGCTGTCGGTGAGGCCCTCGCCGAGGTCGGGCAGCAGGAACGTCTTCATCGTGCGGCTCCCAGTGCGGTGACGGATGCGTAGTCGAGCTCGGTGCGCGAGTTGCGGCGGCCGAGCGTGCGGTCGACCGCGTCGAGCAGCCGGTCGAGGCTCGGCAGGTAGTCGTGCTCGACGGCCGACGGCGGGTAGGGCGTGTCGTAGCCGGTGACGCGCTCGGGCGGCGCCTCGAGGCTCGAGAAGGCGCGCTCGACGACCGAGGTGATGAGCTCGGAGGAGACGGATGCCTCGGCGGGCGCCTCGTGCGTGACGACGAGCCGGCCGGTGCGGCGCACCGACTCGACGACCGTGTCGACGTCGAGCGGTGAGATCGAGCGGAGGTCGATCACCTCGACCTCGATGCCCTCGTCGGCGGCGGCGATCGCCGCGCGGAGCGCCGTCTCGACGGTCGGGCCGTAGGCGGCGATCGTCACGTCGCGACCGCTCGCGACGACGTTCGCCGTCTCGAGGTCGCGGACGACCGAGCGGTCGACCTCGCCCTTCGTGTAGTACTTGCCCTTCGGCTCGAAGAACAGCACCGGGTCGTCGCTCGCGATCGCCGCGCGCAGCGTCGAGTACGCCTCCTGCGGCGTCGACGCGGTCACGACGCGGAGGCCCGCGGTGTGGGCGAAGTACGACTCGGGGCTCTCGGAGTGGTGCTCGACCGAGCCGATCGCGCCACCGTAGGGCACGCGGATCGTGAGCGGCATCGTGACGCGGCCGCGCGAGCGGTAGCGGAGCTTCGCGACCTGCGCGACGATCTGGTCGAACGCGGGGTAGATGAAGCCGTCGAACTGGATCTCCGTCACCACGCGGAAGCCGCGGTAGCTCATGCCGATCGCGGTGCCGATGATGGCCGACTCGGCGAGCGGCGAGTCGATGACGCGCTGCGTGCCGAAGCGCGCCTGCAGGCCGTCGGTGACGCGGAAGACGCCGCCGAGCTGGCCGATGTCCTCGCCCATGAGCAGGACCCGGTCGTCGCCCTCGAGGGAATCTGCGAGGGCCGCGTTGACGGCCTTCGCGAGCGTGAGCGTCTCGGTCACTTGCTCTCCTCCGCGAGGCTCGCGACGAACGCGAGGTGCTCGGCGCGCTGGCGCTCGAGCCGGCGGCTCGGCTGCGCGTAGACGTTGTCGAAGATCTCCTCGGCGGCGGGCGGCTCGGCGTGCTCCGCGGCGGCGCGGAACTCCTTCGCGAGCCGGTCGGCGCGCACCTTCGCCTCGGCGCGCACAGCGTCCATGTCGACGCCGCAGCGAGCGAGCGCGCGCTCGACGCGGTCGATCGGGTCCTTCGCGACCCACTCCTCGACCTCCGCCTCGTCGCGGTAGCGCTTCGGGTCGTCGGTCGTCGTGTGGGGGCCTCGGCGATAGGTGACGGCCTCGATGAACGTCGGGCCGCCACCCGAGCGCGCGCGCTCGACGGCGATGCGGCCGGCGGCGAGCATCGCGAGCACGTCGTTGCCGTCGACGCGCATCGACGGGATGCCGAAGCCGGTCGGGCGCAGCGCGAGCGGCAGGCCGCCCGACTGCACGGCGACGGGCTCGGAGATCGCGTACTGGTTGTTCTGGCAGAGGAAGATCACGGGCGCCTGGAACGCGGATGCCCACACGAGCGCCTCGTTGACGTCGCCCTCGCTCGTGGCGCCGTCGCCGAACGCGGTGAGCGCGACCTCGTCCGACCCATCCATCTTCGCCGCCATCGCGTAGCCGACGCCGTGCAGGCTCTGGGCGCCGATGATGATCTGCGAGGGCGCCATGTTGATCTCGTGCGGGTCCCAGCCGCCGTGCGCGTAGGCCTTCCAGATGCGCGCGAACTCGGCCATGTCGGCGCCGCGCAGGAGCGCGAAGCCGTGCTCGCGGTAGGAGCCGAAGACCCAGTCGCGCTGCTCGAGCGAGCGGGCGGCGCCGACCTGCGCGGCCTCCTGGCCGAGCAGCGGCGGCCACAGCACGAGGTGGCCCTGGCGCGTGAGGGCGAACGCCTCGGTGTCGAGGCGGCGCACGCGCACCATGTCGAGGTAGAGGTCGGCGAGCGCCGACTCGTCGATGTCGCCGAGGTGGGCGTCGAGCAGCGGGTCGTGCAGGCGGGTGCCGTCGAGGTCGAGGACGCGCAGCGGGCAGTCGAGGCCGGCGGCGAGCGCGGGGTCGGGAGCGGGCACGGTGATCGACACGAGCGAACCTCCTTGTTCGAAGCGCCTGGTGGGCGCCGGTCGGATCGGCCAGGCTGGTGCGCCTCGTCGATCGTGGGGAGACCGTATCGCCGGAAGTCACTCCGCGCAATCTGCGACACGCAGGCTGCGCGGTGCGCGCATTCCGCGGGCGCATCGGCTGCGCTAGATTGCGCAGCATGCGCATCGTCGATGACACCGACCGCCGGATCCTGCTCGAGCTCACGCGGCATCCGCGCATCACGAACGCCGCGATCGCCGAGCAGCTCGGCCTCGCGCGCAACACGGTGCAGAACCGGGTGGCGGCGCTCGAGGCGTCGGATGCGCTGCAGGGCTTCGACCGCAGGTTCCACGCCGCGGCCCTCGGCTACCCCCTCACGGTGTTCATGGCGACGCACGTCGACCAGCCGCGCATCGACGAGGTCGTCGAGCAGCTGCGGCGGATCCCCGAGGTCGTGCAGGCGTTCGGGCTCTCGGGCCAGGCCGACGTGCTCGTGCGCGCGGTGTGCCGCGACGCGGAGGACCTCTACCGCATCAACAAGCTCGTGCTCGCGTGCGACGGGGTCGAGCGCACCGAGACGTGGCTGTCGATGGGCGAGCTCATCCCCTTCCGGCTCGCCCCCGTGCTCGAGCGGGACCTGCAGGCGCGCTGAGACCCGACGCGGTCGACCCGCTCGCGCCGACGCGGTCGCCTCCGCGGACCCCACCTCGGCGGCGGGACCCGAGATCTCGGGTCCGCGCGCCGAGATCGGGTCCGCGTCGCCTCGCGTCGCAGCCGGCTACTCGGCGAGCTGCTTCCCGAGCGCGTCGAGGCGCTGCCGCAACGCCGGTGCGTCGGCGGCGTCGCGGTCCTCGAGCGACGCCACGTTGAGCTCGGCCGCCCGCAGCGCGACCGCCGCGGCGCCGCGCACGAGGTCGGCGCCGCCGAGCACGTCGCTCTCGAGCGTCGGCTTCACGAGCGGCTCCGCCTCGCGAGCGAGCGCGAGCGCGTCGACGAGCGCTGCCGCGAGGTCGAGCGGCACGGCGGCGGCCCGGGCGAGCGCCCGCTCGGCGTCCGCACCACCGTCCGCGTCGATCACCTCGGCGAACGCTTCGACGTCCGCGTCGGCAGCCGCCACCACGCGCTCGACGAGGGCCTCTCCCCTGGCGCGTGCCGCAGCGCATCCGTCGTCGTCGGTGATCGTGAGCGCCTTGAGCACGAGCGCGATGCCGAGCGCGCCGGCGACCGCGGCCGCCGCGCCGCTGCCCGGCGTCGGCTCGGCCGAGGCCGTGCGCAGCAGCAGCTCGTCGGCACGGTCGGTCCACACGCTCTCGCCCATGGAGCGCGACCATACCCGGCGGTTCCCGAGGGCCCGCCCGGAATGCCCCGCGAGCGAGGGCGTTGCCTCCCGTGGAGGAACTCATGGACACCATCGACCTGCTGCCCGACGCCACCGACATGGGCCCGGTGATGCTCAAGACCGCGAAGCTCGCTCGGCTCGTGCACTGGTACACCGCCGGGGTCGGCCTCGAGCACATCGCCGAGCGCCCGGGCGTCGTCGAGCTCGGCGTGGGCGGCCGCACGATCCTCGTGCTCGAGGAGGCGCCCGACCTGCGCGGCCCGAACCCGGCCGACGCGGGCCTGTTCCACACCGCGATCCTCTACCCGACGCACGCCGCCCTCGCCGCCGCGGTCGTGCGGATGACGCAGATCCCCGGCATCCAGTTCGCCGGCACCGGCGACCACCACGTCTCCGAGGCGTTCTACTTCGCCGACCCCGACGGCAACGGCGTCGAGCTCTACGTCGACCGACCGCGCGACCAGTGGCGCTGGGAGGGCGGCAAGGTCTACATGACGACGGAGTTCATCGACCCGAACCGCTTCGTCAGCGAGCACCTCGACCGCGGCTCGTTCGGGCAGTCGGCGACGGCGCCGATCGACGCGAAGGTCGGCCACGTGCACCTGCAGGTCGGCGACGTCGCGACCGCGCGCGACTTCTACGTCGGCGCGCTCGGCTTCGCCGAGACCGCCTCGCTCGGCAGCACGGCGCTCTTCGTGAGCGCGGGCGGCTACCACCACCACATGGCGATGAACGTGTGGAACTCGCGCGGCGCCGGTCGCCGCGCCGACACGCTCGGGCTCGGCCGCGTCGAGATCCGGGTGCCCGATGCGGATGCGCTCGGCTCGGCGCGCGAGCGGCTCGCGTCCGCGGGCGTCGCGGTCGCCGACGACGGCCAGAGCCTCCGCTTCGAGGACCCGTGGGCGAACGTCATCACGCTCACGCCCTCGCTCGCGGGCTAGGCAAGCAGACAGCGCGGATGCGTCCGGCGCGGTCCGTGCGGACCGGGCCGGACGCATCCGTCGTCGTGGGCGCCGCTACTTGATGAAGAGCGCCTTCGTGTCGAGGTCGCCCCTGTTGAAGCCCATCGGCAGCACCTCGCCGCGGAAGAACGCCGGGCGCAGCTTGCGCATGATGAGCATGAGCACGACGCCCAGCAGCAGCATGCCGACGCCGAGGATGCCGACGAGGCCGACGCCGCCGATCTCGGAGCCCGAGCCGTAGGCCGGGTCGAGGCTGTCGACGAGCGTCTGCACGAAGAGCACCACGAGCATGATGCCGCCGAGCAGCGGCGCGAGCAGCTGCACCAGGAACGCCTTGACCCCCGACGAGGTCGACGTCTTGCGGAAGTACCAGACCGCGCTCAGCGCCGTCAGGCCGTAGTAGAAGCACACCATCATGCCGAGCGCCGTGATGGTGTCCCACAGGACGTTCTCGCTCACGAAGCGCATGACCGCGTAGAAGCCGCTCGCGACGAGCGCCGAGACGACCGCCGCGAAGCCGGGCGTGCGGAAGCGCGGGTGCACGGTCGCGAAGCGCGCGGGCACGGCGCGGTAGTGCCCCATCGCGAGCAGCGTGCGTGCCGGTGAGAGCGCGGTCGACTGCAGCGACGCCGCCGACGACGTGAGCACCGCGAGCGAGACGAGCCAGGCGATCGGCCCCATGATCGGGTCGGAGAGGAAGAACAGCACGTTCTCCTGGATGTCGGCGTTGCCGAGTCCGAGACCGGTGTCGCCGACGCCTGCGAAGGCGAGCAGCGCGATCGCGAGCAGCAGGTAGAGGCCGAGCACGATGACGATCGTGATCGCGGCGGCGCGGCCGGGCGTGCGCGCCGGGTCCTTCGCCTCCTCGTTCATCGTGAGCACGACGTCCCAGCCCCAGAAGATGAAGATCGAGAGCGACAGGCCCGCGATGACCGCGCTGACCGACGGCGCCTGGAACACGCTGAACCACGACGGGTCGATCGGGGTGTGGTCGAGCGCCTCGCCGGAGGAAGCCCGCACGAGTGCGGTGATGCCGAAGGCGAGCAGCACGAGCACCTGGAAGGCGACGAGCGCGAGCTGCAGGCGCTGCGTGGTCTCGATGTCGCGGTACGAGATGAACGTCGCGGCCGCCATGAACGCGAGGCACGTGATGACGTTGATGAAAGGGTTCGCCGCGAGCTCGGCGATCGACTCGTTGCCCGTGATCTGCGCGAGCAGCAGGTAGAGGAAGTCGACCGCGATGCCCGCGAGGTTCGAGAGCACGAGCACGGTCGCGATCACGAGGCCCCAGCCGGCCATCCAGCCCACGTACGGGCCGAAGGCGCGGGTGGCCCACGTGAACGAGGTGCCGGCGTCGGGCATCGCACGGTTGAGCTCGCGGTAGCCGAACGCCACGAGCAGCATGGGCACGAAGCCGAGCAGGATGATGGCGGGCACCTGCACGCCGACAGCGCTCACCGTCGGGCCGATCGCCGCGGTGAAGGTGTAGGCGGGCGCGATCGTCGAGACGCCGATCACGACGGCCCCGAGCACCCCGACGGTGCCGGGCGCGAGGCCCTTGTTCGAGACGGCGGCGTCGGCCGCTCGTGTTGCAGTCACCTTTGACTCCTCTATCCGGTTCTGGCTCGGTCAGTCGCCGAGCTCGTCGATGACCTCGTCGGCCGCGGCCCAGCCGCGACGGATCGCGCCGTCGACGTGCTGGTAGCCCTCGGCGGCGATGTCGCTGCACGCCCAGTGCAGCGGGCCGAGCGGCTCGCGCTGCATCGCGCCGTAGCGCGAGAGGCCGCCGATGTCGAAGCTCGCGGCGTAGGCGCCGCGCGTCCACTCCTCCGCGCCCCAGTCGGAGAGGTAGAAGACCTCGGGCTCGAGCGCGCGCGGGCCGAAGTAGGCTGCGAGCTGCTCGAGGATCGCGGCGCGCTGCGCCTCCGGTCCGAGCCCGAACGACGCATCCGCCTGCAGGTCGGAGATGAAGGCGACGAGCGTGCCCCGCTCGTCCTCGTGGTTCGTGTTGTCGTAGACCTCGTGCACGGGGCTGTGCGGGGCGAAGACCGTGCCAGAGAGACCGTCCTCGCGCCAGAACGGCGAGGCGTAGACGGCGTGCACCTTGATGACGAGGCCGAGCGAGACGTGCTGGTGCATCTGCTGGTGCAGGCGCGGCAGCGGCGGCTGGAAGTCGATGCGCGAGTAGAGGTTGGGCGGCACCGCGACGACCGCGCGCTTCGCGCGGACGACCACGCCGCCGTCGGCGTGCGCGACGACCCCGTCGGCCGAGTGCTCGAGGCGACGCACGGGCGCGTTCAGCACGACCGAGTCGCCCAGCTGCTCGGCGAGCCGCAGCGAGACCTGCTGCATGCCGCCGACGACGCGGCGGTCGAGGATGAAGTCCTCGTCGACGAGGTTGGCGAAGCCGCCGGCCGAGGCCGCCATGAGGAGCGCCTGCAGCAGGCTGAACGAGTGCGCGGGCTTCGTGAGCATCGCCTCGGCGACGTAGATCGAGACGATCTCGCACGCGGATTCGTCGTCGGACTGGGTGCGGAGCCAGTGGTGCCACGAGATGGCGTCGAACTCCGCCGCCCGCGGGTGCGCCCAGGGCGCGGTCGCGCCGACCTCGGTCGCGAGCCCGTCGAGGATGCCGATGAGGCGCTCGATCTCGGCCTCGGTCTCGGCACCGGCCGGGAAGATCTCTCCCGTGTAGCGGTGGCGCTGGCCCTCGCGGTCGACGTAGATGCTCTCGCCCTCGCGGTAGCGCGCGTAGGTCTCGAGCCCGAGCCGGTCGAGCGTCTCGAGCAGCGCCTCCTGGTCGGGCGAGACCCACTGGCCGCCGATCTCGAGCACCGCGCCGTCGATCTCCCGAGTCCACGTGCGCCCGCCGACGCGGTCGCGCGCCTCGAGCACCGTGACCGTCAAGCCCGACTCGACGAGGCGCGTCGCCGCGCTGAGGCCAGCGGCCCCGGCGCCGATCACGAGGACGTCGCTCGCGCGTTCCAGCATGGTGTCGATCCCTCCGTCGTCGGCGCTGCTCCGCGCCGCGCCAGCGAGTGTCGCACACTATTGGCCAAATGATCAATAGGCGCCGCGCGCGAGCGCCGAGGTGGGGATGCCGAGCAGTCCCGCGACGGTGCGGGTGACGTAGCGCACCGTCTCCTCCTCGTGCCCCGCCCACACCGTCGCCTGGGCGCTCAAGCCGTCGGTCGCACCGATGACGAAGCGCGCGAGCGCGAGGGAGTCCGGCGCGCGGAAGGCACCCGAGGCATCCCCTCGCTCGAAGACGCCGGCGACGAAGTCCTCCCACGCCCGCGCCTGGTCGACGAGCGTCACGGCGAGCTCCTCGTTGCGCCGCGACAGGCTCCAGCCGTCGAGCCAGACGAGCGCGACGTCGCGTCGGTAGTCGCGGATGAGCCCGTGCAGCAGCGCGATCACGCGCTCGACGTCGCCGCCGTCCACGGCCTCGACGCTCGCCCGCACGCTCTCGAGCTCCTCTTGCGCGATGTCGCGGAAGACCTCGGCGACGAGGAGCTCCATGCGGTCGGCGTAGTGCGTCACGAGGCCGGGCGCGACGCCGGCGCGCTCGGCGACCGCGCGCTGCGTGACGGCGCTCAGGCCGGATTCGAGCGCGATCGCTCGCGCCGCGCCGTGCACGTCGGCGCGCCGCTCCTCGGGACTCTTCCGGACTCGCTTCGCTGGGGTCATTGCTTCCTCGCCGCGACCACAGTAACTTGTCGACCCAGGCTATTGATCAATCGATCAATAGCGTTCGCGATGATGGGAGAGGGATGTCCTGGCGCATGCCCGTGGAATCGGACCCGCACGAGCGGCTGTGGATGGCGTTCCCGCACGGCCCGAACGCCGGCGACACGCCCGCGGAGGCCACGGCGGCGCACGAGGCGTGGGCCGCGGTCGCCAACGCCGCGAGCGAGTTCGAGCCCGTGACGATGATCGTCGACGCCGAAGAGGTGGGCGTCGCGCGGCGGCTGCTCTCGAGCGCCGTGACGCTCGTCGAGGCGCCGCTCGACGACGCGTGGATGCGCGACATCGGCCCCACGTTCGTGCTCGACGAGCGCGGCAGGCTCGGCGCCGTCGACTGGGTCTTCAACGGCTGGGGCGCGCAGGACTGGGCGAGCTGGGAGCACGACTCGCGCATCGGCGCGATCGTCGCCGACCTCGCCGGCGCCGAGCGCATCCCCTCCGAGCTCGTCAACGAGGGCGGCGCGATCCACGTCGACGGCCGCGGCACCGTGCTGCTGACCGAGACGGTGCAGCGCGACCCGGGTCGGAACCCCGGCATCTCCCGCGCCGAGGTCGAGGCCGAGCTCGAGCGCACGATCGGCGCGACGCATCCCATCTGGCTCCCCCGCGGCCTCACGCGCGACTACGAGCGCTACGGCACGCGCGGCCACGTCGACATCGTCGCGTCGCTCGTCGGCGACGGGCGCGTGCTCGTGCACGAGCAGCGCTCCCCCGAGCACCCCGACCACGCCGTCTCGCGCGACACCGCGAGGCTGCTCGCCGAGGCGGTCGACGCGAGCGGCGCTCGGCTCGAGGTCGTGCCGCTGCCCGCGCCCGCGACCCTCCGCGACGACGAGGGCTGGGTCGACTGGTCGTACGTCAACCACGTGATCGTGAACGACGGCGTCATCGCGTGCGGCTTCGGCGACCCCGCCGCCGACCAGTCCGCGCGCGAGGTGCTCGAGGCGGTCTACCCCGGCCGGCGCGCCGTGACGGTCGACGCGCGCGAGCTCTTCGCGCGCGGCGGCGGCATCCACTGCATCACGCAGCAGCAGCCGAGGAGCGCCGCGTGAGCGAGGTGGGCTCGGTGCACGGAGTGCGGCTCGTCGAGGCGAGCGTGCGCTCGCTCCGGGCCGAGCTCGACGCGGGGCGGACGACCGCGACCGAGCTCGCGGCGCTCACGCTCGCGCGGATCGCCGCGTTCGACGTCGCCGGTCCGCGGCTGAACGCCGTGCCCGTGCTCGCGCCCGACGTCTTCGAGGCGGCCGCGGCCGCCGACGCGAGGATCCGCGCGGGCCGACCCGCCGGGCCGCTCGACGGCATCCCCTTCACCGCGAAGGAGAGCTACTCCGCGCGCGGCATGACCGTCTCGGCCGGCAGCCCCGCGTTCGAGCACCTCGTCGCGGGCGAGGACGCGTTCGCGATCGAGCGGATGCGCGATGCCGGAGCCGTGCTCATCGGGCTCACGACGATGCCCCCGATGGCGAACGGCGGCATGCAGCGGGGCCTCCGCGGCCGCGCCGAGAGCCCCTACAGCGCCGAGTGGCTCACGAGCGCGTTCGGCTCGGGGTCGTCCAACGGCTCGGGCAGCGCGACCGCCGCGTCGATCGGGGTCATCGGGCTCGGCGAGGAGACGTGGTCGTCGGGCCGCGCGCCGGCGAGCTGCAACGCACTGTGCGCCTACACACCCTCCCGCGGCCTCATCTCGATGCGCGGCAACTGGGCGCTCGTGCCGACCATGGACGTCGTCGTGCCGCACACCCGCTCGATGGCCGACCTGCTCGCGGCGCTCGACGCGCTCGTCGTGCCGGACGAGCGCACCGACGGCGACTTCTGGCGGCAGCAGCCGTGGCTCGACGTGCCGGCCGTCGCCGACGTGCGCCCCGCATCCTTCGCCGCGCTCGAGCCCGCCCCGCTCGCGGGCCTCACGATCGCAGTGCCGCGCATGTACATCGACGCCGACCCCGACCTCCGCACGCCCATCCCGACGCGCGAGAGCGTGCTCGAGCTGTGGCGCGCGATGGCCGACGACCTCCGCGCCGCCGGCGCGACGGTCGTCGAGACCGACCTGCCGCTCGTGTCGAGCTACGAGGGCGATCGCGTCGGCGCGCCGCACCTCCTCGACCGCGGCATCGTGCCGCCGCGCTTCATCGAGAGCGAGCTGCGCGAGCTCGCGGTGTGGGCGTGGGAGGGCTTCCTGCAGCGCAACGGCGATCCCGCCCTGCTGCACCTCCGCGACGTCGACGGCGAGCGCATCTTCCCGCATCCGCCCGGTGCGCTCCCCGATCGCTTCGAGCGCAGCTCTCCCGCGTTCGAGCCTGCGGCGAGCATCGACCTCGCGGAGTTCCCGTCGCTGCCGGTGCCCGAGCTCGAGGACATCCCCGCGATGGCTGACGGCATCGCGGGGCTCGAGGAGACGCGCCGCCTCGACTGGGACGAGTGGCTCGATGCCAACGGGATCGACGTCGTCGTGATGCCGACGCTTGCGGACGTCGCTCCCGCCGACGCCGACACGAACCCGGCCTCGGCCGAGCTCGCGTGGCGGAACGGCACGTGGGTCGCGAACGGCAACCTCGTCTGGCGGCACTTCGGCATCCCGACCGTCACCGTGCCGATGGGCACGATGCACGACATCGGGATGCCCGTGGGGCTCACGATCGCCGGCCGACCCTACGACGACGAGCGCCTGCTGCGCATCGGGCTCGCGATCGAGGCGCAGCGCCAGCGGCGCACGGTGCCGCCCAGGACGCCGGAGCTGCCGCCCACGCAGTGGACCGCGCTGCTCGGCACGGCCGACGCCGCCGCGAGCATCGAGCTGCGGGCGACCCGCGACGGCGAGGAGCTCGTCGTCACCGGTCGCGCGGCGGGCGAGGCGATCGCGCTCTGGATCGACGGCGCCCAAGTGGAGCCGGCCCTCGAGGGCGAGCGCTTCACCGCCCGCGTGCGCGGCAGCATGGTCGTCGCGCTCGTGCGCGGTCAAGGCGGCGACGCGGGCGCGTTCGCGCGGGCCTGAGCAGTCGCGAAGCTCCGCCTCTGAGCGGTCATCCTGGCGTGTGAGCGGTCACTTCGGCATTTGAGCGGTCACTTCGGCATGTGAGCGGTCACTTCGAGTGACCGCTCACGCGCGGAGTTGACCGCTCACGCGCGGAGTCGACCGCTCACGCGCCGAGTTGACCGCTCACGTGCCGGTGCAGCGCGCGAGCGTGGAGGCGCAAGCCAGCGCCGGCGGGCGCTACTCGGCGGTGGCGGGAGCCTCGGGCAGCTGCAGGTCGACGACCGGCGCATCGCGCCAGAGCCGCTCGAGCTGGTAGTAGGTGCGCTCCTCCTCGTGGAAGATGTGCACGACGATGTCGGAGAAGTCGAGCAGCACCCAACGCCCGTCGGCGCGGCCCTCGCGGCGGATCGGCTTCGCGCCGTCGACGATGAGCGCATCCTCGATGTCGCGCGCGATCGCGCTCACCTGCCGCTCGTTGCGCCCGGTAGCGATGAGGAACACGTCGGTGAGGGGCAGCTGTCCCGAGACGTCGAGCGCCACCTGGTCGACGGCGAGCGCCTTGTCGGCGGCGCGCGCCGCGGCTCGGGCGAGTTCGATCGCCCGCTGATCGGCACTCATCGTGCACTCCTGATGTTCAGAGGATCCCCTGCGAGAGGGCCCAGACGATGACGCCGACGACGCCCGCGACGAACACGCCGGCGCCGGCGCCGATCGCGACCGGGACGACATTCGTGCGCTGCTTCTGCGGCGCGATCTGCACGCGGGCGTTCGCGTAGGACGAGACGGCCTTCGAGGCGCGCACGGGTGCCGTCTCGGGGCTCGAGACCTCGCCCTCGGCGACCTCGGCGTCGACATCGCTGCCGTCGATCGAGGCGCTGCCGCGACCAGACGACGCGAAGCCCTCGGGCACGTCGATCGAGCCGGTGACGAGTAGCCCGTCCTCGCCCTCGAGCTGGAAGTCGGGGCTGTCGGTGCCGGCGGGCAGCACGAGCGCGTTCGCGGTGAAGGACGAGGTCGAGGAGCCGCTGCCGCTCGTCGCGACGCCCTGGTCGCGGAGGTCGGCGATGTGGTGCTCGGACGTGTCGGAGACGACGTTGACGATGACCGGCAGTCGCTGCGACTGGCCGCGGCTCGGCCCCGTCGGGGTCGGCTCCTCCTCGGCCTCGGCGGCGCGCTTGTCCTCGAGCTGCGCGGGCGTCGACTCGGCGATGCGGTGCGCCGAGACCCGCGGCTGCTCGACGATGACCTCGTCGATCTCGAGGCTGTCGAGCTCGTGGTCGTCGACGGTGTCGAGGCCCTGCACGTCGTCGACCTGCACGCTCGAGCGACGCGCCGACCAGGGCGCGGGCACGGATGCGGTGGACTGCTGGGCGGGCGGGGCCGGCTCGACCTCGGCCTCGATGACCTCGGCGCGCTCGGCCTCGTCGGCGTCGACGCGGTCCATCGCGACGGTCTCGGGCAGGTCGATGGGCGCCTGCTGCGCCTCGGCGGCCTTCTTGCGGCCGAAGAAGCGGCCGAGGGGCTTCGAGGGCTGCGGCGCGGGCTCGGGGGTGAGCTCAGGCTGCGGCGCGAGCTCGGGCTCGGCATCGGAGACAGGCTCGGCCACGGTCCCGTCGACGGCGAGCTGCGCCTCGAGCGGCTGCGTCTCCTCCGGCGCCGCGGGGACGCTCGGGGTGGAGTGGCGGCCGAGCCGCTCGGGCTCGTCGCTCAGCTGCTCGCGCTCCGCTGCATCGGGGACCGGCGGGACTCCGCCGGTGCGGGCCAGCTCTGCAGCGCGCTCGAGCTCGCGAAGCTGACGCCGGGTGAGCGGGCGCCCCTCGTTCGCATCGGTCATGCTGTCAGTCTCCGGTACAGGTCGTGCTTGCTGATGTATTGAACCACCCCGTCGGGCACGAGGTACCAGACGGGATATCCGGCGCGAACGCGCGCACGGCAATCGGTCGAGGATATCGCAAGGGCGGGGATCTCCAGCTCCGAGACACGCTCTCGCGGATAGTCCTGCACCGACAGGTGGTGGCCCGGGCGGGTCACGGCGACGAAGTGCGCGAGCTCCCAGAGCTCGTCGGCGTCCTTCCACTCCACGATCGAGGTGAACGCATCCGCCCCGGTGATGAAGAAGAGCTCGGCATCGGGATGCGCCGCACGCACGTCGCGGAGCGTGTCGATCGTGTAGGTGGGGCCGCCGCGGTCGATGTCGATGCGGCTGACGCGGAAGCGCGGGTTCGAGGCGGTCGCGATGACCGTCATGAGGTAGCGGTCCTCGCTCGGCGAGACGTTGCGCTTCTGGTAGGGCTCGCCGGTCGGCACGAAGACGACCTCGTCGAGCGCGAAGTGGTGCGCGACCTCGCTCGCGGCGACGAGGTGGCCGTTGTGGACGGGATCGAACGTGCCGCCCATGATGCCGAGGCGTCGGCGGCGCTCAGCCACGGAGGCGGATCAGGCGTTGCCGTGCACGTCGTGCCGCTCGGAGCGGTGCGCGACGTCGCGGAACGATCGCAGCACGATCGCCGAGATGATGAAGACGGCGGCGGTGATGCCCGCGGCGATGTAGGGCCCGAATGCCGAAGCGGAGTCGCCCTCGGCCTCGAGCGAGGCCTCGAGCAGGGCCGAGGTCAGCGTGATCAGCGTCATGGTGCAAGCCTATCGCGGTCGGATCGGTCAGGCCCGCACCTGGCCGGAGCCCCGCACGATCCACTTCGTGCTCGTGAGCTCCGGCAGGCCCATCGGGCCGCGCGCGTGCGCCTTCTGCGTCGAGATGCCCACCTCGGCGCCGAAGCCGAACTCGCCGCCGTCGGTGAATCGGGTGGATGCGTTGTGCATGACGACCGCGGAGTCGACCTCGGCGAGGAACCTGGCCGCCGCATCCGGGTCGTCGGTGATGATCGTGTCGGTGTGGTGGGTGCCGAATGCGTTCACGTGCTCGATCGCGGCGTCGAGGTCGTCGACGACGCCGATCGCGACGTCCATCGAGAGGTGCTCGGTCGCCCAGCCGCCGTCGCGGAGCGGCTCGGCGCCGTCGACGCCCGGCAGCGCGCCGTCGGCGTGGATCGTCACGCCCGCCTGCTGCAGCGCGACCGCGATCGTGGGCACCGCGGTCTCGGCGATGTCGCGGTGCACGAGCACCGTCTCGAGCGCGTTGCAGACGCTCGTGCGCTGCGTCTTCGCGTTGAGCACGATGTCGAGCGCCATCGGGAGGTCGGCGCTGCGGTCGACGAAGGCGTGCACGACGCCGGCACCGGTCTCGATGACGGGCACGGTCGACTCGGTCACGACGCGGTCGATGAGCGCGGCGCTCCCCCGCGGCACGAGCAGGTCGATGAGGCCGCGGGCGCGCATGAGCCGCCCGGCGCCGTCGCGGCCGAAGCGGTCGATCGTCTGCACGACCTCGCGCGGCAGTCCCTCGCCGGCCGCCGCATCCTGGATCGCCTCGACGAGCGCGGCGTTCGTGCGCCCGGCGGCCGAGCCGCCGCGCAGCACGACGGCGTTGCCGGAGCCGAGCCCGATGCACGCGAGGTCGACCGTGACGTTCGGGCGCGCCTCGTAGATGACGCCGACGACGCCGAAGGGCACGCGCACCTCGGTGAGCTCGAGCCCGTTGGGCAGCGTGCGCTCCCGCAGCACCTCGCCGATCGGGTCGGGCAGCTCGGCGAGCGCGCGCGCGGCGGCGGCGAGACCGGCGATGCGCCCCTCGTCGAGCAGCAGCCGGTCGAGCAGACCGTCGGCGAGGCCGCTCGCGCGGCCGCGCTCGAGGTCCTCGGCGTTGGCGGCGAGGATGCGGTCGGTCGCCTGCTCGATCGCGGCCGCGATCGCGCGGATCGCCTCGTGCCGCTGACCCGCCGGCGCGACGCCGAGCGCGCGGGAGGCCCGCTTCGAGTCGGTCAGCAGCGCGTCGAGGTCATCGGCCATGCCTCGATCCTAGGAGCCGCCGCGAGCTCGATCGGGCTGCGCGAGCGCTCAGCCGGTCCCGGAGCCCGGGTCGGGCTCCGGCGCTGGGGTCGCGGCAGAGGCACGAACGTGCCTCTGCTCCAAGCTCCACCGCGCGGGGTTCGCCTCGAACTCGGTGCCGAGCCGCTCACCCGAGAGCAGCCGGTCGAGCAGCGGCGTCGCGGTGACGGTGACCGTGACGCCCGCCTCGGCCGCGAGCCGCGCCGCGTCGACCTTCGTCATCGCGCCGCCGGAGCCGATGTGCGAGCCGGAGGCGCCGAGGCGCACCCCCTCGAGCGGGTCGCCGAAGGGCACGTGCTCGATCGGCTCGGAGCCGGCCTCGTCCGGCGGCGCCGTGCGGAGCGCCTCGATGTCCGAGAGCAGGATGAGCCGGTCGGCACCGACGAGCCGCGCGACGAGCGCCGCGAGCCGGTCGTTGTCGCCGAAGCGGATCTCGTGCGTCGCGACGGTGTCGTTCTCGTTGACGATCGGCAGCATCCGCAGCTCGAGCAGCCGCTCGAGCGCGTTGCGCGCGTTCACGCGGTGCGAGTCGAGCTCCATGTCGGAGGCCGTCAGCAGGATCTGCGCCGCGACGACCTCGTGCCGCGAGAGGCTCCGCTGGTAGCGGTTCATGAGCACGTTCTGACCGACCGCGGCCGCAGCCTGCTGCATCGGCAGGTCGACGGGCCGCGACTCGAGCCCGAGGTAGGGCATCCCGGTCGAGATGGCGCCGGAGGAGACGAGGATGACCTCGGCCGAGCGGTGGAGCCGGGCGAGGGCGTCGACGAGCGGCTCGATCTGGCCGCGGCGCTCGCCCGAGATGGACGAGGAGCCGACCTTGACGACGACGCGCTCGCCGGCGGTGAGGTCGAGCCGCGTCATCCCTCGTCTTCCCAGCGCTGCACCTCGAAGCCCTCGTCGTCGTTCCAGAGGCCGGCTTCGCGCTCGGTGCCGAGCTCGTCGCGCGCGGCCTGCTTGGCGTCCATGCGGCGGTGGTACTGGTCGCGCCGCTCGGCGGTCGTGCGCCGGTCGTTGCGATCGAGGCGCGGGTCGGTGCCGCGGTTGCCGACGAGCTCGGCGGCCGAGGCGATCGTCGGCTCCCAGTCGAAGACGATGCCGGCGCCCGGACCGATGACGACCGTCGCGCCGGGGACGGCGCCTGCCTTGAGCAGCGCCTCCTCGGTGCCGAGCTTCGCGAGCCGGTCGGCGAGGTATCCGACGGCCTCGTCGTTCTGGAAGTCGGTCTGCTGCACCCAGCGCTCGGGCTTCGCACCCAGGATGCGGTACACGGGCCCGGCGTGGGAGCCCTCGACCTTGACCTTGAAGCCGGCCTCGTCGATCGCGCGCGGCCGCAGCACGATCCGCTCGGGCGCGGGCTCGGCGGCCTTCGCGGCGCGGTCGGCCTCGACGATCTCGGCGAGCGCGAACGAGAGCTCACGCAGGCCCTTGTGCGCGACGGTCGAGATCTCGAAGACCCGGAAGCCCATCGCCTCGATCTCCTCGCGCACGAACGCGGCGAGCTCGGCGGCCTCGGGCACGTCGATCTTGTTGAGCGCGACGAGCTGCTGCCGCTCGAGCAGCGGCGTCTGGCCCTCGGGCACGGGGTAGGCGGCGAGCTCGCGCAGGATGACCTGCAGGTCGGTCACGGGGTCGCGGCCGGGGTCGAGCGTCGCGCAGTCGATGACGTGCAGGAGCGCCGAGCAGCGCTCGACGTGGCGCAGGAACTCGAGCCCGAGCCCCTTGCCCTCGCTCGCGCCCTCGATGAGGCCCGGCACGTCGGCGATCGTGTAGCGCGACTGGCCCGACTCGACGACCCCGAGGTTGGGGTGCAGCGTCGTGAACGGGTAGTCGGCGATCTTCGGCCGCGCGGCCGACATCGCGGCGACGAGGCTCGACTTGCCGGCGCTCGGGAAGCCCACGAGCGCGACGTCGGCGACGGTCTTGAGCTCGAGCGTGACGTCGCCCTCGAAGCCCGGCGTGCCGAGCAGCGCGAAGCCGGGGGCCCGGCGCTTCTGGTTCGACAGCGCGGCGTTGCCGAGCCCGCCCTGGCCGCCCTCGGCGACGACGATCCGCATGCCCGCTTGCGAGAGGTCCGCGAGCTGCTCGCCCGACGCATCCGACACCACCGTGCCGACCGGCACCGGGAGCACGAGGTCGGAGCCCGTCGTGCCCGAGCGGTGGTCGCCCATGCCGGGCTGGCCGTTCTCGCTCGCGCGGTGCGGGTTGCGGTGGTAGCCGAGCAGCGTCGTCACCTGGTTGTCGGCGACGAGCACGATGTCGCCGCCGTCGCCGCCGTTGCCGCCGTCGGGGCCGGCGAGCGGCTTGAACTTCTCGCGCTTGACGGAGACGCAGCCGTGGCCGCCGTTCCCTGCGCGCAGGTGCAGCGTCACCTGGTCGACGAATGTCGCCACGGAGGTCTCCTCTCGATGCGAGAACGGGGCGAGCCGAAGCCCGCCCCGTTCATCGGGTGTGTCGCGTGTCAGCCAGCGGCGACGATGTTGACGACCTTGCGGCCGCCCTTCGTGCCGAACTCGACCGAGCCCGCCTCGAGGGCGAACAGGGTGTCGTCGCCGCCACGACCGACGCCGGCGCCGGGGTGGAAGTGGGTGCCGCGCTGGCGGACGATGATCTCGCCGGCCTTGACGACCTGGCCGCCGAAGCGCTTGACGCCGAGGCGCTGCGCGTTCGAGTCACGGCCGTTGCGGGTGGACGATGCGCCCTTCTTGTGTGCCATGTCTGCGGCTCCCTTACTTGATGCCGGTGACCTTGAGGCGCGTGAGCTCCGAACGGTGGCCCATGCGGCGCTTGTAGCCGGTCTTGTTGCGGTAGTGCTGGATGCGGATCTTCGGGCCGCGCAGGTCGGTCACGACCTCGGCCGTCACCTTGACCTTGGCGAGCGCGTCGGCGTCGGTCGTGACCTTGTCGCCGTCGACGAGCAGCACGGGGGCCAGCTCGACGTTGCCGTTGTCGTCACCGGCGATGCGGTCGACGACGAGCACGGTGCCGACCTCGACCTTCTCCTGCCGGCCGCCGGCGCGCACGATTGCGTACACCACGTTGGATCCTCACTGTTGGAACGACTCCCGGCAGGGCCGGGACGAAGCTTGTAGCGCGCGCAAGGAACTGCGACGAGCGCCAGCGAACAACGATACACGTCGCGAGCCATGCCGGTCAACAGCGCCGCCCCGCGTGGCGGCGCTACCGTGGGCGCATGGCGATCCTGGTGGACGAGCCGCTCTGGCCGAACCACGGCACGATGTGGGCGCACCTCGTGAGCGACGCGTCGCTCGACGAGCTGCACGCGTTCGCGCGCGCGGCGGGGCTCCCGCGGCGCGGGTTCGACCACGACCACTACGACGTGCCCGCCGAGCGCATCGCCGAGCTCGTCGCGATGGGCGCCGAGCAGGTGCCGCCGAAGGTGCTCGTGAAGCGGCTCATCGCGAGCGGGCTGCGCGTGAAGGAGCGGGACCGGCGGCCGCCGCTCGTCGAGTAGGCGCGTAGCACCGCATCGAGACGGATGATCTCGACACGGCCGCTTCGCGACCTGCTCGATCAGCGGTTCAGGTCGTCGGGCTTCGCCGTGATGACGCCCGACGAGGCGCGGCGCGAGCGGCGCGCGGCCTTGCCCGTCCCCGGCGCGGGCGCGGCGAGCGCGTCGAGCGCGCCGCCGAGCAGCCCGTCGAGGTCGCGCTCGCTCACCTTCTCGGCCGGCTGCTCCTGCTTGGGCTCGACCGGGATGTCGAGGATCGTCACGACCGGCTCGGCGGCGACAGCCTCGACCGCGGCCTTCGAGGGCTGCACCTTGCCGGAGGGGCGCTCGCGCCGGCCCTGCTCGCCCCCGGGCTGCTCGACGGCCGGATGCTCGGCGGCAGGCTGCTCGGCGGCAGGCTGCTCGGCCTCAGCCGACTTGCCCTTCGCCGCAGCCGCGATCTGGGACAGGCCCTTGCGCATGTCGTCCGTGATCGCGTGCGTGCCGCCGTTGCTGCCGCCCTGCTGCTGCTGGTGCTGCTCGGGCTGCTGCTCGCCCTGCTTGCCGCGGCCGCGACGGCGACCGCCGCCGCCCGGGCCGCCGTTCTCCTGCTGCTGGCGCTGCGGCTTCGAGACGGGCTCGTGGTGCACGATGACGCCGCGGCCCGCGCAGATCTCGCACGGCTCCGAGTAGGTCTCGAGCAGGCCGAGGCCGAGCTTCTTGCGCGTCATCTGCACGAGCCCGAGGCTCGTGACCTCCGCCACCTGGTGCTTCGTGCGGTCGCGGCTCAAGCACTCGATGAGGCGCCGCTGCACGAGGTCGCGGTTCGACTCGAGCACCATGTCGATGAAGTCGATCACGATGATGCCGCCGATGTCGCGCAGCCGCAGCTGGCGCACGATCTCCTCGGCCGCCTCGAGGTTGTTCTTGGTGACCGTCTCCTCGAGGTTGCCGCCCGCGCCGACGAAGCGGCCGGTGTTGACGTCGACGACGGTCATCGCCTCGGTGCGGTCGATGACGAGCGAGCCGCCGGAGGGCAGCCACACCTTGCGGTCGAGCGCCTTGTCGATCTGCTCCGCGATGCGGAAGTGGTCGAAGGGGTCGTCAGTGCCCTCGTAGGCCTCGACCCGGTCGAGCAGGTCGGGCGCGATCGCCTCGAGGTACTCGCGGATCGTGGTGAGCGCCTCCGAGCCCTGGATGATGAGCTTCGAGAAGTCCTCGTTGAAGACGTCGCGGACGATCTTCACGAGCAGGTCGGGCTCGGCGTGCAGGCGCTGCGGCGCGGAGCCGTTCCGGAGCTGCTGGATGCGCTCCCACTGGCGCGTGAGGCGCTCGACGTCGCGCGTCAGCTGCTCCTCGGTCGCGCCCTCCGCGGCCGTGCGCACGATGACGCCGACGCCTTCCGGCAGCACCTGCTTCAGGATCTTCTTCAAGCGAGCGCGCTCGGTGTCGGGCAGCTTGCGGGAGATGCCGTTCATCGAGCCGCCGGGCACCGACACGAGGTAGCGGCCGGGCAGCGAGATCTGGCTCGTGAGCCGGGCGCCCTTGTGGCCGACCGGATCCTTCGTGACCTGCACGAGCACCGTGTCGCCGGGCTTGAGCGCGAGCTCGATCTTGCGCGGCTGGCCCTCGAGCTCGGCGGCATCCCAGTCGACCTCGCCCGAGTAGAGCACGGCGTTGCGGCCGCGGCCGATGTCGACGAAGGCGGCCTCCATGCTCGGCAGCACGTTCTGCACGCGGCCGAGGTAGACGTTGCCGATGAGGCTCGACTCGCTCGCCTTCGCGACGTAGTGCTCGACGAGCACGCCGTCCTCGAGCACCGCGAGCTGCACGCGGTCGTGCTTCGAGCGCACGATCATCTGCCGCTCGACGGCCTCGCGGCGAGCGAGGAACTCGGTCTCGGTCACGACCGTGCGGCGGCGACCGGCGTCGCGGCCCTCGCGGCGGCGCTGGCGCTTCGCCTCGAGCCGGGTCGAGCCGCGCACCTTCTGCGGCTCGGTGATGAGCGGCTTCTCGTCCTCGGTGCGGCGCGAGCGCGACCGCGAGCGCGAGCGGCGCGAGCGCCGGCCGTCCTGCTGGTCGTCGCCCTCGTCGTCCTCGTCGTCCTCGTCGTCGAGCTCCGCGCGCAGCGGCGGCAGCGTCGGGAGCCGCTCGAGGTCGGGGGCGTGGAAGAGCAGGCCGAAGGGCCCGGCGGGCAGCTCGGGCAGCGTGCGCGCGGCGGCGATGGGGTCGTCCTCGCTGGGCGCGTCCTGGGTCGCGTCCTCCGAGCCGGATGCGTCGGCGGGCTTGCCGGGGTCGGCGAGGCCGGGCTCGTGGCCGGGCTCCTGCTCCCCCGACTCGGTGAGCGAGTCGGCCGGCGCCTCGGGCTGCTGCGCGGGCTCGGCGACCGCCGCCTGCTGGGGCGACGCGACCGCCTGCTCGGGCGACGCGACCGCCGTGTCCGCCGACGCATCCGCCGTCTCCGGGGACGCGGCCGCCTCGGGTGCCGCCTTGCGGCGCGTCGCGACGCGCCTGCGCGGCGCCTTCTGCGCCTCGGGCTCGGTCGTCTCTGCTGCCCCCGTCGCCGTCGTCGGCTCTTCGGGGAGGGTCGTGTCGTTGTCCACCATCGCTGGCGCGCTCCTGCCACGACCGGCGCCGCCGGTCGTCATCTCTGTCGCGAACGGGGCGCGCCCCGGCGCGAATCCTTCCTTCCGCCCCCCTCGCGGGGACGACCCGGGTCGGCGGTGCCGCCCGGAAAACCTGTGCGAGCGCCCGTCGGACGCTGCGGGAAGTCTACCGCACGTGCTCCGCGGGACCGCTGCCGACGCTCAGGGCAGCACGACCCGCACCGCGAGCGCGAGGAAGCCGAGCGCGGCGACGAGGGTGCCGATGATGGCGAGCCAGCCGTGCGGCTGCACCCGGCGGCCGATGTTCGCGCCGATGAGCACGAGCACCGTGAGGTACGCCGCCGAGAGGCCCTCGATGATGAGCATGAGCACGAGCAGGTCGGCGAGCGGGGTCGGCGAGGCCGGGTCGATGAACTGCAGGAAGAACGAGGCGAAGAACAGGATCGCCTTCGGGTTCAGCAGGCTCGTCACGAGCGCGGTGCGGAACGGGCGCAGGCGCGGCTCGGCGATGATCGGGTTGGGCGCGGTCGACGGGCTGATGGGGCTCTCGCTCGGCTCCGGCTCGGCGGTGCGCCGCAGCTTGGCGCGCAGGCGCACGAGCGCGCTGCGCACGAGGCCGAGCGCGAGCCAGCACAGGTAGAGGGCGCCGGCCCAGATGAGCACGGTGTAGACGACCGGGTTGGCGGAGAGCGCCTGCGCCGAGAGCACCGCGAGCACCATGAGGATCGCGTCGCCGAGGAAGACGCCGAGCATCGCGCGGAAGCCGGGCCCGCGACCGGCGCGCAGCGACGTGGTGGCGACGAAGAGGCTGTTCGCGCCCGGCAGCAGCACGATGGCGATCGCACCCAAGGTGAATGCTGTGAGAGTCGCCGCGTCGAAGCTCATCGCTCCCCCGGGCTGACAGGATGCTGAGCAGGAGGCACCATGTCAGACGCTCGACCCGCCCACATCGCCGCGCCCGTGTGGCTCGGCGTGCTGCTCATCATCACCGGGCTCACGGGGCTCGCGGGCGCGCTCGCGCTCTCGGTCGAGCGCATCGAGCTGCTGCTCCACCCGGAGGAGCTGCTCTCGTGCGACCTCAACCCGTTCCTGTCGTGCTCCGGCGCGATGGAGTCGGAGCAGGGCAGGCTGTTCGGCTTCCCGAACCCCTTCCTCGGGCTCATGGCGTTCCCGGCTCCGATCATCATGGGGGCGCTGACGCTCGGTCGCGTCGCGATGCCGCGGTGGGTGTGGACGGTCTTCTCGATCGGCGTGCTCGGCGGGCTCGTGTTCGTGCTGTGGCTCGCGCAGCAGTCGGTCTTCGTGCTGGGCTTCGTGTGCCCCTGGTGCTTCCTCGTCTGGATGGCGATGTACGCGATGGCGTTCCCGCTCTGGACGTGGGCGCTCGGCGCCGGCGCGCTGCCGGCACCCGCGGGGCTGCGGCGCACCGCCGCCCGCTTCTCGAGCTGGGGCTGGGTGCTCTCGCTCGCGCTCGCCGTGATCGTCGTGCTGACGATCATGATCGTACTGCCGGGCATCCCCCGGTTCCTCTTCGCCTTCTAGCGCGAGTGTCGAACTTCCCCGAACTGCGGACGGCCGGGCGCGATCGTCGCGGTTGAGGGAAGTTCGATGAACGGGTCAGGCGAACCAGAGGGCGAGCTCGCGCCCGGCCGACTCCTCGGAGTCGGAGCCGTGCACGAGGTTCTGCTGCACCTTGAGGCCCCAGTCGCGGCCGAAGTCACCGCGGATCGTGCCGGGCGCGGCGGTCGTGGGGTCGGTCGTGCCGGCGAGCGAGCGGAAGCCCTCGATGACGCGGTCGCCCTCGAGGCGGATCGCGACGGACGGGCCCGAGAGCATGAACTCGACGAGCGGCTCGAAGAACGGCTTGCCGCGGTGCTCGTCGTAGTGCTCCTCGAGCAGCGCCCGCTCGGGCTGCACCATGCGCAGGTCGGCGACGACGTACCCCTTGGCCTCGATGCGCGCGAGGATCGCGCCGGTCAGCTGGCGCTGGACGCCGTCGGGCTTGATGAGGACGAGGGTGCTCTGCATGGGCTCCAGCCTACCGACGCCATGCGGCCGGGACGCCGCGGGGCGGCGCGCCCAGCAGCCGTGTGCACGCTGCTGCGGCTCGAACGCCTGTCGCACCGCAAGAGCGTGCACACGGATCCGCGGCGCACGCGGGATGTGCACGCTGTTGCGGCCTGGCGACGCGGCGAGCCGCAAGAGCGTGCACATGCTCGACGGCTCACGGCTGCGCACCCCCGGGCCGGGTCAGGTGCCGGGCGCGCCCCGCGGGTCGAGGCCCGAGGCGCGGCGCCGCCGCTCGATGCCGCGCGCCTTGACGAAGCAGTAGATCCACAGGCCGATGAGCACCGCCGCGACGACGCCCCAGACGGGCTCGAACACCGTGAGCGCCGCGACCGCGACCTGCAGCGCGAGGCTCACGAGCCAGCCCCACGGGCGCGCGAGCAGCGGCATCGTCGCGATGAGCGCGAAGCCGACCGCCACGAAGGCGACGGGCGCCGGCCAGTCTCGCGTGACACCCCACGAGGCGAGGGCGCCGAACGCGATGCCCGCGACCTCGAGGCCGTGCACGATGCGAAGCAGCGCCTCCATCGCGCCGCGCGCGGGGCGCGGGCGACGCTTCGCCGCCCCCTCAGCCTGCGCCATCGGCTCGTCCTGCGCCATCGGCTCGCTCATGCTTGCCCCTCCTCGTCGGTGACCTCGACCGTCGCCGCCTGCCTGCGCGCGTCGGGTCGCAGCAGCCAGCCCGCCTCGCGCGCGTGGCCGAGCACGTCGCCGAGCAGCGTGATCGAACCGGTGACGACGACCGCGCCGCCGCGATCGGTCGCCGCCTCGCGCGCCGCCTCGACCGCGGTCGAGAGGTCGGGCTCGACGACGACCCGGTCGGCGCCGAGCACGGCCACGGCCTGCGCGGCGAGCTCGTCGGCGTCGAGCGCGCGCTCGGACGTCGACTGCGTGATGACGACCTCGTCGACGACGCTCTCGAGCGCGGTCAGCACGCCGGTCGCGTCCTTGCCGGCGAGCACGCCGAGCACGAGCGTGACCCGCTCGAGGCCGAAGAACTCGCTGAGCGCGGTGCGCAGCGCCGCCGCGCCGTGCGGGTTGTGCGCGGCGTCGAGGATGACGAGCGGATGCGCGCCGACGGCGTCGAGGCGACCGGGCGACGACGCGGCGGCGAAGCCGTCGGCGAGCACCTCGGCGGTCATCGGCTGGGAGCCGCCGCCGAGGAAGGCCTCGACCGCGACGAGCGCGAGCGTCGCGTTCGCGCCTTGGTGCGCGCCCATGAGCGGCACGAGCTGGTCGATGTACTCGGCCGCGAGGCCGCGCACGGTGATGAGCTGGCCGCCCACGGCGACCGCTTGGCCCGAGAGTGCGAACTCGCGCCCCTCGACGAGCAGCCGCGCGCCGACCTCGGCCGCGCGCGCCTCGAGCACCGCGAGGGCCTCGGGCTGCTGCTGCGCCGAGACGACGATCGCGTCGGGCTTGATGATGCCGGCCTTCTCGCGCGCGATCGCCTCGACCGTCGAGCCGAGCCGGTTCGTGTGGTCGAGGGCGATGGGCGTGATGACCGCGACGTCGCCGTCGGCGACGTTCGTCGAGTCCCACCTGCCGCCCATGCCGACCTCGAGCACCGCGACGTCGACCGGCGCATCCGCGAGCACCGAGAGTGCGAGCACCGTGAAGGCCTCGAAGAACGTCAGCCGCCGCTGCCCCGCCGCCTCGAGCTCGCGGTCGACGAGCTCGAGCACGGGCGCGATCTCCTCGTAGTTGCGCGCGAACGCCTCGTCCGAGACGGGTTCCCCGTCGATGAGGATGCGCTCGTTCACGCGCTCGAGGTGCGGGCTCGTGAGCACGCCCGTGCGGAGGCCGTGCGCGCGCAGCAGCGCGTCGGCGATGCGGGCGGTCGAACCCTTGCCGTTCGTGCCGGTGATGTGGATGATGCGGTAGGAGCGCTGCGGGTCGCCGAGCAGCTCTACCGCGCGCCGGGTCGCCTCGATGCGCGGCTCGACCGCCTGCTCCCCCGCGCGCGAGAGCAGCGCCTCGTAGGCCTCGCGCGCCGCCTCGGCGTGCTCGAGCGACTCGAGGATGCGGTCGTCGACGTCGTCGTGCTCGCTCACGCGCCCACCTCCACGCGGTCGCGCCCAGCCTCGACGCGCTCGAGCGCGATCGCGAGCGGCGAGCCGTCGCCCACGCGGTGCGCCGTGCGGCCGTCGGCGAGCTCGCCCATCGTGTCGTCGACGCGGTCGAGGGTCAGCTCGAGCGCGAGCGTCTCGGCCATCACGAGCTCGCGGTTCGCCTCGAGCGCCCGCACGCCGTGCTCGTCGGAGCCGAGCTCGAGGCGGATGCGGTCGGAGACGTCGAGCCCGGCCTCCTTGCGGGCCTGCTGCACGGCGCGCACGACGTCGCGCGCGAGGCCCTCGGCCTCGAGCTCTGGCGTCGTGGCGGTGTCGAGCACGACGAAGCCGCCGCCGGGCAGGAAGCCCACGGCGGCAGACTCGTCGGCCACCTCGAGCGCGAGCTCGAACTCGCCCTCCTGCAGCGCGATGCCGCCCGCGGTCACGACGCCGTCCGCCGCGACCCAGTCGCCGGCGCGCGCCGCCTGGATGGCGCGCTGCACGTCCTTGCCGAGGCGCGGTCCCGCGGCGCGCGCGTTGACCTGCAGCCGGCGCGAGATGCCGTAGCGCTCGAGCGAGCCATCATCCGCCTCCTCGAGCACGACCTGCCGCACGTTGAGCTCGTCCTGCAGCACCGCGCGGAACGGCGCGACGTCGACCGAGCCGACGACCGTGAGCGTCGGCAGCGGCAGCCGCACGCGCTTCCTCGCCTGCTTGCGCAGGGCGTTGCCGACGCTCGCGATCGCGCGCACGGCATCCATCTGCCGCACGAGCTCGTCGTCGGCAGGCAGGTCGGCGACGTCGGGCCAGTCGGTGAGGTGCACCGAGCGGCCGCCCGTGAGGCCCTTCCAGACCTCCTCCGTGACGAGCGGCGAGAGCGGCGCGGCGATGCGCGAAAGCGTCTCGAGCACGGTCCAGAGGGTGTCGAAGGCCTGCGAGCCCGAGCCGTCCGCGGCGACACCGAGCCAGAACCGGTCGCGCGAGCGCCGCACGTACCAGTTGGTCAGCACGTCGAGGAACTCGCGCACCGCCCAGGTCGCGCCCGTCGCGTCGAGCCGCTCGAGCGCATCCGTCGTCGTCTCCACGGTCTTCCGGAGCTTCGCGAGGATGTAGCGGTCGAGGACGTCGGTCGACTCGGTCGAGCGCTGCGCGAGGTACGGCTCGCCGTCGACGGCGCGGTTGGCGTAGGTCGCGAAGAAGTACCACGTCGACCACAGCGGGAGGTGGAACTGCCGCAGCGCCTCGCGGATGCCCTCCTCCGAGACGACGAAGTTGCCGCCCCGCAGGATCGAGCCCTGCAGCAGGTTCCAGCGCACCGCATCCGAGCCGTAGGCGTCGAACGACTCGTTGACGTCGGGGTAGTTGCGGCGCGACTTCGAGGCCTTGAAGCCGTCGTCGCCGAGGATGATGCCGTGGCTGATGACGTTCTCGAACGCCGGCCGCCCGAAGAGCGCGACCGAGAGCACGTGCATGACGTAGAACCAGCCGCGCGTCTGACCGATGTACTCGACGATGTAGTCGGCGGGGCTGTGCTCGGCGAACCACTGCTCGTTCTCGAACGGGTAGTGGAACTGCGCGAACGGCATCGAGCCGGAGTCGAACCACACGTCGAGCACGTCGGGGATGCGCCGCATCGTGCTCCTCCCCGTCGGGTCGTCGGGGTTCGGGCGGGTGAGCTCGTCGATCGCCGGTCGGTGCAGGTCGGTCGGGCGCACGCCGAAGTCGCGCTCGAGCTCGTCGAGCGAGCCGTAGACGTCGACGCGCGGGTGGTTCGGGTCGTCGCTCTTCCACACCGGGATGGGGCTGCCCCAGTAGCGGTTGCGGCTGATCGACCAGTCGCGGGCGCCCTCGAGCCACTTGCCGAACTGCCCGTGCTTGACGTTCTCGGGCACCCAGGTGATCTGCTCGTTCGCGGCGAGCAGGTCGTCCTTGATCTCGGTGACGCGCACGAACCAGCTCGAGACGGCCTTGTAGATGAGCGGGTTCCGACAGCGCCAGCAGTGCGGGTAGGAGTGCACGTAGGAGGCCTGGCGCAGCACCCGGCCGGCGTCCTTCAGGAGCTTCGAGAGCGACTTGTTGGCGTCGAAGACCTGCTGGCCGGCGACGGGCGGCACGCTGTCGAGGAAGCGGCCGCCGTCGTCGACCGAGAGGATGGTCGGGATGCCCGCGGCGGCCGTCACGCGCTGGTCGTCCTCGCCGTAGGCGGGTGCCTGGTGCACGATCCCCGTGCCCTCGCCGGTGGCGACGTAGTCGTCGACGAGCACGCGGAAGGCGCGCTCGGTGCCCCAGACGGATGCGTCGGCGAAGAAGTCGAAGAGCGGCTCGTACTCGACGTCGGCGAGCTCGGCACCGCTCACGGTGCGGGTCACGGCCGCGAGCGCCGCTTCGGCGTCGTCGTAGCCGAGGTCCTTCGCGTAGGCGGGCACGGTCGCGGCGGCGAGCAGGAAGGAGCCCCCGCCGGCCGTCGTGCCGTTGGGGCCCGCGGGCACGACGACGTACTCGATCTCGGGGCCGACCGCGAGCGCCATGTTCGTCGGCAGCGTCCACGGGGTCGTCGTCCACGCGAGCGCCTTGACACCCGTGAGGCCCGACGCATCCGCCTTCTCTCCTCGGAACGGGAACGTGACGGTGAGCGTCGTGTCCTGCCGGTCCTGGTAGACGTCGTCGTCCATGCGCAGCTCGTGGTTCGACAGCGGCGTCTCGTCGCGCCAGCAGTAGGGCAGCACGCGGTAGCCCTCATAGGCGAGGCCCTTGTCGTGGAGCTCCTTGAACGCCCAGATGACGCTCTCCATGTAGGAGAGGTCGAGCGTCTTGTAGCCGCCCTCGAAGTCGACCCAGCGCGCCTGGCGGGTGACGTAGTCCTCCCACTCGTCGACGTACTGCAGCACCGACTCACGCGCGCGGGCGTTGAAGACGTCGACGCCCATCGCCTCGATCTCCGCCTTCTCGGTGATGCCGAGCTGCTTCATCGCCTCGAGCTCGGCGGGCAGGCCGTGCGTGTCCCAGCCGAACACGCGCGGCACCTGCTTGCCGCGCATCGTCTGGAAGCGCGGGAAGACGTCCTTCGCGTAGCCGGTGAGGAGGTGGCCGTAGTGCGGCAGGCCGTTCGCGAACGGCGGGCCGTCGTAGAAGACCCACTCGGGGCAGCCCTCGCGCTGCGCGACCGATGCCTTGAAGGTGTCGTCGCCCTTCCAGAAGGCGAGGATGCCGCGCTCGAGCGCGGGGAGGTCGGGGCTCGCCACGACGCCGGCGGCGTCGGTCGCGCCGCTCGCGAGCGGGTAGCGGTGCTGGTCGGTCACGCTGGTCTCCTGCATCCTCGGTTCTCGGATGCGGGGACGCTCTCGCGCGGTACCACCCCGCTTGCTGCCCGGGCCTGGGCTCGGGTCGCCGCTCTGTGCCCGGTTGCCCAGGCCTCCGGCTGTGACGGGCCTGCCCCGTTCGGATCTACTGAGCGCTGCTGCACCTCACGGTGCCTCGTCGCCGTTCTGCCGACCGCTCCCCGGTGATGGCCGGATCGATGCGTGTGCCTATGATCCTACCGCGACTCGCCGCGCAGCGTCACGCTGCCCGCGCTCACCTCGACGTCGATCGTCGCGGCCGCCTGGCGGTCGGCGTCGACGTCGATCGCGGCGCTGCCGGCGGAGACGTCCTGCGTCACCGCGTACTCGCCGTCGGGGATCGCGAGCTCGATCGCGCCCGCGCTCACGGTCGCGGTGATCGCGTCGGGCTGCTCGCCCGTCACGGCGCCGACGACGCGGCCCGCGCTCACGTCGAGCTGCACCGTGCGCGGCGAGTCGATCGCGAGCCGCGCCTCGCCCGCCGAGACGTGCACGTCGAGCGCGTCGGCGGTGCCGCCCAGCTGGGCGCTGCCGGCGCTGAGGTCGAGCTCGGCGCGGCCCCAGTCAGCTGCGGCGTCGAGGCTGTCGGCGGAGACGTCGGCGACGATGTGCAGCCCGGCGTGCTCGAGCTCGGCCGGCAGCGTGAGCGTCACCTGCTCCTCGCCGAATCCCCGGTCGCCGAAGCCGAAGCCCCAGCCGCCGCTCCAGCCCCCGCCCCACGGGCCCCACTGCCAGCCGGTGCCGACGACGAGCGCATCGCCCTGGCGCTCGAGCGTCCACCGCTGCACGGGGCCACCCGTCGAGCTCGCGTCGAGCGTCGCCTCGTCGACGTCGGCGAAGACGACGTCGAAGTCGGCCGCCGAGGTCGAGAGCCGCAGCTCGGTGACGCCCTCCGCGTCGGCGCTCCAGGTGCCGTCGGTCGCGCGGTGGGTGGCGACGCCGTCCGCGACGCCGCCGCCGATGGTGAAGACGGCGGCGATCGCGCCGAGCACCACGAGCACGATGCTGATCGCGCGGCCCGCGCGGTTGGTGGTGGGGATGGTCATCGGATGCCTCCTGGGGCGTCGTCCGGGCGGCCCTGGTCGGAGCCGGGCGCGTCGAGGTGGGCGAGCACGGCGAGCACGCGGCGGTTGCCGTCCTCGGGGTCGAGCTCGAGCTTCTGGAAGACCGCGGAGATGTGCTTCTCGACACTCCCGGCGGAGATGTAGAGGCGGTCGGCGATCGCCTGGTTGGAGGCGCCCTCCGCCATGAGCGCGAGCACCTGGCGCTCGCGCGGCGTGAGCCGCTCCATGCGCGCATCGCGGCGGCGGCGCGCGAGCAGCTGCGTGACGACCTCGGGGTCGAGCACCGTGCCCCCGCGCGCGACCTGCTCGATCGCGGCGAGGAAGTCGCGCACGTCGGCGACCCGGTCCTTCAGCAGGTAGCCGAAGCCGGCCGGTCCGCTCGCGATGAGGTCGGCGGCGTAGCGCTCCTCGACGTACTGCGAGAGCACGAGCACGCGCGGCCGGTCGCCGCGGCTGCGGATGCCGATCGCGGCGAGGATGCCCTCGTTCGTGCGCGTCGGCGGCATGCGCACGTCGAGGATCGCGAGGTCGGGGTCGGATGCGCGGATCGCGGCCTCGAGCGCGGTCGCGTCGGGCAGCTGCGCGACCACCTCGTGGCCCGCATCCGTCAGCAGTCGCGCGATGCCCTCGCGCAGGAGGACGGAGTCCTCGCAGATCAGGATGCGCACGGGACGTCCACCTCGATCGCGGTCGGGCCCCCGACGGGACTGGCGAGGGTGAGGGTGCCGCCGACGCCGGCGACGCGGTTCGCGAGCCCGTCGATGCCGCCCCCGGGGAGGCGCTCGGCGCCGCCGATGCCGTCGTCCTCGATGCGCGCCCACAGCGCGTGCTCGCGGGTGCGGATCGAGACCCGGATGCGGCTCGCGCGGGCGTGCTTCTGGGCGTTCGTGATGCCCTCGGCGATCGCGAAGTACACGGCGGTCTCGCTCTCGCGCGAGCAGCGCCGCTCGAGCCGCGCGTCGACCTCGACGGGGATGGCGCTGCGGGCGGCGAGCGCCGAGACGGCGGCGTCGAGGCCGCGGTCGTCGAGCACGGCGACGTGGATGCCGCGGGCGACCTGGCGGAGCTCGATCACGGCGTTCTTCGACGACGCGTGCGCCTCGTCGATGAGCCGCTTCGCGCCCTCGGGATCGGTCTCGATGCGGTCGCGCGCCATGCCGAGCTGCATCGCGATCGAGACGAGCCGCGGCTGCACGCCGTCGTGGAGGTCGCGCTCGATGCGGGTGCGGTCGTAGTCGGCGGCCTGCACGACGCCCTGGCGGCGCTCGCGCTCGTGGAGCGCCCTCGCCTCGAGCTGCGCGCGCTCGTCAGGCACGAGCAGACCGAGCGCGACGCCGCGGTGGGCGATCGCGAGTCCGACGGTGCCGGCGACGCCCGCGGCGAGCGCGAGGATGCCGAGCAGGGGCGCCCACTCGACCGGCACGGCGATCGAGGTCAGCGGGATGCGCACGCGCTCCGCCTCGCCGAGCGGCGCGAAGGCGAGCGGGATGCCGAGGCCGACGAGCGGCAGCAGGCTCAGCACGAAGGCGCCGAGGAGGCTCGCGAGCGCGAAGCTGAGGATCGCGCGCCAGTGGGCGCCGTCGCTCACGATGCGGAGCAGCCGATGCGGGATGCGCAGCCAGTCGGTGCGGTGCGAGCCGCGCAGCACGGCCGGCGGCACGGGCGCGTCGTACAGCGCCGCGATGCGCTCGCGCTCGAACCACGCGACGCCGAACATCGCGAGCAGCGCGAGGGCGAGGAAGAGCACGCCGACGACGACGATCAGAAGCCCGGCGCCCAGCGCGACGAACGTGAGGAGGAGGGCCAGGATCGGGAGGCCGATCGAGCCGAGCACCACGAGGTGCGCGATCGTCGCGAAGAGGGGGCCGAGGCGTTGCATGGCTCCACGCTAGGCGCGCGGGGAGGCGATCGCGCGGCGGTTCCCCGGAAGCCTCGCGGGGGCTATCCCCCATGCGCGCCGGGCTCAGCCATAGCCGCCGTCGGTACCCTCACCGCATGACCGCCTCCCGCATCCGCCTCGGCGCCGCAGGCCTCGCAGCCGCGGCCGCCCTGCTCGTCGCAGGCTGCGGCATCCTGCCGTCGCCCTCGCCCGCGCCTGTGCCGACGACGCCCGCGACCGTCGAGCCCGCGCCCGGCGATCAGGCGCAGCAGTGCGCGCAGGTGCTCGCTGAGGTGACGGCGATCGCGACGGACATCTCTCGCGTCGGCGAGCTGCTCGCGACCGACCCGTTCGGCGCGCTCGCGCTCGTCGGCAGCATCTCGACGCGCGTCGGCGACCTCGAGACGCGCGTGACCGACCCGGCGCTGCTCGAGCGCATCGGCGAGATCCAGGCCGGGTGGGATGCGCTCGTCGCCGACGCGCAGGAGTCGCTCGCCTCGGGCGACGCCGCAGGCATCGAGCGCGCCGGCACGGCCCTCACCGCGCTCGGCGACCGGGTCGTCGCACTGCAGGAGTTCTGCGCCGGCACGCCGTGATGCCGGTACGGCGCACGCCCCTACGCTGAGCGCATGACCGCTCCCCTGCTCGCGCTCCTCGACGGCTCGCTCGCCGACGTCACGCATCCGCTCATCCGCGCCGACGACCTCGGCGTCGTGCGCGGCGACGGCGTCTTCGACGCCGCGCTCGCGCGCCGGGGCCCGGATGGTGAGGGCTTCGTGCGCGACCGGGACGCGCACCTCGACCGGCTCGCGCGCTCGGCGGCGATCCTGCAGCTGCCCGAGCCCGACCGCGCGGGCTTCGGGCGGGCGATGGACGCGCTCGTCGCCGCGTGGGACTTCGACGCGCAGCCCGAAGCGGTCATCCGGCTCGTGCTCACGCGCGGCCCGGAGTCGGGCGGCGAGCCGACCGCGTTCGCGCTCATGGCGCCCATCTCGGCCGGCGTGCTGCGCGAGCGCGCCGAGGGCGTCTCGATCACGCTGCTCGGCCGCGGGCACGACGGCGACGAGGTCGCGTCGATGCCGTGGCTGCTGCCGGGCGCGAAGAGCCTGTCGTACTCGATCAACATGGCGGCGAAGCGGCACGCGGCGCAGCGCGGCTTCGACGACGTCGTCTTCGTCTCGCCCGCGGGGCAGCTGCTCGAGGGGCCGACGTCGACGCTCGTCGTCGATCGCGGCGGGCGGCTCCTCACGCCGCCGCAGGACGGCATCCTGGCCTCTCTCACGCTCGAGCACCTCATGGCGGCAGCGCCGGGCGCCGGCATCGAGGTCGCGTTCGAGCGGCTCGAGCCCGCCGACCTGCTCGCGAGCGACGGTGCGTGGCTGCTCTCGTCGGGCCGGCTCGTCGCCGCGGTGACGAGCGTCGACGGCACCGAGCTGCCGCGCTCGCCGCTCGACGAGACCGTGCGGCGGCTGCTCGACGCTGAGAGCGAGAACGTCTAGCGAAGCCGCTCGGCCTGCGCCGCGATGAGCGTCGCGACCGCTTCCGCCGGAGCGCGCTCGTGCAGCACCGCGACGACGTGCCGGCCGACGGCCGCGGCGTCGACGACGAGCGCCGCATCGTCGGACTCGAGCGCGACCGCCGCGTCGTGCGCGGGCGGCGGGGCCGCGAAGGTGCCCGATTCGGTGCCCGTGCCCTCGCAGGCGGCGGCGAGCGCACGGAGCGCCGCGGTGCCGTCGGCGGCGGCCGCAGCGCTCGGGTAGCGCAGCACCGCGACGTTGAACGCGCCGCCCCGCTCGGTGCCGGTCGCGAGCGCGACCATCGCGGCCTCGCTCGCAGCGCCGTCGACGGCGCCCGCGGCCGCAGCGCACTCGGCGCTCGCCGTGCGCGCGACGGACACGTGCGGGATCGCCTCGCCGACCGGCACGGAGCCGGGCGGCGCGAGCTCGGCCCACGTCCCTTCGGTCCACGTCGGCGGGGGCAGCGAGCCGGCGTCCACGAGCATGTCGACGAGCGCACGCGGGGCCGCCGGCGGCGTCGGCGAGGGGCTCGGGGCGACGGATGCGGTGGGCGCGGCCGTCGGGGTCGGCGTGGGCCGGGCGGGCTCGGCGGACGGCGACGGCGCGGGTTCAGCCTCGGGCTCGTCGGGATCCGCGCGCTGCTGGTGCGGCCGCGGCCGCACGCCGGGCGCTTCGCCCCCGTGGCCGCCCACGGCCGGGAGCGCGTCGGGCGGCGCGACGCCGGGCGCGGGGGTGTCGGCCTCGAGCCCGGGGTCGGTGGGGCTCGGCATGGCGGCTGCGCCGCAGCCGACGAGCGCCGCGCTCATGAGCACGGCAGCGGCGACCGTGAGGATCCGATGCCCGCGCCGCATGTCCCCCATGATGAGCCGCGAGCCTGGGAGGGCGGGGGACGGCGCGGTCAGCCTCGCGGATCGTTGTGGATTCGTGATGCCGCCGCGATCGGCTCGATCGCGGCGCGCACGGCGGCGGACGCGTCGGGGCGTCCTGGCTCGAGCGCCCACGCCGCGAGCGCCGCGCACGCCGCGGCGACGATCGCGACCGGCGCGACGGCCGCCGCGGACGACTCGGGCAGCGCGTCGCGCTCGAGCGCGAGGGCGAGCGCCGCGCGCTCGACGAGCGGCTGCAGCCTCGCGGGAGCGCCGTCGCGGAGCGCGACCTCTGCGTCCATCGCCCGCGCGTCGCGGAGCGCGACGGGCGGCGTCCGCCCCCACGGCTCGACCGCCGCGGCGATCGCCTCCACGAGCGCGTCGAGCGCACCGCGCTCACGACCGGAGCCGTTCCCCTGCGCTGCCTCCAGCGCTTCACCGGCCCTCGCGATGGCCGCGTCGAGGGCGACCCACAGCGCATCCGCCTTGGACTCGCAGTAGGAGAAGACGGTGCCGCGCGAGACGCCGGCGCGGCGGGCGATGTCGTCGACGCTCACCGCGCCGTAGCCGCGCTCGAGGAAGAGCTCGAGCGCCGCCTCGTGGATCGTCGCCGCGCTCGACGCTCGAGGGCGGCCGGGCCCCCGGCCCTTGCTTCGGCGCTGCGTGCGATCCGTCGCCATGACATCCCCTCCCGGCGCTATTGTTGCACCCAGTATGACAATGCGCGCCGCTCCGGCGCCCTCGCGAGGAGATCCCGTGACCACCACCACCGCGCCCTCGGGCGCCGCTCCCGCACGCTCGAGCAGCTCCGCCCGCGTCGCCACCGCGGCGACGGTCGGCACCGCGCTCGAATCGTACGACTTCTACACCTACTCCTACTTCGCCGCCTTCTTCGCCGGCCCCTTCTTCTTCTCGGCGCTCGGCGACGGCGGCGCGCTCGCGGCCTCGTTCGCGACGATCGGCATCGCCTTCGTCGTGCGCCCGCTCGGTGCGATCCTCTTCGGCCACCTCGGCGACCGCATCGGCCGCCGCTCGACGCTGCTCATCACGATCGCCCTCATGGGCGTCGCGACCGGGCTCGTCGGGCTGCTGCCGACCGGCGAGGGCTGGGCGCTGTTCGGCGCGATCGCGCTCGTCGTGCTGCGCATCGCGCAGGGCCTCTCGCTCGGCGGCGAGTGGGGCGGCGCCGTGCTGCTCGCGACCGAGCACGCCGACGCGCGCCGCCGCCCGTTCTTCGCGTCGCTGCCGCAGCTCGGCTCGCCGATCGGGTCAGTCGCGGCGGGCGGCCTCATGCTCGTGATGTTCTTCGGGCTCGGGCCCGAGGCGATGGCGGCCTGGGGCTGGCGCATCCCGTTCCTCATCGCCATCCCGCTCATCGCCGTCTCGCTCTACCTGCGCTGGTCGATCGACGAGACGCCGGTGTTCAAGGAGCTCGCCGCGAAGGGGCAGCGCGAGCGCAACCCCGTGTGGGCGGCGATCCGCACGCAGCCGGGCGCGTTCGGCGTCGCGATCCTCGTGGCGCTGCTCGGCATCGGCTCCTACTCCCTCATGAACACCTACACGATGGGCTACGGCGTCACGGCGCTCGGCTTCGACGAGATGCAGCTGCTCGCCGCCGCGACGATCGGCGGCCTCCTGCAGTTCGTCACCGTGCCGGCCTTCGGGTGGCTCGCGACCCGCATCGGCTCGGCGCGCGTCGTCGCGCTCGGCGCCGCGGGAACGCTGCTCATCGCGTTCCCCATCTACTGGCTGCTCGGCAGCGCGACCTTCGCCGTGCTCGTCGCGCTCATGATCGTCGGCGGCATCCTGCCCACCGCGTCGTGGGCCGCGCTCGGCGGCACGATGCAGGAGCTCTTCCGCGGCCGCCACGCCTACTCGGCGCTCTCGGTCGCCTACGCGCTCGCGGCCGTGCTCTCGGGCTTCATCCCCTACCTCACGACCGAGCTCGGCGTGCTCACGGGCGGCGCCTGGTGGCACCCGGGCATCGTGCTGGCAGCGCTCTCGGCGCTCACGCTCGTCGGCGCGATCATGGCGGGGCGGATGCGTCGGCTCGGCGACGAGGACGCCGACGCCGCGCAGGCGGCCGTCCCCGAGGAGACGCCCGCGCCGGTCTGAGGCGCGACGCCCCCGTGCACAACGCAAGCCCGTCGAGCGGGAGCAGCGGCGGATCGAGCAGCCTGCCCGGATCCGCCGCACGGACCGCCCGCCCGGCTTGCGTTGTGCACGGGACGGGCGGGGCGAGCGAGAGGATGGTGAGGTGCTGCAGCCGACGATCGCGAGGGGCGCGAGCGCCGAGGTCGAGATCGCTCGCTCGCGCTTCATCGCGACGGCCCACCGCATCGCGAGCCTCGACGAGCTCGCGCCGCTCGTGCGCGACACCCGACGGGCCCATCCGGATTCGCGGCACGTCTGCAGCGCAGCGATCGTGGGCCCGCACGGCGAGTCGAGCCGATCGAATGACGACGGCGAGCCGGCGGGCACCGCAGGATCGCCGATCCTCTCCGCGATCGCCGGTCGCGGCCTCACCGATGTCGCGGTGCTCGTCGTGCGCTGGTTCGGCGGCGTGAAGCTCGGCACCGGCGGGCTCGTGCGCGCCTACGGCGGCATCGCAGCCGACGCGCTCGACGCGGCCGGCAGGCTCGAGCGCGTCGCCGCGACCGAGCTCGTCGCGCGGCTGTCCCACGCCGACGCGCCGAGGTTCGAGCACGCGATCCGCGCCGCGGGCCACGAACCGACGATCGACTACGAGGCGACGGGCGCGCGGCTCGCGATCGTCGTCGAGGACGCACGGCGCGCCGAGACGGAGGCGCTGCTCGCGCAGCTCGGCATCGCCGCCGCGTCGGCAGGCGCGCGCGTGCTCGAGGTGCCGGCGTGAGCGGCGCTCACGCGAGCGAGCGCGCGACCTCGACCAGCTGCCGCGCGTAGCCGCCGCCGAACAGCAGCGTGTGCACGAGCAGCGGCTGCAGCTGCTGCATCGGGATGCGCTCGCGCCAGCCCTCCGCGAGCGGCGCGGCCTCGTCGTAGGCGGCGAGCACTCGCTCGAGCAGCGGCAGGCCGAACAGGGCGAGCATCGCGAGATCCGTCTCGGCGTGCCCGCCCTGCGCGTGCGGATCGATGAGCACGGCGCCGGTGTCGACGTCCGACCACAGCACGTTCCCCGCCCAGAGGTCGCCGTGGATGCGCGCGACCGGCCCGACGCCGGCGGGCTGCGGCGCGTCGAAGTCGCCGGCGGTCATGCGGTCGACCGCCGCCTCGACCGCCCGCGCCTGGGACGCATCCAATCGCCCCTCGTCGAGGCAGCGCCGCAGCACCGGCCGCACGGCAGTCTCGGCCCATGCCGCGCCCCACGAGTCGGCGACCGGCTCGGGCGCGAGCGGCACGCGAGAGGAACCCCACTCGAGCGGCGGCTCGGCGCCCGCCGGCGGGCAGCAGTGCCACGCGGCGCCGAAGGCGTGCAGCGCCGCGAGGCTGCGGCCGAGCGCCTCGGCCCGCGCGGGCGTGGGCGCCGCCCCAGCGACGCGCGCGACGCGCAGCGCGCCCCGGTCGAGCCCGGCGCGGGCGATGCGCGTGCCGCCGTCCGGCTCAGCCTCGGCGAGCCACGCGAGCCCGGCTGCCTCCATCGCGAGCCGGTGGTCGGCACCCCCCGGCGCGCGCTTGACGACGTCCATGCCCCCACGATGCCACGCGACGCTGAGCCGCGCCGGGCTAGCGTGGAGGCATGGCCGCTCCCCGCAAGCCCGCTCCCCTCTGGCTCTACATCACCGCCGCCGCGCTCTTCGCGCTCGCGGGCCTGCTGCAGAGCGACACGCTGCCGCGTGTGCTCTTCCTCATCGCCGCCGCGCTCTTCGCCGTCACCGCCGTGCTGCAGTGGCGGATGCGCCGGAAGGCGTGAGCGCCCGCGCGTAGACTGGCGCGGACCACAACCAGGCATCATGCCGTCGCCCTGCCCCGGGGCGCGGCCAGACGCGATGCCGCGCACAGCGAAAGCGAGACGCCATGAGCGCCATGCCCGCCTCCGGGATGCCCGACCGCCCCGCCCTCGAGGGGCTCGAGGAGAAGTGGGGCGAGCGCTGGGAGGCCTCCGGCACCTATCGCTTCGACGCGACGGGGCTCGAGCGCGACGCGATCTACTCGATCGACACGCCGCCGCCCACCGCATCCGGCTCGCTCCACGTCGGCCACGTGTTCTCCTACACGCACACCGACCTCGTCGCCCGCTTCCAGCGCATGCGCGGCAAGCACGTCTTCTACCCGATGGGCTGGGACGACAACGGGCTCCCCACCGAGCGCCGCGTGCAGAACTACTACGGCGTGCGCGTCGACCCGACGCTCCCCTACGACCCCGACTTCACGCCTCCGCTCGAGGGCGGCGAGGGCAAGAGCTCGAAGGCCGCCGACCAGGTGCCCGTCTCGCGCCGCAACTTCATCGAGCTGTGCGAGCGGCTGACGGAGGAGGACGAGGAGAAGTTCGAGCACCTCTGGCGCACGCTCGGCCTCTCGATCGACTGGTCGCAGACCTACCGCACGATCTCCGACGACGCCCGTCGCACGTCGCAGCTCGCCTTCCTGCGCAACCTCGAGCGCGGCGAGGCGTACCAGGCGGATGCGCCGACCCTGTGGGACGTGACGTTCCGCACCGCGGTGGCCCAGGCCGAGCTCGAGGACCGCGATCAGCCCGGGGCGTACCACACGCTGCTCTTCACCTCCGAGGACGGCGACCTGCGGATCGAGACGAGCCGCCCCGAGCTGCTGCCGTCCTGCGTGGCCGTCGTCGCGCATCCGGATGACGAGCGCTACCGGCACCTCTTCGGCACGACCGTGTCGACCCCGGTGTTCGGCGTGGTGGTGCCGTTCGTCGCGCACGAGCTCGCGCAGCGCGACAAGGGCACGGGCGTCGCGATGATCTGCACGTTCGGCGACGTGACCGATGTCACGTGGTGGCGCGAGCTCGACCTGCCGAACCGCTCGGTGATCGGCTTCGACGGCCGCTTCGCCGCCGAGGCGCCCGAGGCGCTCGCGAGCGAGGAGGCGCAGGCCGCCTACGCCGAGCTCGCCGGCAAGACCGTCTTCAGCGCCCGCAAGGCCATCGTCGAGCAGCTGCAGGCCGCCGGCCGCATGATCGGCGACCCGAAGCCCATCCAGCACCCGGTGAAGTTCTACGAGAAGGGCGACAAGCCGCTCGAGATCGTCTCGACCCGCCAGTGGTACATCAAGAACGGCGGTCGCGACGAGGCCCTGCGCGAGCGGCTCATCGCCCACGGGCGCGAGATCGCCTGGCACCCCGAGCACATGCGCACGCGCTACGAGAACTGGGTGCACGGCCTCAACGGCGACTGGCTCATCTCGCGCCAGCGCTTCTTCGGCGTGCCGATCCCCGTCTGGTACGCGCTCGACGAGGAGGGCGAGACCGACTTCGACCGCGTGCTGCTGCCGCGCCCCGAGCAGCTGCCGCTCGACCCGACGAGCGACGTGCCCGACGGCTTCGACGAGTCGCAGCGCGGCAAGCCGGGCGGCTTCGTCGGCGAGGTCGACATCATGGACACGTGGGCGACCTCGTCGCTCACCCCGCAGCTCGCGGGCGGCTGGGCCGACGGCGCAGAGCTGTGGTCGAAGATCACGCCCTTCGACCTGCGGCCGCAGGGCCAGGACATCATCCGCACCTGGCTCTTCTCGACGCTGCTGCGCTCGATGTTCGAGGACGGCCGCGCCCCGTGGCAGCACGCCGCGCTCTCGGGCTGGATCCTCGACCCCGACCGCAAGAAGATGTCGAAGTCGAAGGGCAACGTCGTCACGCCGCTCGGCATGCTCGAGGAGCACGGCTCCGACGGCGTGCGCTACTGGGCCGCGTCGTCTCGGCTCGGCGTCGACGCGACGCTCGACCCGCAGAACCCGAAGATGATCAAGATCGGCCGGCGCCTCGCGATGAAGGTGCTCAACGCCGCGAAGTTCGTGCTCTCGATGGAGGGGCAGCCGGGCGAGATCACCGAGCGCCTCGACCGCGAGATGCTCGCCGAGCTCGCCGTCGTCGTGCGCGGCGCGACGCGCGCGTTCGAGGGCTACGACCACGCGAAGGCGCTCGAGTCGACCGAGGCGTTCTTCTGGACGTTCTGCGACGACTACCTCGAGCTCGTCAAGGAGCGCGCCTACTCGGGTGACGAGCCCGGCCGCGGCTCGGCGATCGCCGCGCTGCGGCTCGCGATCGACGTGCAGCTGCGGCTGCTCGCGCCGTTCCTGCCGTTCGCGACCGAGGAGGTCTGGTCGTGGTCGCACGAGGGCTCGATCCACGTCGCGCCGTGGCCCGAGGCCGACGAGCTCGGCATCGACCACTCCCCGACCGGCATGCTCCAGGCGGTCGGCCAGGCGCTCATCGGCATCCGGCGGGCGAAGACGGATGCGAAGGCGAGCCAGAAGACGCCCGTCGCGTCCGCGGTCATCGGCGTCCCCGCTGCGCTGCGCGAGCACCTCGAGGCCGCGACCGACGACCTCAAGGCCGTGGGACGCATCCGTGACCTCTCGCTCGTCGAGGCGGCGGAGCTCGCGGTCAGCGAGATCGCGCTCGAGGAGGCGTGATGCGGATCGGCACCCGCTGGGCGGTCGGCGGCGAGGCCCCGCAGTCGGTGCCGATCGCGATGCGCGCGGCGATCGACGAGGAGGAGCGCACGCTCGTCGAGCTCGGCGCCGACACCGCGTCGTGGCGCTGGACGCTCACGTGGCTCGAGGGCCTGCCGGTCGTCGAGCTCGACGACGGCACGACCATCCGGCTCGAGGGCGACGACGCGATCGTCAGCCGCGAGGAGTGAGATACGAAGGCCCCCGGGCAGCTGAACTGCTGCCGGGGGCCTTCCTCCCTTGCACAGGAGTGTCCTGGATCGACTCAGCGCATCGGCCGGGTCAGGATCTGCGCCATCACGAACGAGTCGTTGATGACGGCGATCGGCATGGTCACGGGGTGGTCTTCGCGCTTCGGCATGGGTGTCTCCTCGAGTGGTGTGTCTCCCGATCAGTCGATCGGGAAGGCGTTGAACTGGATCTGGATGCGGTGGACGGGATCGCTCTCGTCACCGGTGTCTGCGGCGGCCTCGTCGAGGTGCAGGGCGATGAGGCGCTCGACGTCGCGCGTCAAGCGGTGCAGCTCGCTCGCGCGGAGCGAGACCGAGCGGCTCGAGAGGCGGGACGCGTCGAGGATCGGCTCCTCGTAGCGCTCCTCCCCCGTCGCGACGTAGGCGGCGAGCAGCGCGCTGTCGTGCTGGGTCCACGCGCCGAGCACCGTCGCGGTCGCGGCGCGGCCCTCCGGGGCGTCGGCGAGCTCCTTCGTCCACACCTCGACGGGTGCGATCGCTCGACGCCACCAGCGCTCACGACCGGTGCCGATCGACGCGTCCTCAGCGATGAAGCCCTTCGCCTCGAGCTGCCGGAGGTGGTAGCTCGTCGAGCCGGTCGACTCGCCGAGCGTCGCAGCGAGCGACGACGACGTCTGCGGACCCTGCGTCGTCAGCACGTGCAGGATGCGCACGCGCAGCGGGTGAGCGAGGGCCTTGAGGGATTCGAGATCGACGGCCGGGGCCTCGCTCTCGCCGCCGGAACCGTCGACGGCGGCGTCGAGCATGGCTCCATACTACCCTTTGCAAAGCCTTCTTTGCAACCGTTGTCAGAGACCTCGAGCGGGCGCAGAGTTCCGGCACTCTGCGGCCGCAGATGCCGCGCGGCAGCAGAGTGCCGGTACTTTGCGCGGCGGGGAAGCGCGGCGCAGGTCAGTCGCGGGCGATGATCCAGCCGTGCAGCATGGCCATCCAGCCATCGTCGTCGGCGGTCCACGCGCGCCACGCGTCGGCGATGCGCTCCCGCTCGGCGGCGTCCGCGAGGCCGAACCGCTCGGTGCCGTCGGCGAACGCGGAGTGCACGGCGCGCTCCGCCCACTGCCCGCCCCAGAACTCGCGACCGCGGGCCGACTCGAAGCACCACGTCTCGACGTCGGTCTCGATGCTCGAGAAGCCCGCCTCCCGGGCCCACGCCTTGAGCTTCGCGCCGGCGTCGCCGTCGCCCCCGTTCGCGGCCTGCAGCGAGACGACGAGCTCGCGCCAGCGCGCGAGCTCCGGCGTGAGCGGATGCATGGCGGTCGACGAGTAGATGACGTCGCGCGCCGCGACGACCCGGCCCACGCGCCGCCACGCGGCGAGCGCCGACACCGGCTCGCCCAGGTGCTGCAGCACCTGGTGCGCGTGCACGATCTCGAACTCCCCGCCCGGCGGCGCGTACGCATCCCCCACCAGGAACTCGACGTTGCCGACGCCGGCATCGGCAGCCGCGCGCCGCGCGTGCTCGACGACCTCGGCGCTCGCATCGATGCCGACGACGTGGCCCGCGTCGCCGACCCGCCGCGCGAGGTCGATCGTGATGGAGCCCGGGCCGCACCCGACGTCGAGGATGCGCATGCCCGGCTCGAGGATCGGCGCGAGGTAGGCGGCCGAGTTCTCGACGGTGCGAGCCGCGTGCGCGCCGACGACGCTCGCGTGGTGACCATGAGTGTACGTAGCCGGGGGCATGAGCACACTCTATGGCGAAGCGCGCGTCTCGGCCGGTTCTAGGGTGGTGACATGACCAACCCCTTCCTGACGCCCAGCGCGCTCCCGTACCAGCTGCCGCCGTTCGCCGACATCCGCGACGAGCACTTCGAGGAGGCGCTCGAGGCCGGCTTCGCCGAGCAGCTCGAGGAGGTCCGCGCGATCGTCGAGGACGACGCCGCGCCGACCTTCGAGAACACGATGGAGCCGCTCGAGCGCTCCGGCGCGATCCTCTCGCGCGTCGCGCACGTCTTCTTCAGCATGACCTCGACCGACTCGACCCCGTTCCTCGAGGAGCTCGAGGAGCGCTTCGCGCCGCGCTTCGCCGCGCACGAGGACGCGATCACGCTCGACCCGCGCCTGTACGCGCGCGTCGCGGCGCTGCACGAGGCGCCGGATGCGTCATGGACGGACGAGCAGCGCTACCTCGTCGAGCGGCGCCACACCGAGATGACCGTCGCGGGCGCCGGCCTCGACGAGGCGGCTCGCGCACGGCTCATGGAGCTCAACCAGCGGATCGCGACGCTCACGACGCGCTTCGACAAGCACCTGCAGGCCGACACGAACGACCTGGCGGTCGTGATCGACTCCGCGGCAGAGCTCGACGGGCTGAGCGACGGCGAGATCCAGGCCGCTGCGGCCGCCGCTGCCGACCGCGGGCTCGACGGCAAGTGGCTCATCACCCTGCCGCTGTTCTCGGGCCACCCGTGGCTCGCATCGCTCACCGACCGCGGCGTCCGGCGCCGCGTGATGGAGGCGTCCCTCGCCCGCGGCACGCGCGGCAACGAGCACGACAACCGCGAGACGGTCGTCGAGCTCACGGCCCTCCGCGCCGAGCGCGCGGCGCTGCTCGGCTTCGCGACGCACGCGCACGCCGTGACCGCCGACGAGACCGCCGGCAGCCCCGACAACGTCATGGCGATGCTCACTCGGCTCGCGAAGCCCGCCGCCGCGAACGCGCGCGCCGAGGCCGCGGCGCTGCAGGCGCAGATCGACGCCGCGGGCCTCGGCTACCAGCTCGCCGCGTGGGACTGGGACTACTGGACGGAGAAGGAGCGCACCGCGCGCTTCGACGTCGACACCGCGGCGCTGCGCCCCTACTTCGAGGCCGAGCGCGTGCTGCGCGACGGCGTCTTCTTCGCTGCGACCCAGGTCTACGGCATCACGTTCGAGGAGCGGACGGACCTCGTGGGCTACCACCCCGACGTGCGCGTCTTCGAGGTGCGGAACGAGGGCGGCTCCGAGCTCGGCCTCTACCTGCTCGACCTCTACACGCGCGACTCGAAGCGGGGCGGCGCGTGGATGAACTCGCTCATCCAGCAGAACGAGCTGCTCGGCCACCCGACGGTCGTGATGAACAACCTCAACGTGCCGAAGCCGCCGGCCGGCACGCCGACGCTGCTGACCTTCGACGAGACGACGACGCTCTTCCACGAGTTCGGGCACGCGCTGCACGGCCTCTTCGCGCACGTCACCTACCCGTCGCTCGGCGGCACGAACGTCTTCCGCGACTTCGTCGAGTTCCCGAGCCAGGTGAACGAGATGTGGATGCTGTGGCCCGGCATCGTCGAGCACTACGCGCGCCACATCGACACCGATGAGCCGCTGCCCGCCGACGTCATCGAGCGGCTGCAGGCGTCGGAGTCGTTCAACCAGGGGCACGACACGAGCGAGTACCTCGCGGCGGCGCTGCTCGACCAGGCGTGGCACGCTCGCGTCGCGGGCGATGAGGTGACGGATGTCGCGGCCTTCGAGCAGGACGCGCTCGACCGCGTGGGCCTCTTGAACGAGACCGTGCCGACCCGCTACTCGACCGGCTACTTCCAGCACGTCTTCTCCGGCGGCTACTCGGCCGGCTACTACTCCTACATCTGGTCGGAGGTCATGGACGCCGACACCGTCGAGTGGTTCAAGCAGCAGCCGTCGATCCGCGAGGCGGGGCAGCGGTTCCGCGAGCGTCTGCTCGGCGTCGGCGGCTCGAAGGACCCGCTCGCCGCGTTCCGCGACTTCCGCGGCCGCGACGCGGAAATCGCGCCGCTGCTCAAGCGCCGCGGGCTCGACGCCGCGGAGTAGTCCCGGCACGGCGAAGGGGCGCTGCACCGATCGGTGCAGCGCCCCTCCGTCTCACGCGGCTACGGTGTCGCTCCGACCACCGGTGCCTCCAGCACTGCCGTCGCCGTCTCCGCCGTCCCGAGGTTGTCGGTGTAGGTCACCGTCACCCGGATGTAGGAGCCGGCGTCGGCCGCCGTCGTGGTGTAGGTGTCGGACGTCGCTCCGAGCACCGTCGAGCCGTCCGGCACCGCCGGGTCGGTCGATCGCGTCCACGTGTAGGTGAACACGACGTCCTCCACGCCGTCGGCGTCCGAGATGGGCGTCGCCCTGAGGAGCGTCGCGACGGGCGGACCCGCCGGGGATCCCGTGTAGGCGAGGCTCAGGCCGACCGCGGGGTCGTTCCGGTTCTCCACCGCGCTCGTCGTGACGGGCGACGCCGCCGAGTGCCGCAGCCCAGCGCTGTCGGTGAAGTTCACCGTCACTCGCATGAACTGGTTGACAGCTGCGTCGCCGGGCGTGTAGCTGCTCAGGGCGGTGACGCCCGATCCAGCCGCGGGACCCGTGCGCACGAGCTCCTCCCACTCGCTGACCGTCGCGGGCGAGTCGCCCTCCCCGGCCCACCAGATGAACTCGATGCCGGTGAACTCGCTCGCGTCGAGCGGCGTGACGCCGTCCGTCGCGACGAGCCTCGCCGTGATCTGCGCGTCCTCCACCGGAGCGTCGGTCGACATGGTGACCGCCCCGAGCGGCGCGCACGCATCCCAGCCGTCGCCGGCCTCGTTGAGCGTCGCGCACCCGTCCGAGAACTGGAGTCGCTCGAAGCCGCGGATGACATCCGTGCCGTCGCTCTCCTCCGCCTCGACGACGTTGGTGTGCTCGACCTGCCAGTAGCCATCGGGCAGCGCCGTCACCGTGTAGTCGGCCATCGGGTTGGAGTACACCGACGTGTCGGACGATGCCGCCGCGTTGGGGTCCATCACGATGTCACGCACGATGTCGATGTCGCCCGGGTTGAGCGCTCCCGAGAACACCCGCGCCTGGAGCTGCGCCGCGCTGTCGAAGCGCTCTCCAGTCGTGGTGTCGAGGAGCTGGACCCGGAGCATCGCGTCGCCGTCGAGGTAGTCGTTGCCGCCTCGTCCCTCGATGGTGTCGTCGCCGGGGCCGCCCATGATGATCATGCTGAGGCCGTCGGCATCGATCGGGGGCGTGTCCCGCATGAACGGCGCCGCGTAGTCGTACGCAGCCCCGGCCGGCCGCAGCAGCGCCTCGAGCCCATCGATCAGATCGAGGCTCGCCTGCGTCGCCTTGTGCAGCGGGATCTCGCTCGGCGCGATGTCATCCGGTGCCACGAGCGGTCCGCGGAGGGTGTCGGAACCGGCACCACCCGAGAGGGCCTCCATCTGGTCGAATCGCGACGGGAGCGGGTTGTTCGGCTCGAAGGTGCGAGTGAACTGCCAGTCCGACGTGACCGGTCCCGACTGCCCGTAGTAGGTCAGCCAGTCGAAGCCGATGTTGCCGAGGTGGCGATCGGTGCCGACGGCTGCGCCGACCAGGATGTCGTCGCCGCCCTCGCCCTCGACGTCGTCGTTGCCGAGGCCGCCGATCACGACGTCGTTGCCGCCCAGCGTGTCGTTCTGGAACTGGTCGGCATTGTCGCCCTGGAGGAGGTCGGCGTGCGAGCTGCCCTCGATCCAGTCGTGCTGCTCGCCGCCGAAGACGGTCGTGCGGCCGGAGGTGCCGCGGATGATGTCGTCGCCCATCCCGAGGAAGAACGTCGACGCGTCGCCCCCGCCGTTGACGACGAAGTCGTCGCCGAGGCCGCCGAGCGCGAGGTCGGCACCGGGACCGACGTGGATCGCGTCGTTGCCCTGGTCACCGTGGATGGTGTCATCGCCGAACGAGTCGGTGATGATGTCGTGGCCGGGTCCGCCGATGAGCGAGTCGTTGCCCGACCCGCCCTCGATGCGGTCGTCGCCCTCGTAGCCCCACAGCGAGTCGTCGCCCTCGTCGCCGATCATGTGATCGCGGTTCGCGGTGCCGTGCATCTCCACGTGCTCGTCGCCCGACCAGCGCCAGCTGCCATCGGTGCCCTGCAGCAGGCCCGCGGGAAGCGGGTTCGGCAGTGCGTCGAGGTCGATGATCGGGTCCTGCAGAGCGAAGATGTTCGCCGGCAGGTTCGACGCATCGGAGTTGCGCTGGATGAGGTCCGAGAACGAGTTGCCCTCGAGCGCGGCGAACAGCTGCTCGCCCTGGTTGCGGAACAGGTAGTAGAACCGGTCGCCGAACTGCAGCTGCTCGAGCTGCGTCTCGAAGACGTAGTTGAACGTCGAGCCCAGCATGCCGCCGAAGGCGTCGAGCCGCTCAGCGAGGCCGCCGACCCAGAACTCCACCGACTCGAGGCCCGTGGTGGTCGAGCCACCCGCGTTGCCCCAGCTGCCCGTGCCGTTCATGAAGTCGAGGCGGTCCGCCGGCGCCGTGACCGGCGTCGGTGCGAGCGCCGCCAGGTTGAGCTCCGTCGCGGCGCTGATCGAGTTCGTGTCACCGAGGATGAAGAGCTCGGTCGGCGACAGCCGCTCGATCTCCGCACGGATCGCCGGCGTCATCCCGGTCGGCGGCATCAGCAGGATCGGCGAGCCGTTGAGGCCTGCGCCGGGCGCTGCGGTGACCGCGTCGGGGAAGTTCTCACCGGTCGTGACGTACACGCGGTTCGCGCCCGTCGGGAAGAACTGCTGACTGATCTGGATGGCCGTCTCGTACCTGCTCGCGCCGCCCAGTCGCGTGACGGAGCCGGTCGTGTACGCCTGCAGCTGCGACGCGACCACGGGGCTCACCGAGGGCGTGCCTCCGAGGACGACGATCTCGGCCGGGTCGAGCCGATCGAGCTCGGCGGCGATGACCGCGGGGATCGACCCCGGGGTGACGAGCAGCATCGGCGAGCCGTCACGAGCGGCGACGGCCGAGCCTGCGAGCGCGTCGGGGAAGTTCTGCCCGTTCGCGACGAAGACCCGGTTCACCGGTCCCGTGAAGGTCCGCGCGATCGCTGCGGACGTGGCGTAGCGGTCCGCGCCGGCGATCCGGGTGACCGGGGCGTCGGTGGCGGAGATCGCGTTGAGCGAGATCACCGTGTTGGCGTTCACCGAGTTGGTGTCGCCGAGGACGACGATCCGCTGGGGCGAGAGGCGCTGCAGCTCTGCGTGCGTCTCCTGCGGCAGCGCGCCGGCGCCGTCGTTGGGGACGAGCAGGATCGGTGCGCCGAGCGCTCCGGCCGAGAGGGCATCCGGGAAGTTGAAGCCGTTCGTGACGTAGACGACCTCTGCCCCCGCCGGGTAGTGCCGCTCGGAGAAGAGCGCGGCGGTGTGGAAGCGGTTCGCGCCCGGGAACCGGGAGATGAACTCGCTGCCGACCGGGGCGCCGTTCACGAGCATCGCGGCCGCGGCCCGGCGCTCGTCGACGGTCGTCGCCGCGAGGATCGTCGGGTGCGTGCCGTACGCGGCGACGAAGTTCACGAGCGACGCATTGCTGCCGCCGCGACCGAAGTTGTTGCCGTTCTTCAGGCCGAGGCCGAAGTCGACCCAGTCGCTGTACGGCTCGAGCGCAGAGTCGCCCGTCGCGGCGAAGAACGCCGCGCGGGCATCCTGCAGCGGCGGGATGCCGACGTCGCGACCGCGGAGCAGGTTGATCGTCGCGAGGTCGAGCGGCAGGCCGAGCAGGTTGTTGCGCAGCGTGTCGGTGACGTGCTCGTCGATCTGGCTGCCGACGCGTCCCGTCATGCCGTTGATGAGCGATCCTGCCGCCTGCTCCGGCGTCAGCGTGCCGTTCATGTCGTACCGCTCGGGGTTCAGGAAGCCTTCGAGCAGCGGCACATCGGTGAGACCCGTGGTCCCTCCGGCGTCCTCCCGCCCGATCTCCTCCGTCATCATCGAGTGCCCGAAGCGGTAGACGACGTGCGCGAACTCGGCCATGATCGCCGGGTCGATCGCGGGGTTGTAGCTGTTCTCGTTGAACACGACGGCATCGATCGTCGGAGCGATCGTCCGCGCGAACTCCTCGAAGACGATGTGCTGGTACTGCATCTCGGTGGCGAACTTCGCGGCCTGGAAGAGCCGCTCCTGGTATGACCAGTCGTCCGCCTGCGGACCGGGCAGCGTCTCCTCGGGCTTCGCCGAGGGGTAGCTGTGCGCCTCGCCGCGGAAGGCCTTCGCGAACTCCGCGAGGAGCGTCGGGTCGGCCATCGTCTGGTCGTTGCGCAGCAGCTCCGTGCTCGGGTCGCCGTTCAGCAGCGCCTCGATCTGCCCCACCATGCGGTTGTGCTCCGCGTGGAAGATCGCGTGCACCGCGGTCAGGCCGATGTTCTCGTTGACGCGACCGTCGCCGGCGACGAAGTGCTCGCCGAGGCGCGCCGCGTCGTAGCCCGTGAGGCTCGGATCGCTCACCGGAGCGCCGCCCGCGTCGAACAGCGGGATGCCCGGGTCGATGATGTCGCCGTTCTCGTCGAACTGGATCGGCACGAGGTTGCCCGCGGCGTCGAACAGCGGCGTGGCGCCGTGCGCGATGTCGTCGAGGAACGCGTGGTTCGTCGAGAGGGCGTTCGTCGTCGAGACCGGCGCTGCCGGGTCGCCTTCGACGAACGTCACGTCCTGCACGTTCGGGCCGGACGAGACGATGAGCTGCGGCAGCCCCCGGGCGGGGCCCGGGACGTAGTTGCCGTAGGGGTCGACGAGCACCTGGGGCACGTCGAGCAGGTCGGCGTCGGTCAGCCCGATGCCGAGGATCTGGTTCGACTGCCGCTTGAGGTCGGCCCACGTGCCCATGCCGCCGCCGACGCCCTCGAGCAGGTGCCCGGTCGCGTCGCCGTCGGCGTCGTACTGGCGCAGGAACACCTGGTGCGAGGGGTGGGACGCGTACGTCTGGTTCTGGTCGACGAACGGGGTCGTGAGGTTCGTGTGCTCCGTCGTCGGGTTGCCGTTCGCGTCCTCGATGCGGTCCGCTCGCGTCAGCACGAGGAAGTTCGAGTGCGACGACGGGTCGTAGAGCGGGTCGTCCCCCTCGAGCGGCACGATGAGCGTGCCGTGGCCGCCCTTGTCCACGAGGTCGAGGCCGTGGTCGAAGAACTGCCCGAAGAAGCCCATGAACGTGTTGAACGGCGCCGACAGTCCTTCGTCCGGCGCCGTGTTCGGGGTGCTCGCCATGTCGGTGCCCTCGATGAGGGTCGCCGTGCCGGCCTCGATCTGGTTGACGATCGCGGGGTTCGACGTCGTCTGGTCGACGATGAGGTTGCTGATCACGCGCGGCTCGCTGTCGTAGACGAAGCCCTCGGTCTGCGCGTAGCAGGTCTGGCCCGTCGGGCTCGTCGCCCCGCAGACCGCGCTCTGGCCGGCGGTGTTCGGCGGAGCTCCCGGCGGCACCGTCTCGGCCTCGAGCCAGATCGGGTCGAGCAGGCGCGGGAACGCGTTGTCGGCGCTGCCGTAGTGGGCCTGGTTGACCCGCAGGTTGTTGTACGAGCCATCGACGGTGCGCACGCCCGCGGGCCGGGCGACGTCCGGCACGCACGTGCCGGTCGCGTCCTGCGCGCTCGCGCAGAGCAGCGTGTAGTTCGACGGGTCGAGCTCGTCGGCGGCGTGCGCCTCGGAGATCTGGATCTGCCGCAGGATGAACTCGAGATCGTTCTGGTTCAAGACGAACGACGGGGTCTCATCGGTGACGGCGAGTGCGGGGCTCGGTGTCGCGACCACGGCGACGGGGACGGCTATCGCGAACGCCGACAGGAGGGCGATCGAGTTGCGCCGCAGCTTCTCACCGAGGTGGCGAGATCGTGGCGGCGGGCTGCTGGGGGCGGGCGCGTGCACGGTGGCTCCTCTTGCTCTGCCCGACGGAGGACTCCCGCCGGGCTGTCGCCCACGTCGACCGCGACACCTTCGCCGCGGCTCGGCCCGCGCGCTGCGCGAGTCGGTGAGCTGTGCTTGCTTCGGTCACCGTCAAGGGTGATTCGTGGCTGGATATGGCTCAATACACAGACGCTTCAGCCCTCCTGAGGACATTCGCACCCAGCCCCCGGGGTACGCCGATCTGTACCCCTCGCTCGCGGCACACTGAGCCGATCGTCGGTCGACCCTAAGTGAACGCCGTTTACAAAGCGTTCTAGAACATGCATCGCACGCCGTTGCAGAACAGCGTCACCCGCGCGCCGAGGCTCCGCGCGAGGCTTCGCGCGGAGCCGGTCCCGCCCCTGCGCGTCAGCGCGCGCGGCCCGCTTGCAGCACGAGCCAGATGAAGTACGGGATGCCGACGAGCGCGGTCATGACGCCCGCAGGCAGCTGCGCGGGAGCGATGAGCGTGCGCCCGAGCGTGTCGGCGAGCAGGGTGAGCGAGCCGCCGAGCAGGGCCGCGAGCGGCAGCAGCACCCGGTGCCGGGCACCGACGAGCGCCCTGGCCGCGTGCGGCGCCACGAGCCCGACGAACGCGACGACGCCGATCGCCCCGACCGCCGTCGAGGCGAGCGCGACGGCGAGCACGAGCGCGACGACCTGCACCGCGGGCAGCCGCACGCCGAGCAGCCGCGGGGTCGCCTCGTCGAGCTGCGCGAGGTCGAGGTCGCGGTGCATCCACACGAGGGCGAGCACCGCGACGACGATCGTCACCGCGACCGGCACGACGTCCTCGAAGCCGCGGCCGTAGGTGCTGCCGGCGAGCCAGACGATCGCCTTCGCCCGGTTGTAGGGGTCGGTGACGACGATGAGCATGCTCGTGAGCGCCGCCGTGCCCGCCGAGAGCGCGAGGCCCGTCAGCACGAGCCGGAGGCTGCCGAGCCGCCGCCAGCCGACGAGCGCGATCACGAGCGCGCCGACGGCCGCGCCTCCCGCGAGCGCGCCGCCCGCGACGGCCCAGCCGACCGCGGCGGGCACGAGCGTGATGACGCCGATCGCTCCGAGCCCGGCACCGCCCGCGACCCCGAGCAGGTAGGGATCCGCGAGCGCGTTGCGCGCGATCGCCTGCACGAGCGCGCCCGAGAGCGCGAGCGCGACTCCGGCGAGCACCGCGGCGACGACGCGCGGCGAGCGCGTGTCGAGCGTCACGCGCACCGCGTCGCCCGCGCGGCCCGCGAGCCAGTTCGCGACGTCGCCGAGCAGCAGCATCCGGTCCCCGAGCAGCACCGCACCGACGGCGAGGGCGGCGAGCAGCGCACCCGCGACGACGAGCGGCAACCACGCGCGCGCGGTGAGCGTCCGCGCGCCGAGCACCGTCATCGACTCGGTCTCGGCAGCACCCGCCATGGAGCGCGCGAGGACGATGATGCAGACGGCGCCGACGAGGCTCGTCACGACGCCGGTCGGGACGTCCATCGATCGGATGCCGCCGAGCGCGAAGCGCAGCAGCACGTCGGAGCCGACCACGAGGAGCGCGCCGCTGAGCGCGGCGAGCGGGATCGCGACGATGTGGCGGGCCGCGCCCGGGATGCGCGCCGCGAGCAGCCGGACGACGATCGGCGCCGCGAGCCCGACGAAGCCGATGGGCCCTGCGATCGCCACCGCTGCGGCCGCGAGCGCGACCGAGGCGACGAGCGCGGTGAAGCGGAGCCGGCCGACTCCCACGCCGATCGTGGTCGCGGCCTCCTCGCCGAGCGAGAGCACGTCGAGCCTGCGCGCGAGCAGCAGCAGCGCGGCGATGCCGAGCAGCACGACGGGCAGCAGCTGCGCGACGGTGCCGATGCCGTTCTGCGAGAGCCGACCGACGCCCCACGCGTAGAGGCCAGCGGTCTCCTGCTCCGCGAGGATGATCGCGACCGTCGAGACCGACTGCAGCGCGAGCGCGAGCGCGGTGCCGACGAGCACCATCTGCGTCGTCGAGCCTCGCCCGCGGCCGATCGCGACGACGGCGAGCGCAGCCACGATGCCGCCGCCGAAGGCGAGCGCCGCGCCACCGAGCCCGGGCAGGCTCGCGCCGAAGACGGCAGCGAGCGCGATCGCGGCGCCCGCGCCGCCGTTCACCGCGAGCGTGTCGGGCGAGGCGAGCGGGTTGCCGGTGATCGTCTGCATCGCGTAGCCGGCCGCGCCGAGCGCGAGCCCGACGACGATCGCGGCGGCGACGCGCGGGAGCCGGCTCTCGACGATGACGGCGCTGTCGCTCCGCTCCCCGCCGAGCCAGCCCAGCAGCTCGGGCACCCCGAGCTGCGTCGTCCCCTGCGTGACGTGCCAAGCCGCGAGGCCGAGGAGTGCGACGAGGAGGGCCGCGCCGAGCGCGAGCCCTCCAGGTCGGACCCGGGTCACGGCGTGGGCGAGAGCGACGCGAGCACCGCGTCGAGGTAGGCGCTCACCGAGTCGACGCCGCCGAAGAGCCAGATGCCGTCGGGCAGCCGGTGCACGCGGCCTGCCTCGACCGAGGGCAGGCCGGTCCAGATCGCGTTCGATGCGAGCTGGTCGACGAACACGTCACGGTCGCCGACGGTCATGTAGAGGATGTGCGACTCGGGGTCGAGCGCGGTGAGCCCCTCGACGTCGGTGATGCCGAGGCCGTACTGCGGGTCGCCCTCCCCCGGCCAGCCGTTCTCGAAGCCGATCTCCTGGAACGCCGCGGGCAGGAGCGCACCGTCGGCGTAGGGGCGGATCTCGATCTGCCCGCCGTTCTCGTAGCCGTCCATGTGCGCGAGCGGCGTGCCGGCGAGACCGGCCGCCTCGACCTCGCCCGCGAGCTCGTCGACGTGCGCCTCGAACTCGTCGATCGCGGCCTCGGCCGCGTCCTGCGTGCCGGTCGCCTCGGCGACGAGCCGCAGGTCGGCGAGCATCGTGCCGAGGGGGTCGGATGCGTCGGCGCCGGCGAGGACGACGACGGGCGCGATGGCCTCGAGGTCGCCGTAGGCGGCGTCGTCGCGGCCCGCGACGGCGACGATGAGGTCCGGGGCGAGCGCCGCGATCGAGTCCATCGACGGCTCGGTGCGCGTGCCGACGTCGGTCGGCTCGCCCGCGAGCGGCGCTCCCGTGCCGGCCCAGCTGGTGTAGCCCTCGACGTCGGCGACGCCGACCGGCTCGATGCCGACGGTCTGCAGGTGCTCGACCGCCGCCCACTCGAGGGCGACGACGTCGGTGGCGCCGGCCGGCACCTCGACCTCGACGCCGCGCGCGTCCGTCACCGTGACGGCCGAGGCCTCGGGCTCCGCGCCCTGGCTGGAGCCGGCCGGCTCGGTCGTGCCGCACGCGGTGAGGGCGAGCGCCGAGAGCAGCGCGGCGCCGGTGAGCAGGGTTCGCTTGGACATGGGGGTCCTTCCTCGGGCGCTCGGCCCGATGGGAGTGCGCGTCACGCGGCGCGCGACACGAGGGGCCGGCGGCGGAGCCGCTGCGGCCGGATGCGCAAGCCCGAGGGGTCGGGCTCGACGTCGATGGGCACCTCGTAGGCGGCGCTGAGGCGCTCGGCCGTCAGCACCTCCTCCGGACTGCCGGTGGCCACGATGCGGCCGTGCACGAGCAGCACGACGTCGTCGGCGACCTCGGCGGCCTGCTCGAGGTCGTGCAGCACGATGCCGACCGCGACGCCGTCGTCGGCGAGGTCGCGCACGATCTCGAGGATCTCGCGCTGGTAGCGCACGTCGAGGAACGTCGTCGGCTCGTCGAGGAGCACGATGCCGGTCTCCTGCGCGAGGCACGTCGCGAGCCACACGCGCTGCCGCTGGCCGCCGGAGAGCTGCGCGACCGGGTGCTCGGCGAGCGAGTCGATGCCCGTCGCGGCCATGGCTCGCTCGATCACCTCGCCGCCGCGCGGATCGCCGGAGCGGAACCGGCCGCGGTGCGCGAACCGGCCGTAGGCGACGACCTCGCGCACGCTCACGCCTGAGGGGTCGGGGTGCGACTGCGCGAGCAGCGCGATGCGGCGCGCGAGCTCGCGCTCGGCGAGCGCCGACGCGTCGGCGCCGTCGGCGAACAGCACGCGCCCCTCGGTCGGCCGGTGGAGCGCGGTGAGGCCGCGCAGGAGCGTGGACTTGCCGGAGCCGTTCGGGCCGACGAGGGCCGTCACGCGGCCCGGGGTGAGCGTGATCGACGCGGCGTGCACGATCGCCTCGCGCCCGTATGCGAGCGAGACGTCGTCGGCGCGCAGCGCGCTCAGTCCGGTGCGGTTCACAAGGTAAGGGTAGCCTTACCTTCGGTGCTTCCGCAACGCGGTCAGGCCGAGAGCTCCTGGATGTCGTCGGCGGTGAGCACGATGGGCGGCTCGCCGCCCGCGACGGACTCGCGCGTCACGATGACTCGCTCGACGCCCTCGCGCGAGGGCACGTCGAACATCACCGGTGCGAGCACGGTCTCGAGGATCGCGCGGAGGCCACGAGCACCGGTCTTCCGCTCGACCGCGAGGTCGGCGATCGCCTCGAGCGCCTCGGGCTCGAAGTCGAGCTTGACGCCGTCGATCTCGAACATGCGCTGGTACTGCTTCACGAGCGCGTTGCGCGGCTCGGTGAGGATCTGCACGAGCGCGGCGCGATCGAGCGGCGACACCGTCGCGATGACGGGGAGCCGGCCGATGAACTCGGGGATGAGGCCGAACTTGTGCAGGTCCTCCGGCAGCACGTCCTGAAAGACGTCGAGGTCGGGCTTGAGCGACGCGACCGGGGCGCCGAAGCCGATGCCGCGCTTGCCCGAGCGGTTCGCGATGATGTCCTCGAGGCCGGCGAAGGCACCCGCGACGATGAACAGCACGTTCGACGTGTCGATCTGGATGAACTCGGAGTTCGGGTGCTTGCGCCCGCCCTGCGGCGGCACCGAGGCGACCGTGCCCTCGATGATCTTCAGCAGCGCCTGCTGCACGCCCTCGCCCGAGACGTCGCGCGTGATGGACGGGTTCTCGGCCTTCCGCGCGACCTTGTCGATCTCGTCGATGAAGATGATGCCGGTCTCGGCGCGCTTGACGTCGAAGTCGGCGGCCTGGATGAGCTTGAGCAGGATGTTCTCGACGTCCTCGCCGACGTAGCCCGCCTCGGTGAGCGACGTCGCGTCGGCGACGGCGAACGGGACGTTGAGCTGCTTCGCGAGCGTCGACGCGAGGTAGGACTTGCCGCAGCCGGTCGGGCCGACCATCAGGATGTTCGACTTCTGGATCTCGACGCCGTCGCCGGCGGTGTCGGCCGACTCGAGCTGCTTCGCGGCGCCGATGCGCTTGTAGTGGTTGTAGACCGCGACCGCGAGCGACTGCTTCGCGCTCTGCTGGCCGACGACGTACTCCTCGAGGAAGTCGAAGATCTCGCGCGGCTTCGGCAGGGTGAAGCGCTCCGGCTGCGTGCCCTCGCCGGCCTCGGCGGCGCGCTCCTCGATGATCTCGTTGCACAGCTCGACGCACTCGTCGCAGATGTACACCGCGGGGCCAGCGATGAGCTGCTGCACCTGCTTCTGGCTCTTGCCGCAGAAGGAGCACTTCAGCAGATCGCCGCTCTCTCCGAGTCGTGCCATCTCGCCCTCCTCATCGCCTGCGAGCGCGGGCCGCGCCCTGTGACGAGCCTAGAGCAGGCCGCCGACACGGGGGCCGACCACGCCGGATTCGGCCCGATCGGCGCCGGGGCGGCCCGCGAGCCCCTCGATAGGCTGGAGGCATGCATGCCGCCCTCGCCGCGCTCGCGGCCGTCATCCTCCTGCCCGCCCACGCCGCCGTGATCGGCTCGACGCCGAGCGACGGCGACACGGTGACCGAGCAGCCCGGCACGTTCAGCGTCGTGATGAACGAGGAGATCCTCTCGCTCGAGGGCGCCGACTCCGCGAACCGGCTGCAGCTCACCGACGCGGACGGCCGCTACTACGGCGACGGCTGCGTCGTCGTCGAGGGCGACACGATCTCGCTCGACGCCGAGCTCGGCGCGGCGGGCGACTACGCGCTCGACTACCAGGTGGTCTCGTCCGACGGCCACCCCGTCGACGGCACGGTGGCGTTCTCGTTCGAGCCCGCCGAGGGCGAGGCTGGCACGGCCGGCTCCGAGACGGCCCCGATCTGCGGTGCCGCCGCGCCCGACGCGACCGAGCCCGCGTCGACGACCGAGCCCGAGGCATCCGTCGATCCCGGCGAGGCGGCGCCCGGTCCGGTCGCGAGCGACGACGCGAGCCCCGGCGACGACGCGGCCGACGAGGGCGGCGACTTCCCGTTCATCGCGATCGGCGTGCTCGCACTGCTCGTCGTGCTCGCGATCATCGCCTACACGGTCAACCGCGGCTACCGCCGCCGGCGCGACGAGGCGTGACCCCGCGCATCCCCGCGCATGACGAAGGCCGGCACTCCTGCGGGAGGCCGGCCTTCGTCGTTCCAGCGTCAGCCGAGCAGCTGCGGCGCCGTCTTGCGGCTCGTGAGCACCTGGTCGATGAGGCCGTACTCGAGGGCCTCCTGCGCCGAGAGGAACGTGTCGCGCTCGATGTCCTTCGAGACGCGCTCGACCTCTTGGTCGGAGTGCTTCGCGAGGGTCTCCTCGAGCCACTCGCGCATGCGGAGCACCTCGCGCGCCTGGATCTCGATGTCGGATGCCTGACCGCGGCCGGCGTCGGACGTCGCGGGCTGGTGGATGAGGATGCGGGCGTTCGGCAGCGCGAGGCGCTTGCCGGGCTCGCCCGCCGCGAGCAGCACGGCCGCGGCGGAGGCCGCCTGGCCGAGGCACACCGTCTGCACGGCGGGCCGGATGTACTGCATCGTGTCGTAGATCGCCGTCATGGCCGTGAACGAGCCGCCGGGCGAGTTGATGTACATGACGATGTCGCGGTCGGGGTCCTGCGACTCGAGCACGAGCAGCTGCGCCATGACGTCGTCGGCGGATGCGTCGTCGACCTGCACGCCGAGGAAGATGATGCGGTCCTCGAAGAGCTTCGCGTAGGGGTCCTGGCGCTTGAAGCCGTAGGCGGTGCGCTCCTCGAAGCTCGGGAGGATGTAGCGCGAGCCGGGCATCTGGAGGGCGCTGCCGCCCGCCTGGAACGTGGGAGTCTCCATCAGTTGCCGCCCTCCTGGTCAGCGGTGCCGTCCTGGTCCGTGCCGCCGCCGCCCGTGACGTCGCTCGCCGACGCGCGGAGGTGGTCGACGAATCCGTACTCGAGCGCCTCCTGCGCCGTGAACCAGCGGTCTCGGTCGCCGTCGGCGTTGATCTGCTCGACGCTCTTGCCCGTGCGCTCCGCAGTGATCTCGGCGAGGCGCTTCTTCATGTCGAGGATGAGCTGCGCCTGCGTCTGGATGTCGCTCGAGGTGCCGCCGAAGCCGCCGTGCGGCTGGTGCAGCAGCACGCGCGCGTTCGGCGTGATGTAGCGCTTGCCCGCGGTGCCGGCGGTGAGCAGCAGCTGGCCCATCGAGGCGGCCATGCCGATGCCGACCGTGACGATGTCGTTGGGCACGAACTGCATCGTGTCGTAGATCGCCATGCCGGCCGTGATCGAGCCGCCGGGCGAGTTGATGTAGAGGTAGATGTCCTTGTTCGGGTCCTCTGCGGCGAGCAGCAGGATCTTCGCGCAGATCTCGTTCGCGTTCTCGTCCCGCACCTCCTGGCCGAGCCAGATGATGCGGTCGCGCAGCAGCCGGTCGAAGACCGACGGCGCGAGGACGGGTTCAGCCACGGGTGACTCCTTCTCTCGGTTGCTCTCCACACTAGGTGAGCGGGAGGGGCGCTCCTGCGCGTGTTCGCCGCAGGCGGAGGCACGCGAGAGGGCCGGGCTCCCGCCCGGCCCTCTCTGAGGTGCTCAGTCCTCCTGGTGCTGCGCCGCGAGCTTCGCCTCTGCCTCGCGGATCGCGCCCTCGACGTCGTCCTCGTCGACCTCGTCGGCCGGCGGCAGGAAGTCGGAGAGGTCGACGGCCTCGCCCTTGTCGTCGACGACCGAGACGCGCCCGAGCAGCGTCGAGAGCGTCTTGCCGCGCAGGATGTCGCCGAGCAGCACGGGCAGCTGACCGTTGGCCTCGAGCGCCTGCACGAGCTCCTGCGGCGCCATGCCGTACTGCGCGGCCTGCTGCACGATGATCTGCGTGAGCTCCTGCTGCGTGACCTGCAGGTTCGCCTCCTCGGCGAAGCGGTCGAAGAGCATCTGCTGCTTGAGGAGCTTGCGCGTCTCCTGACGCACCTCCTCGCCGTGCTCGGTGTCGTCGGCGCGGTTCTCGGCCTCGAGGTGCCGGGTGACCTCATCCTCGACGACGGCCGAGGGGACCTCGATCTCGACGGCCTCGACGAGCTCCTCCTGCAGGCGCTGGCGCGCCTGCTCGGCCTGGCCCATGCGGCGGCTGCGAGCTGCCTGCTCCTTGAGGTCGGCCTTGAGCTCGTCGATCGTGTCGAAGGCGCTCGCCATCTGGGCGAAGTCGTCGTCGGCCTCGGGCAGCTCGCGCTCCTTGACCGCGTCGACGGTGACGGTGACCTCGGCGTCCTTGCCGGCGTGGTCGCCGCCGACGAGCTTCGAGGTGAAGGTGGTCTCCTCGCCGGCGGTGAGCGAGTCGACGGCCTCGTCGATGCCGTCGATGAGCTCGCCCGAGCCGACCTCGTAGGAGATCCCGTTGGCGGTGTCGACGACCTCGCCCTCGATCGTCGCGGTCAGGTCGAGGGTGACGAAGTCGCCCTTCGCGGCGGGGCGGTCGACCGTGACGAGCGTGCCGAAGCGGCTGCGCAGCGCGTCGAGCTCCTCCTGCACGGCGTCGTCGCCGATCTCGATCGCGTCGACCGTGATCGTGCGGCCGTCGACCTCGGGGAGGTCGAACTCGGGGCGCACGTCGACCTCGATCTCGAGGACGAGGTCGCCCGAGAAGTCCCCCAGCTCGGGCCACGCGGTGACGTCGGCCTGGGGGCGGCCGAGCGGGCGGATGCCGGCCTCGGCGACACCCTGGCGGTAGAACTCGTCGATCGACTCGGAGACGGCCTGGTTGAGGATCTCCTCGCGCCCGATGCGCTGGTCGATGATCGCCGCGGGGACCTTGCCCTTGCGGAAGCCGGGGACGCTGATCTGCTCGGCGACGGCCTTGTAGGCGCTGTCGATCGCGGGGCGCAGCTCCTCGGGCTCGACCGCGATGGTCAGCTTGGTGCGCGTGTTCTCGATCTTCTCGACCGTGGTCTTCACGGGGTGGTCTCCTGAGGTTGGTGGTTGTGCGGCACGAGGGCCAGCGGTGCGTAGGCACGCGAGATCCACCGCTTGCGGGCGGACCATCGTCCGAGTGTAACGGCCCTCCCCTGCGATCGGGCCAATCCGCCCGTTCGCCCGTGACGAATCACGGGCATGACCGCGCTCGCCGGGCCCCGAGCGGCCGCCCGGTGGCGGCCTGCAATACTCGGGCGAGTGGAGACCTCGCTCGAGCAGTGCCTCGTGCGCGCGGCGGACGGCGACGAGCGGGCGTTCGCGGAGCTCTACGACGCGACGGCCGCGAGGGTCTACGGGCTCGTGCTGCGCATCCTCGTGGATCGCGCGCAGTCGGAGGAGGTCGCGCAGGAGGTCTACCTCGAGGCGTGGCGGCAGGCGAAGCGCTTCGACCCGAGCCGCGGGGCCGCGATGTCGTGGCTGCTGCAGATCGCGCACGCGCGCGCCGTCGACCGCGTGCGCTCCTCGCAGTCGCAGCGCGATCGCGACGAGCGGATCGGCGTGCGCGACACGGCGGTGCCGGTCGACACCGTCGCCGAGCAGGCCGAGATCTCGCTCGACGCGGCGAGGGCGCGGCGAGCGCTCGGCGACCTGAGCGACTCGCACCGCGAGGCGATCGAGCTCGCGTACTTCGAAGGGCTCACGCAGACGGAGATCGCCGAGCGCATCGGTGCGCCGCTCGGCACGGTGAAGACGAGGCTCCGCGACGGCATGCAGCGCCTCCGCGGGATCCTGGGGGTGACGACATGACCGACGAGTCCCGGCCCGTCGACGAGCTGGCGGCCGCCTACGCGCTCGACGCGCTCGAGCCTGCCGAGCGCGCGCGCTTCGAGGCCGAGGCGTCGCCCGAGGCGCTCGCGGAGGCGCGGCAGCTCGCCGACACCGCGGCGCTGCTCGCGGCCGACGAGGTCGCGCCGCCGCCGAGCCTGCGCGCGAGCGTGCTCGACGCGATCGCGCGCGAGCCGCGGCGCGACGCGCCGTCCGCACTCTCGCGACCGGACGCATCCGCCGCCGCTCGCGCCGAGGAGCCGCGCGCATCCACCCCCGCTGCCGGCCCGGTCGGCCCTGCCGAGCGCCGCGCGCGAGCGCGCTGGCGCCCCGCGCGCGTGCTCGGTGCGGTCGCGGCGGGGTCGGCGCTGCTGCTCGGCGGCGTCGCGATCGGCACCCAGCTCGGCGGCGACTCGCGACAGGAGGCGCTCGGCGCCCTCGTCGCGGCGTCCGACGCGCATCGGAGCGAGGTCGAGCTCGCCGACGGCGGCGTCGCGACGGTCGTCTGGTCGCCCGAGCGCGAGCAGTCGGCGATCCTCTTCGACGGCCTGCCGGCCGCGCCCGAGGGATCGACCTACCAAGCCTGGTTCATCGACGAGGCCGGCGCCCGATCGGCGGGCGTGTTCGACGCCTCGAGCGCGTTCCTGCTGGAGGGCGAGCTCTCGGCCGGCGCCGCGATCGGCGTGACGGTCGAGCCGGCGGGCGGCTCCGAGGCGCCGACGAGCGACCCGATCCTCGTCGTCGAGACCTAGGTGGCGGCGCAGCGCGCTGGCCGCCTCGGCACGGCCGCGATCACTGTCGCCTCGATCGGGCTCATCGTCACGTGGAGCTCGGGCTTCGTGGGCGCAGAGCTCGCCGCTCGCGCCGGCGGCGAACCCATCACGGTGCTCGCGTGGCGCTTCGTCGTGCTCGCAGGCATCCTCCTCGCGGCGATGCTCGCGCTCCGCCGTCGCTGGCCGGGGCGCGCGAGCTGGCTGCGGCAGGGCACGGTCGCGGTGCTCAACCAGGCGGCGTACCTCCTCCTCATCTTCGAGGGCGTGCGCGCGGGCGTCGACGGCGGCACCGCGGCGCTCATCGCAGCGCTCCAGCCGATGCTCGTCGCCACGATCGCCGGCCGCTTCCTCGGCGAGCGGGCGAACGGATGGATGTGGCTCGGCATGGCGGTCGGGCTCGGCGGCGTCGCGCTCGTCGTCTCGGGCGCTCTCGGCGGCACCGGCGCGCCGCTGTGGGCCTACGCGCTCCCGCTCGCCGCGGTCATGTGCCTCGGCACCGGCACCGTGCTGCAGCGCCGCTGGCACATGCACGACGACCTCCTGCAGACGCTCACCCTGCACTCGATCGTCGCGGGCGCCGCATTCATGGCGGTCGCGCTGCTGCGCGGGCACGCCGCTCCCCCGGCGTCGGGCGAGCTCTGGTTCGCGGTGCTGTGGCTCGTCGTGCTCTCGAGCCTCGGCGGCTACGTGCTCTACGTGACGGTCACGCGCTCGCACGGCGCGACGTTCGTGAGCACGATGCTCTACCTCACGCCGCCGACGACGATGCTCTGGGTCTGGCTCATCTTCGGCGTGCCGATCACGCCGCTCGGCATCGCCGGGCTCGTCGTAGCGGCGGCGGGCGTCGCGATCGTGCTCACCGCGCAGCGGCGCGGGCGCGCTCGGCCGTAGCGACGCATCCGGTCCCGTGCTGAGAGGAGCCCGATGATGGAGGAGCAGCTGCTCGACGGCGTCTGCCTGCGCTGCCGCCGCCCACCCAGGAGCACCCGGCCCTGCGCCATCGAGGGCGGCTACGGCGAGCCGACGGTCGGCGAGTGGCCGGCGCACCACCGGGATGACTGGACGGACCCGGAGCTCCGGGAGCTCGGGCTCACACCGTGGCGGTGGCCGCTGCATCGCCGCACCGCGCTCGCCGACCTGCGGTGGGCGCAGCTCGAGTCGGACTGCGAGCGCCACGGGCACGAGGTCGTCTGGGAGCATGGGTACGTGCTGTGCGATCGCTGCCACCACCCGCTCGTGTGGGTGCCGACGCAGCACGAACCCGGTTGAGTGCGATGGAGGAGGACCCATGCAGGAGCTCCAGTCGGCCTTCCACGACCTCTCGACGGCTCATGTGGCGGATGCATGCATGCGCCTCAGCGTGCCGGTCCGGTGCGGTCCCGCCGGGCTGCGGCCCGTGCTGCCGGGCGTGCACGTCGTCGGCCGGGCGCTCCCCGCGCAGCACGTCGGCAGCGTCGACGTGTTCCTCGAGGCGCTCGAGGCGAGCGAGCCGGGTGACGTGCTCGTCGTCGACGACGGCGGTCGCACCGACCGCGCGTGCCTCGGCGACCTCGTCGCGCTCGAGGCGGCGCGCGCCGGCATCGCCGGCATCGTCATCTGGGGGCTGCACCGCGACACCCGCGAGCTGCGCGAGATCGGCCTGCCGGTGCTGAGCCTCGGCGCCTCGCCGTCGGGACCGGCGAGCGTCGAGCCGCAGGCGGCCGACGCGCTCCAGGTCGCGCGGCTCGGCGAGCACGCGGTGGCGCGCGACGACCTCGTGCTCGCCGATGACGACGGCGCGATCGTCGTGCCGGTCGCGCACGCGAGCCCGATCGCCGAGGCCGCCGCGAGCATCCGCGACACCGAGCGCCGCCAGGCCGCCGCCATGCGCGGCGGCTCGAGCCTGCGCGAGCAAGTGCGGTTCCGTGACTACCTCGACGCCCGCAGCGCCCGCGGCATCGGCTTCCGCGAGCACCTGCGCGACGTGGGCGGCGCGATCGAGGAGTGAGCCGACGCATCCATCGACCTCCGACGAAGGAGAGAGCATGACCCGCCAGCGCCGCTTCGCCCAGGTCGACGTCTTCGGCGCCCAGCCCTACCTCGGCAATCCCGTCGCCGTCGTGCTCGATGCCGAGGGCATCGACGACGCGTCGATGCAGCGCATCGCGCGCTGGACGAACCTGTCGGAGACGACGTTCGTGCTGCCGCCCGCCTCGCCCGACGCCGACTACCGGCTGCGCATCTTCACGCCCGGCGGCGAGCTGCCGTTCGCGGGCCACCCGACGCTCGGCTCGGCCCACGCGTGGCTCGAGCACGGCGGCGTTCCTCGGCGCGACGACCGCATCGTGCAGGAGTGCGAGGCCGGCCTCATCGACGTGCGGCGCGGAGACGTGCTCGCCTTCGCCGCTCCCCCGATGCGCCGCACGGGCGAGCTCGAGCCCGAGCACCTCGCGCGCCTCGTCGAGGCGCTCGGCATCGCGCCCGAGCGGGTGGTCGCGCACCAGTGGGTCGACAACGGGCCGGGCTGGTGCGTCGTGCGGCTCGAGACGGCGCAGGAGGTGCTCGACCTCGAGCCCGACCTCTCGCGCATCCCCGACGCCATGGTCGGCGCGATCGGCGCCTACCCGCCCGGCTCGGAGCGCGCGTTCGAGCTGCGCTCGTTCGCGCCCGCGATCGGCGTCGCGGAGGACCCGGTGTGCGGCAGCCAGAACGCGTCGGTCGCCCAGTGGCTCACGAGCACCGGCGCGGCCGAGCGCGCGTACTCGGTCTCGCAGGGCCGACGGCTCGGACGCGCGGGAGCGATCTCGATCGAGGCGGATGCCGACGGCACGGTCTGGGTGGGCGGCGCGACGGTCACGTGCTTCTCGGGCATCGCGATCGCTTGACGCGACGCGCTCGCGTCGGTCATCCGTCGGCGAGCAGGCTCTCGACATCCGGCAGCCCCTGGAACGCCGTGAAGGTGCCGCGCTCGGCGATCTCGCGGGCGGCGCCGAGCCACCCGCCCCACGCCGCGCGCGCGAGCGTGCCGCCGACGCTGATGCGGCGCACGCCGAGCGCCGCCGCCTCCTCGACGGTGACGAACGGCGCATTCACGAGCAGGTTCACGGGCTTCGGCGCGACGGCCGCGACGATCGCCGCGACCTCGTCGCGCGAGGAGATGCGTGGCGCATAGAGGCAGTCGGCGCCTGCGCCGGCGTACGCGACGAGCCGACGGATCGTGTCGTCGAGATCGGGATGCCCGACGACGTACCCCTCGGACCTCGCGGTCAGCAGCGCCCCGGTCCCGCCGCGGTCGATCGCCGCTCGAGCCGCGGCGACGCGCTCGACGGCGAGCGCGTGCTCGAAGAGCGGGTGCTCGGCGTCGCCGGTCGAGTCCTCGATCGACAGGCCCGCGACGCCGGTCGAGGCGGCCGCCTCCACGTGCGCGGCGACGATCTCGGGATCGTCGGCGAAGCCGCCCTGGAAGTCGGCGTTGAGCGGCACGGCGACGGCTGCGGCGAGGGCGCGGAGGTGGCCGAGCGCCTCATCGAGCGCGACGCGCGAGTCCTGCTTGCCGATCGACCAGGCGAAGCCTGCGCTCGTCGTCGCGAGGGCGGGGAAGCCGAGCCGCTCGAGGATGCGGGCGCTGCCGAGATCCCACGGGTTGGGCATCACGAACGTGCCCGCTTCGTGCAGGCGATGGAACTCGATGACTCGCGGATCGGGCATCGCGACCTCCGGCGCGGTCCGCTGCCGCGCTCGCCGCGACCTTATGTCGGCGCGACGCGTGCGACAAGGGGCGGTCCTCCGCGCGCCGCGCCGGCGACGATCGCCTGCTCGAGCAGGGCGCTGTAGCCGTCCTCGAAGAACGGGTAGCGCAGCCGACCGAGCAGCGCCATGAGGCGGTCGCCGCGCAGCACGGTGCCGCTCGGCGCCGCCGGCTCGATCCGAGGTGGCGGTGGCACACCGAGGGCATCGGCGATCCAGGTCACGACATCGCCGAGCGGGGCGGGCCGGGCGTCGACGGCATGGAGGAGCCGTGGCGGCTCCGGCTCGCCGAGCATCGCCTCGAGCGAGCGCACGAGATCCGTCTCGTGGATGCGGTTGGTGCGCCGCGCGTACTGCACGGGTGACCCATCGCGCACCTTGCGCACGAGCGTGTCGCGGCCAGGGCCGTAGATGCCCGCGGGGCGCACGACGAGCGCGTCGAGGCGATCGAAAGCGAGCCGCTCGCCGTCGAGCAGCGCCGCGGCACGAGCGGAGGCCGGCGCCGGCGCGTCCGCTTCCGTGAGCGGCGTCGGACCGGCGCGGCCCTCGAGCACTCGCGTCGACGAGACGAGCACGACGCGGCGCGACGCGGCCTGCAGCGCATCGGCGAGGTGCCGGAGCGACCGCACGTACGCCGGCTCCGGGCCGTCGTGGTCGCCCGGCGGCAGCGTGATCACCACGTCGTCGACCGCGGGGATGAGCGTCCGGGGCACCGGTGCGCTGAGGTCGGCCGAGAGGCGCGCGAACGCATCCGGCAGCCCGGTCGTGTCGCGGCGCAGCGCGAGGACCTCGCCGCCGGCGGCGACGAGCCGCAGGCCGAGCGGCGTGCCGAGCTTGCCGCAGCCGACGAGCAGGGTCCGCCGCGGCGATGCCGCTGTCTCGCTCGCTCGCACGTCGGGGCGACAGGATTCGAACCTGCGACCTCCCGCCCCCAAAGCGGGCGCTCTAGCCAAGCTGAGCTACGCCCCGTAGGGATCGCTCCCGTACAGTCACCGATCCTAACGGCGTGGGCGCATCCACCGATCCGACCACGGGCGCCCGCCCCGGCTATCGTGTCGACGTGCTCCCCGCCGTCGTGCTCACCGCCGTCCTCGTCCTGCTTGCCGTCTTCCAGTTCGCGCTCGCGCTCGGTGTGGGTCGTCGTCGCCTACTTCGTGCTCGGCATCGCCATGAACGCGATCTCCCGCAGCAAGCCGGAGCGGTGGGCGATGGTGCCGGTCGCGGCGGTGCTCGCGGTGCTCTCGCTCCTCATCGCGCTCGCGCCGGTGCGATGAACCGGTCCGCGGCGGACCGCTCGACCGTCGACTGCCGGTGCGGCACGCTCGCGTCGTGATCGAGCCCGAGGTGGACGAGCCGCTGCGTGCGCGGTACGGCTGGCGCGACCCGGCGGCGAACGAGTTCACCGCTGGGGACATCGCCTTCGGCTGGGTTGTCGGAGCGGGTGCGGTGTTCGCGGGATCGTTCGTGTTCGGCGCGGTGCTCGCCGCCTCGACGCTGCCGATCGCGCTCCTGATCGGCGCGTTCATCGGCCTGCCCGCCCTGACCCTCTATGGCGTCCCCGTCGCGATCGCCGCGGCGGCAGTGCTCCGTCGCGTGCGGGCCGAGTGGGTGCACCACGCGTCTTTCGGCGTCCTGGGTGCGATCGGAGGCGCGCTCGCGGTCGCCGTCTTCGCGGGTGGCGACCCGAGCTGGGGCGTGCTCTTTGCACCCGGCATCATCACAGGCGCGGCGAGCGCCGTCCTTGCGCGCGGGCTCGCGAAGCGGCGCGCGATCCGCACGCGCGGCACCGACTCCGCGGCGGCGGGCTAGAGCGTCCGCTCGCGGATCATCCGCGAGAGCTCGCGCCCCGAGTCCTTCACGGTGCGCTCCTGCGTCTCGTAGTCGACCCGCACGATGCCGAAGCGCTTGTGGTAGCCCCACGCCCACTCGAAGTTGTCCATGAGCGACCAGTACATGAAGCCCTTGACCGGCACGCCCGCGTCGACCGCATCGAGCACGGCGCCGACGTGCGAGCGGAGGAAGTCGGTGCGCTCGGCATCGTGGATGCGCGCTTCGCCCGTCGACGCATCCGTGACGACCTCGTCGTCGTAGGCCGCGCCGTTCTCGGTGACCCACAGCTCGACGCCCTTCGCGCCCGTGTACTCGTCGTGCAGGTGGTGGAGGAGCTTCGTGAGGCCGGAGGGGTTGACCTCCCAGCCCATGTTGGTCGTCGGCACGCCGCGCGGATGCGCCTGCACGCCCTCGGCGGCGGGGTACGGGCTCGCGATCGGGCGATCGGTCGGTGCGTCGTTGACGACCGGCGCCTCGGGCGTCTCGTAGGAGACGGCGTCGTCGTGGTAGTAGTTCACGCCGAGCACGTCGATCGGCGCGGCGATGATCTCGAGGTCGCCCTCGTGCACGACGGCGTCGAGGCCGAGCGGGCCGACGTCGCGCACGAGCGACTCGGGGTACTCGCCCGTCATGATCGGGTGCACGAAGAAGCGGTTGTACTGGTCGTTGAGGCGCCGCGCGGCCTCCAGGTCGGAGGCGCTCTGCGGGTCGACCGGCTCGGCGGGCTGGAAGTTGAGGGTGATGCCAACGCGCTCGGCTCCCGCCTCGCGCAGCGCGCCGACCGCCATGCCGTGGGCGAGCAGCAGGTGGTGGCCGGCCTGGAGGCCCGCCTCGACGCTCTGCCGACCGGGCGCGTGCGCGCCGGCCGTGTAGGAGAGGAACGACGAGCACCACGGCTCGTTGAGCGTCGTCCAGTTCTGCACGCGGTCGCCGAGCGCGTCGTGCACCGTGAGCGCGTAGTCGACGAAGCGGTGCGCGGTGTCGCGGCTCGTCCACCCGCCCTGCTCCTCGAGCGCCTGCGGCAGGTCCCAGTGGTAGAGCGTGAGCCACGGCATGATGTCGGCCGCGAGCAGCTCGTCGACGAGCCGCGAGTAGAAGTCGATGCCCTTCGCGTTGGGCTCGCCGCCGTCGGGACGCACGCGCGCCCAGCTCGTCGAGAAGCGGTAGACCTGCAGGCCGAGGTCTCGCATGAGCGCGACGTCGTCGGTCATGCGGTGGTAGTGGTCGCACGCGACGTCGCCGTTGTGGCCGTCGATCACCGCGCCCGGCACGCGCGCGAACGCGTCCCAGATGCTCGCGGTGCGCCCGTCCTCGAAGGCGGCGCCCTCGATCTGGAAGGCCGCCGTCGCGGCGCCGAGGATGAAGTCGTCAGGGATGCTTCGCTGCACGGTCTCGAGCGTAGCCGGGCGAGGGAGGCGCGGTCGTCGCACGGACGGAGAGGGCGGATGCGGTAGATTCGTCGCGTCCCGATCGCGCGTCGCGCTCGGGCCGCGCGGGCGTAGCTCAATGGTAGAGCCTCAGTCTTCCAAACTGATTACGCGGGTTCGATTCCCGTCGCCCGCTCCGCTCCTTCTCGCTGTGCCGCTCCGGGCGCCCCCTCCCTCAGCGCGCTGAGCCGCTCCGCGCGCAGCGCGCTGAGCGCGTCGAAGCGCACCCCAGTCGGCGCCTGACCGGACAGAACACGTTCTCCACAGCCCTCTTCTGCGGTCGCTCGCGTGTCAGTGGCCCGTGGTGGAATGCCGTCATGGATGAGTGGTGGGG